>JASHQB010000127.1 GCA_030037775.1 Candidatus Acidiferrales bacterium
GAAGAGGAAGTCTGGACGGCGGAATATCGCAGCTTGGAAGAAGCGCGCGCCTCGATCGCTCGTTGGATCGAGGAGTACAATCACGACCGGCCTCATCGCGGAGTCCGAAATCGCACCCCGCACGAGGCCTTCTTGGCTTTTGCAGGTGTACTAAAAAACGAGGCCCTGACTGTCTAAATTAGTGGGGAGCACTACAGGTCGAACCCGGCGCTCTTCAAACCCGGAATCCGGAAAAGTCTCTTAAGACTGAATTACTAATGGGGAGAAGAGCGCAGCGCATTCCATCCTGGCCAGGAGTGATTCACTCCAACGAATGCCGAATACATTTGCGCAGACCAACCTTGTGACATTCCTCACTTTTCGCTTGCGGTGAAGCGGCGGACCATACATAGTGTAAGGGCCGCGAGTTTCTCAGCATCATTTCCGGCTGTCAAGAGAGAAGCGCGCTTCATTTAAGATATGTAGGTTATGGTGGTACTGGTCATCGGCAGTTGCCCTCATCGTGCGCGGCTCTCCGCCGTCGTTCACCACTGACCACTGTTCGTCACTCACCTGTTTTTCGTTGGCTTCTTCGTCGGCACGGCCGCCGGGGGCGCGCCCTGCAGCGCAAACACCGCCTTCACGTCCAGCGGCAGATTGTTCATGTGCCCGATGAACGTCACCACTTCCCAGATGTCCTGATCGCTCAGCACGTCTTTCCACGCGGGCATGCCGCTCCAGCGAATGCCGTGCTGCGTGATGTAATAGTTGTCCTGGTCGCCCATGTCTGCCGCGTCGCTCATGAACTGCGGAGGTCGCGGATAGAACGATTCTTCGAGCGGCGAGTGCGGCCGCACGGGATCTCCGTGGCACAGCGCGCAATGGTCCAGATAGACCTTCGCACCGGCGATCAGATTGTCACTGGTCGGCGGCAGCGGATTCGTCACCTTGGGTGCGTTGCGGTCCGCGCTGGCGTCCATCGCTCCGCCGGCGATGTGCCGCTCGAACTGTGGAGGCGGTACGTCCGCGCGCATGTCCACGCGCCCCGTCTCCGCCACGAAAAGTCCGCCGCCGATTAACGCGACGATGGTAATCAGGACGCCCAGTATGAATGCCTTCATCGTTTCCTCCCGCATGCGCGCCGGTATGCCACGCTACGGCTGGACTACCACCAGATTTGCATCGTCCAGATAGTATCCATGGACGGTGCCCGAAAGACACGGAAACTTGCAGTTCCGAGCGTCACACCGGTCGTCGTGACCGGGACGGCCGCGCGACGGCCATTATCCCTGCGTTGGGCTCACGTCGAGCGCCCCCGAGATGCTATCTCGCACATACAACAGCGCTTATTGGCAGCCTTGACCGTAGGTTCAGGATACCGATTCGCCACATCCTCCGAGCGTCGCGATTGACCCTTTTGCCAGCCCATCCTACATTGTTGGTGTCCACAAATCCGAAGTAAACACAGCACTTACAGTAAGAGGACTAGCCGTGCTTGGGGCAGAAGTAGCAGTCGCCACCAAGCGGACGGAGGTCACCTTAGCTGTCTATTAAACCAAAGAGGAGCTATAGATGAAGACGATCAAGATCATTTTGACGGCCCTAACCTTTTCGCTTCTGGCCGCCAGTTCCTACGCCCAAAAGATCGATGTCTCGGGCGGATACGCATTCCTCCATCTCGATGGGTCCGATGGCGTTTCAGGTGTGAATTTGAACGGTTTTGACGCCTCGTTGGGCGTCCATGCCAATAGCGTTTTCGGCGTTGCCGCTGACTTCGGCGTTTACCACGGCTCGCCCAGCGGAGTCGGCGTCACCGCCTCCTCCTATACCTTCGGCCCGCGCATCACCATTCCCCACATCCCCAAAGTGAAGCCGTTCGCCGAAGGGCTCTTCGGCGGCTCGCACTTCTCGGCGTCGTTTGAGGGAGCGTCCGGCTCGACGAATCCATTCGCCTTCGGCTTTGGCGGCGGAGCGGACTTCAGTCTGGCGCCGCACATCGCGTTCCGGCCGCAATACGATTATTTTGGGTTCCATGCCAACAGCACGACCCAGAATTCGTCCCGGTTGGCGCTCAGCCTGGTGGTCAAACTCTAACTTTCAGCAGGCCGTCTCCGGCCGCAAACCCGGAGCCGCGCTTCATTCTTTGCCGATCAGGCAGGCTTTGACGTTCATCGTCACGGCCTGCCTTTCGCATTTTTGCGCACGCCAGTGGCGCATAGCCGCCCCTAATCCTTTCGCGCCCAGGCTTGCACCACTGTGGTCAGCGCCAGCAGGATCGTCTCATCCTCGGCAATCTCGCCGATCTCTTCGCAGATCTCCTCGAGGTCCTCTCGGCGCGCCACTCCTGCCTCGACAATCGCCGGGATGGCCTCGCGCAGCGTCAGCCCCCAGAAGCGTTTCTCTTCGCCGCGCAGAAACGCGGGCTGCTCCATTCTGATCTCCGGAGCGTCAAAACCCGCTGCCCGGAAATACCGATGCAGCTTCGCGCCGGCATTGGAATCCACGCCGCGCTTCGCGTCCATGATGGGATAAATCTCCCCGAGCCGCACGTAAGCGCGCGTTTCTGGGTACGTCGTGATCGTGGAAGCGATGAAATCTTCGCACGCCAGCACGCCGCCGGGTTTCAGCAGCGAGCTCATCTCTTTGAGCGCCGCAACCGGATCGGTCAAGTGGCACAGCAGAAAGCGGCAATAGACCAGATCGAACCCTCCGCGGGGCAATCCGGTTTCCGTCGCCATGCCTTGCCGGAAAACCGCGTTCTTTACCCCGGCGGCCTCCGCGTTGGCCCGCGCCATGGCCACTTGCTCTGCGCTCATGTCGACGCCCGTCGCCGAGCCGCTTGGCCCCACGCGCTCCGCCATCCATATCGCGTTGAGCCCGATGCCGCAGCCGATGTCCGCCACGTGCCAGCCGGGTGCAATGCCGGCTCTCGTCAGCAACTCCCGCGTGCCGGGATTAAAGATACGGTCCAGCAGCCGCAAACGTTCTGCCCCCGCTTCGCCTGCTGCGTAGAGATACCTGCCGCGCGATTCTGGATGGTGCGATGGCGTTGTCAAATGGCGGCCTTTCCGATGGGGCGGCCCGTCTAGATTGGCGCAGCGAAAAATCGAAGGCAAGCGGAATTTGCGGCCGCGTCGGCTTTGTGGAAAGTTGGCGCCTGCGGGTGCGCGCCGCGCTCACTCGCCCCGGTGAAACAAAAATTTCATGAGCGAATAGCCGCCGGTGATGGGCAACAGAAACACCTGTTTCCAGGCCGAAGCATGCTCGCGGACTTTCTCGTGCTCCCGCGCCGCGCGGGCTTCCTCCTGCGCCACCATCATCGCCGCAAATTTCGCGAAATCGATGCCGCACTTGTCGCATTTTCCGCCGTGCCGTTGCGTGGCCCGGCAGGAAGGGCATTTGTAAAGCAGCGTCGCATGGCATCGCGTGCAGAACTGCGCGGTGTCGGCGTTGGCCGTCTTGCACTTGGGGCATTCCATGGAGCAATTGTATCGCGCGTCGCGCCGCAGACAGGGCGCGGCCTGCCCTCATGTGCCACGAGCGCGACCTGTCCATTCGGGCAGTGCGCCGGATATAGCCGATTAGGCACGCGCGCTTGACACTGGTGCTTGGCTATATACAGAGTTCCTATATACTCGTTCCATGATCAGCGCCAACATTAAACGCGGCAGCGCCGAACTCGCCATTCTTTCCGTGCTCGCCGGACCTCCGCTCCACGGCTACGAAATCGCGCGCCGCATCGAGCGCCAGACGAATGGCACACTGCGTTTCACCCTGGCGTCGCTCTACCCGTTGCTCTATCGCATGGAGTCGCGTGGCTGGCTCCGCGCCGCTTGGGGCGAAACGCCCGCCGGACGCGCGCGCCGCTACTACCGCCTGACCGCCGCGGGCCGCAAGAAGCTCGCGCCTCTGCGCAAGGAATGGAAGGAACTTTTTCGCGCGCTCGCGCGCCTCGCCGAGGCTCATCATGCCTGATTGGCTCAGGGAAGCGTGGCGCAAACTGGCCGGCTCGAAATTCTCCGCCGAGGAGCGCGACGACGTTTCCCGCGAACTCGCTGGCTATCTCGACGATCTATGCACCGACGCGCGCAGCCGCGGCCTCGACGAATCCGCCGCCACTGAGCGCGCATTTGCTGAACTTCACCATGACGCGAGGCTCGGCTCGAAACTCTACCGCGCCCGCAAGGAGAATCCCATGCACCTCAACGACCGCACCAAAGGCTTTTGGCTTCCCGGTTTGCTGAGCCTGGTCGCGAGCGTTGTTTTGCTCGCGATTTTCCAGATTGTTGGCCTGCGGCCCCGCCTTGTCGGACACTTCGGATCCGTAGTGAATTATTTTCCGGTGATGATTTCTCTCCCGTGGCTATGCGTTCTGCCATTTCTTGGCGCGGCAAGCGCCTACTTTTCACGACGGGCCGGGCGGGGGCGTGCCCTGCGAGTGACAGCGGGAGTTTTCCCTGCACTGGTTTTCCTCGCCGCTATTCTTGTGGTTGTGCCTCTCAGTTTTGGGATCAGCGGTGTGCCGGGAATCAATGCTATCCTTCCAGCCATCGCCACCGGTGCGTTGAGCTGGGCCGTGATTCCCGGCGCGGCGCTCCTTTTGGGCGTACTGCCATTTCTCCGCAGCGCGGCCGCGCGCCATCGCGACCTCGGAGCAGCGGCTTAGGAGACTCATGCCAGATTGGCGCAGAGAAACCGCACGCATCTTGGCGAGCACGAAACTTTCCGCTGCCGACCGCGACGACGTGTCTCGCGAGCTTGCCGGCTATCTCGACGATCTATGCACCGACGCGCGCAGCCGCGGCCTCGACGAATCCGCCGCCACCGAGCGCGCATTTGCTGAACTTCACCATGACGCGAGGCTCGGCTCGAAACTCTACCGCGCCCGCAAGGAGAACCCCATGCACCTCAACGACCGCACTAAACATTTCTGGCTCCCGGGCATGACCACCCTGCTCGCCAGCGTCGGTTGTCTCGCCATTCTCCAGCTCACTGGAGTTCAGGCCGAATTCAGGCCGCTTTGGGTTCACGGCGGAGCCACGATTCCGAATTCAATCTACGTGCCGCTGGCCATCTATTGGCCGTGGCTTTGCTTGCTTCCGTTTCTTGGCGCGGGAAGCGCCTATTGGTCGCGTCGCGCCGGCGGAAGCAAGGCCGTGCAAGCCGCTGCGGGCTTTTTTGCCGCGCTCGTCTTTTTCGCAATTCTGCTGACGGTGCTGCTCTTCAGCTTCATCATCGGCGGCCTCGTCGGCAACATTCACGTGGCCGACACTCTGTCACTCGAATTCGCCGGAGCGGTTGCAAGTTGGGTGGTGATTCCTGCGCTGGCGACGCTTTTCGGCGTCTTGCCGTTTCTCGGACGCGCATCCGCGCCTGACCGCGACATGGGAGCGGCGGCCTAGGAGACTGATGGCCGCCTGAAGTTGTAGGGTCGGGCTTCAGCCCCGACCTTGCTCTGGAGAGCTGTAATGAATGATTGGCACAGGGAAGTGCATCGAAAGCTTGCGGATTCGAAACTTTCCGGCGCCGAACGGGAAGAGATCAGCCGCGAGCTCGCCGGCTTCCTCGAAGATTTATGCAGCGAATCGCACTCGACCAGCGCCGGCGAATCATCCGCCGCCCGCGCTACCGCCGAGCTTCACGAAGATCCGTACCTGGGCGCGCATCTTTACCGCGCCCGTCAGGAGAACAACATGAACGATCGCACAAAAGGCTTTTGGCTTCCCGGCTTACTGAGTCTGGTTGGAACCGTTGTTTTTTTCGCGATTTTCGAAACCGCCGGACTGCATCCGTATCGCGTGGGAGACTTCAGTTCCTCAATGAATCATTTCGGGGTGACCATTTTTCTTCCGTGGTTGTGCGTTCTGCCGTTTCTGGGCGCCGCAAGCGCCTACTTTTCGCGACGCGCCGGCAGCGGGCGTACCCTCCGGGTGGTGGCAGGGCTTCTCCCAGTGCTTGGGTTCCTCACGGGCTTCGTTCTCGTCGTACCTCTCGTTTTCGCAGTCAATGGCATGCCGGGGATCAAAGCCATTGTTCCGGCCATTGCCGCAGGCGTGTTGACCATGGTGGTGATTCCCGGCGCGGCGCTGTTTCTCGGCATCGCACCTTTTCTCCAGGCATCCGCTCGTCGCGACGCGGCATAGACCCGCGAGTGCCGTGCGGGAAGGGAAGGGCAAGTTGCGGGGTTAGAAGTTTTCCGACGCCGCCTGCACGTTCGGAAACATCCCTATGACTTTATGCACCTGAACCATCTTGAAGACGCCGTCGAGCATTCCTTTCACACCCGCCAGGCGCAAATCGCCGCCCGCGTCCTTCACGCGCGTATATGATTTCACCACTTGCCCCACGCCGGCGCTGTCGATCTGGAAAACTCCGGTGAAGTCCAGAATCACGCGCTTCTGGTTCGCCTGAATGAGCTGGTCGACTTCCTTCTCCATCTGCTTGCAGTCCGGTCCCATCAGGAACCGGCCGCTCATTTCGAGCACGGAAATCTCCGGGGACATCTGCTTGCGCTTGAAGTCCATCCATTCTCCTTGGGCCGCCCTACTCGCCTTCGTAGGGAAACTGCCGAATCATGCGCATGCAATCCGCGAGCGCCTTGAGCGCCGTGTCGCCCCAGCCCGACGGCACGATCGGCGCCCTCTTCTGGTTGACCGCTTTGTCGGCCTCCGCGAAAAACCGGTCGTATTGTCCGGGCGGCGCCACCGCGAATTCTTTCAGCGTAATGCGGAAAGCAACATCGCCTCCCGGCTGGCGCTTCTTCATCGTGAAGACGCGAACCTCGGCGAACTCTTCCGCCTGGTCTTCCTGGGCAAAATGCCAACTGGTCAAGGGGTGTCCTCCGTTGCCGGAAACGAGCCAGAGCGGCGTCAACGCAAACCGTCCGCCAAGTGACAGCGCCGCGCCGTGCGCCGAGCGACACATTAACGGAAGTCGCGCTCCGTTTTCAAGCGTGCTTGCGGCGGGCGCCTATTTTCGCAGCGCGAAAAACTGGTTGAACGGATTCTGAATCGGTAGCTTCTCGAAGTGCGTGAACCCCGCTTCGCGCGCGAGCGCCCGCGCGCCTTGTTCGCCGATCACCGTGCCCAGTCCTGCGCCATTGTGGGCGAGCGAAACGGTCATGCAATGCAGCGGGCTGATCGAGTGGAACATCTTCCCAACCGGATTGCGATTCTCATGCGCGTTCGCCGACGCATTTGGCTCCGACCATATGTACACGCCATCTTCGGCGAGCGCTCCCCGGATCGCCCGCAGGGTCGCCTTCGGATCCACCATGTCGTGGATGCAATCAAAGCTGCAGATCAGGTCGAACTTCTTTCCCGCGGGAATTTCGTGCGCCGCCGCCTGGAGGAATTCGACATTCCCCACGCCTTGGTCGGCCGCCAGTTTGCGCGCTGTCTCGATGCTCGGCTTGTGGTAGTCGATGCCCAGCACTTTCGATTTCGGGAACGCCTTCCCCATCAGCACCGTGGACTGTCCCCGCCCGCAGCCGATGTCCGCAATCGAAGCGCCTTTTTCAAGGCGGGCCACGAGTCCGGGCACCGCAGCGAGCCATTCCTTGGTTAGAAAATTCAGATAGCCGGGACGGAAGATTCGCTCGATGGCAGGCGCAATTTCATCGCCAATCTCCGAATAGGATATGCCGCCACCCTTTTTGAAAGCTTCGGCGATCTTCTCGATGTTGCAGATCGAAGGCGGCGCGAAATGAAAAACGCCCCCGACGAACATCGGGCTGTCCTCATTGGCCAGCACGAACGCCTGCTCCTCGCTCATCCGGTACATATCCGTCACCGCGTCGTATTCGATGTATTCCGCCGCCACCATCGCGCGCAGCCACTCGCGCACGTACCGTTCATTCAGTTGCGTGCGCGCGGCCAAGTTGGGACTGCGCATTGGCCCCGCCCCGGCCATCGCTTTGAACAGGCCCAGGCGGTCGCCGATGTACCCCAGCGCCACCGTAAATGCTCCGGCCGCGTCACCGACCGCGCGAAACGCCAGCTCTTCCACTTTTTTTTGATTCATCGAGCATGTACTCCTTCAGGTCCAGTTTTTCCAAGAACGGACACTTGCTTGGTGGGGTCGGCCGCAGGGCCGCTGTGCATCCCCAGCGGGAGGAACCGCGCCCTACTCTCAGGACGGTAGCCCAACCGCAGGGCGCTGCAAGCTTACGCGCGATGCGGGCTCGATGTCAACGCCTCGCGGGCATTGAAACGGTTTTGTAGGACTCTCCGCTTGGTTCCGAAACACTTGTTTCAGCGGGGCGGATTTGCCAGGAAGGCTTTTTCGGTTCTACGGCGCGAGGCTCTCGCAGGGGCGATGCAACATGAATACGGAATTCACTTCCTTTTCTTCGGCTTGGTCTTGCCGCGCTCCCGCTCGTACTTCAGCGCGACCAGCCCTTGTGAATAGGTTTTGTTCTCGGTGAGCGTGAATCCTCGTTGCGGGAATCCGCTCGGGAAAAGCGGAATCCCTTCGCCGAGCAGCACCGGGGCGATGCCCAGGTAGAGTTCATCCACTAGGTCTTCTTTCAAAAAGTCGCGCGCGATTTCGCCGCCGCCCATGAGCCAGATGTCCTTGCCCCTGTGCTTGCGCAGCCGCGCCACCAGCGCGGCCGGAGGTTCATTCACAAAAATCACCCCGTCGCGCTCGCCCGGCGGCTTCGTACGCGACATCACGTACATTTTGATCGGCGTTTTGGGCAGCTTGCCGCCGCTCAGCCGCAAGCCGTCTTCGAGCGTCTTGCGCCCCATGATCGCTTCGTCGACGGAGGCGAGAAAGGGCCGCATCGAATAGTCCTTCGGATGAATGAGGAAATCGATGTCACCGTTCCGCCGGGCAATATACCCATCCAGGCTCAGGCCCAGACCTAGAACAACCTTTCGCATGCCGCAAACTCTACCCCGCCCGCCGCTCTCGCGCAACACCGCGGGTCAGCGACGCTGTGCGAAGCCTTCGCCGCGCCGTCTGGCGATTGCCAACGGGCGCACGGAGCGTATACATTTTCGTGCATGCAAAAATCACAACACCGGGAATTCGACTCGGTTGACCGCACAACGGACCCGGATGATTTCGTCAAGTATCTGGACACCACGCGTGCCACGGATTTTTTCCGGCACATCAAACAACGCACCCTCGAACTGCTGGAATTGCGCGCTGGCGAAACTGCGGCCGACCTGGGCTGCGGCACTGGCGAGGATGCTCGCGCGATGGCGGCGCGATTGGGGCCTCGTGGGCGCGCCGTGGGAGTAGACCTCAGCGCGACGATGATTGCGAAAGCGCGCGAGCGACGCGACGGTGACCAAGGGAGTGAAGGAGCCGTGGAATTCCTTCAGGCCGATGTGCAGCAGCTCCCCTTCGCAGACTCGTCCTTTGACGCCATTCGCGCCGAACGCGTCCTGCAACACACTCCCGACGCCGACGCGGCGATCGACGAGATGGTTCGCGTGGCCAAGCCCGGAGCGCGAATCGCAATCTGGGAGGGCGACCTCGACTTGTTCATCATCGACGCGCCAGATTACGAAACCAGCCGCGCCATGCAGCGATTCATCTGCGACGGATTTCGCCACGGCGACATCGGCCATCGCCTCTATCGCAAATTCCTCGAATGCGGGCTCGTCGACGTGCGCGCGACGCCGCGTGTGGGACGATTCACGGATTTCAAGCTCATCGAGAGCGCCTTCGATTTGCCGTCTTCGGTGGAACGTGCCGTCACCCTAAAATTGATCGCAGCAGACCGGGCCGCGCGCTGGCTGGAGTCGCTCCGCGAAGCGGATCGGGCGGCTCGCTTTTTCGCCGCGATTGGCGGCTTCATCACCTTCGCCCGCAAGAATTGAATTTATCGTGCCCGCGCAGCCTGACCAAGTTGAAGAGTCACTTGTCACTCCTCACTGCCTTCCGTTAAACTCCGCCGCGCACTCCGGCACCGTTTGGTTGTCATCCCGAACCCAGTCGCGCCTTTTGCGAATGGTGGTGAGGGACCTGCTTTTGCTTTAGCTGTTCGCCGGCTTCGCGGGAGGCTTTTTCTTTGTCCATCAGCAACTCATCTTCCGCGCTCGCATCGTCCGCCGGCGAGCTCGCCGCAAGCACGCGCCGCCAAATCGCCGTTCGCCTCCTGCCATTTCTCTTCCTCCTCTACGTCGCCAATTACATCGACCGCACCAGCGTGGCCTACGCCGCGCTCGGCATGACCAGCGATTTGGGCTTCAGCGACCGCGTCTTCGGCCTCGGCGCAGGCATTTTCTTTCTCAGCTACGTCGCGCTGCAAATTCCCGGCGCCATGCTCGTCGAACACTGGAGCGCCCGGCGTCTGATCTCGATAGTTCTGGTCGCGTGGGGCTCGCTCACCGCGCTCACCGGCTTTGTGCACACGGCGCATCAGCTCTACGCCGCGCGCCTGCTGCTCGGCGCCGCCGAGGCGGGATTCTTCCCGGGCGTGATTGTCTATCTCAGCCATTGGTTCAGCAGGGAAGACCGCGGCAAGGCCACCGGCTACTTCATGTCTGCGATTCCGCTGTCGCAGGCTCTCGCATCGCCCGTCGCCGGCTGGATCGTCGGCCACTCATTTCTCGGCCTGCAGGGCTGGCGCTGGCTTTTCATTCTCGAAGGCGCGCCGGCCATCATTCTCGGCGCCGTCGCATATCTGGTTCTGCGCGACCGTCCGCGCGAAGCTCACTGGCTCGCGCCCGAGCGCCAGCAGTGGATCGAACAGAAACTCGAAGCCGAAAGGCTCGACACTCCGCAGAAAATGTCCGTCTTCGACGCGCTGCGCTCGCGCATCGTTCTGCTTTTGGCCCTGGCCGCTTTTCTGAGTTATGCCTTCGGTTACAGCTTCTACTTCTGGATTCCCACCATATTGAAACGCCAGTCGGGACTCTCCGATCTCGGCGTCGGCCTCGTCGGCATGGTTCCGTATCTCGTGGCGTTTGCGGCCATGGTATTAAACGGATGGCACTCCGATAAGAAAATGGAGCGCCGCTGGCACTCCGCCATTCCCATGTTTCTCGCCGCCCTCGGAGCGTTATGCCTCACCGCCCACGTGCGCTCGCTTCCGGTGATGGTGCTTTTCTTTACGCTCATCGCCTCCGGCAACGCCTTTCTGCCCGCATTTTGGGCCATTCCCACCTCGCTCCTCAGCCGCTCCGCTGCGGCTGCTTCCGTGGGATTCATCAACGCCGTCGCTTCCGTCGGAGGCTTCGTTGGCCCGTATCTCCTCGGCTATCTCAGCACCCGCTCCGGCTCCTTCGACTCCGGCATGCTCGCCGTCGCGGCCGCAGGCATCGCCTGCGGCCTGCTCATCTTCCTCGTCCCGCGCGTCAGCGCCTCCGCCCCCAGGCCGTAAACCGTAATTGCCACACTTTTTTGACCTGAGAAGGGAATGCTACTTGGGAACAGAAGTGGTCGAGGCAGGAACGGCAGCGTGGGGAATCTCCGCAACCCGGAACGTCACTGATCCCAGTGCGCCCGAGCCGGCGTCTCGCGTGACGACGCGCAGTTCGGTGCTTCGCGGATCGAGCGAAACTGTTGTTTTGTACGTTATCCCACCGTGCAGCGCCTGCCGATAAAGTGTCGGCGTCAACCGCAGGTGATAAATCTGCCCGGAGTACTTCAGTATCTGGCCTTGATCACCACGCTGTACGGCGATGTAGTCGACCGTAGCGATTTCGTTCTGTCCGTCCGGCGCAAACTGAATCCGGGTGCCGTACGCGAAGACCGAGACGGAGACATCGCGACTGGCAGAATCTCCGGCTCCGGCTTTCAAGCGGGCTTGTACAATCATCGGAATCTCAGTCATGTCGAGCGGACTCGCTTCCGCCTGCTCAACCAGATACTCCTGCTGTTGCTGCGAATACTGCGCTGCAGGGATGGCAAAATACCCCTGCCGCGAACGCACCGTGACCCCGTCGCGGTCCACAGCAACCCTTAGCGTGTGGAATTTCCTGTCCGTCGCGGTGAGCGCATATCCGAGAACGTAAGAGCTGCGCGAATCTTCCGCAGCCCGCGTGATCGAGCGCTCGATGCCGTTCGAGTTGTAGAACGCCATGCCACCCGTGCGCTTGGCTACTTGGTCCATAGTGAGGTGCGTGTCCGTGTCACTGGGAGCGCCGGCGGGATCCCCGCCCGCCGCTCGAAGGTAAGGAAGAGTGTTCAAGTCGGGAGCGACCAGGCCGTGCGTATCCACGGGATACACAGCGACGTTGGCATCATCCAATGAGCGCACCGTCTCTTCCAGTTCGCTGAACCGCGTTACGGTGGAGTCGATGTGCTGGTCAGGGCCCCTTTCGGTGATTCGGTCGATGCCAATGGCCAGCGGAAAGCTCCCGGAAAGCCAAATGAGGTTCTTGCGTCCCGGAACGCCGGCGACGTGCGCCGCGATGCCGCGGAAAGCACTCAGCGTCACGTCCACACGATTGACGGTATAGGACTGGATCATGTCTTCGTCCAAATGGACCAATTTCATGAGGAGTTGGTTAAGACGGCTAGCCGCGCTATCCTGCCCTCGCACAGTAGACGCTGGCAAACTCGTAATGGCCGGACCATTTTCCGCAAGGCTCACGTTAGGGCTGATGGGTCCAACGGTCTTGCTGAGCGGATCCGCGCCGTCCTGCAGCGCAATCCTTTGCCCGTGGTAAGCCTGTACGGCGCGGACGAGCACCTCATCGTCCGTGGTGAAATCTTGCAGGACCTGCAGCTTGTCCCCAAGCGTATAAACGGCGACGTGATCCTGCGGATTGAGCTGGCGCAAGTACGCCCACAGCTGTCGGTTGACATAGGGCTGCTCCAAAAAAGGGGTGTTCAGCGCATCGAGCAAGATAATCACTAGATTTCCCGGTATCTTGGCATTTTGTGTGGGATCATTCGTAAAGTAACCAGCAGGAATTTTTGCCGGTGGCGCGTTTGCCAGCGTTCCGTTGATCACGTTGAAGAATTGAATGCGTTCCCGCTGCCTGTCGTCGTAGAGTGTAAAATCTCTCTGCTTGAGATTCGTTACCGGGTTGCCGTCCTTGTCGTGGACCAGAACGCTTACCTCCAGTACCCGCGAGGCAACCTTGATCACTGGCGGCGTGGAATCAGGCTTCTGCGCAGCAGGCGCTTGGGCCGCCTGTTTCTGGGAACTGGCGTCCTGCGCGTTGGCAGGGAGGCAAACCAAGAGCGCAATCGTCACTAGAACAGGGAAGAGTGGCCGGTTTGGTGAGAGTGAAAGCACCCGAGTCACACCCGCGAGCACCCGCCGAGCGTCGGAGGTGGTAATTATACTGAGAATTACCGTCCCTGGCAACCGCGCCAGTTACCGAGCTTTCTCGCTGCGGCAGGCATCGCCTGCGGCCTGCTGATCCTGCGCATTCCAAAAGCCCAGCACGCCGCAAGCTCGTGAATTCTAATCGCTACACACCGGAATTAGAATTGCCCGTAACTCACAGAAACTACAGGTTCGGCAAAGTTCTAATCGCCAATTTCGGCGCGTTGTTTGGTGGCGCGGCTTGAGCTGTCAGGTCGCGTTTCGCGCGCCGCTCTTCACGCCTTCATGTCTTTGCCGCTGATCTGCAGGTCATAGCCGTTGGGGTCCAGCACGTGAAAGCTGTTCTCCGTATCCGGTCTCGGCTGCAGCCCCCGGCGCTTCAACTCTGCCTCGACGGCGTCTTTGTCCCAGTTGTCGATGGTGTAAGCGATGTGATCGATGCGCGGCGTATTTCCGGAATGGTTTCTCGCAATCAGAGCCGTGTCGCCGAAGGTCAAAAAACACTGCTTCCCGTTGTCCCGCACCACCGGCATCGAAAACAGGTCGGAATAGAAGTCCCTCGTCTTTGTGTAATCGGCCACCTGATACGAAATGTGATTCACGCAGATGGCTTTGAAGGCTTTTCCCTCGGCGGCCGCCGGTTTCGTTGCCACCGCCGTGGCCGCCGTCACCGCGACAGCGAGGCTCTGGATCAATTGCCGGCGGGACATTTTTCCCTGCTCGAAGTCCTGCACCAGGTTGGAAATGATTTGTTCCATCGCCGCTCCTTTTATTTCTGAAATTGCCCAAGGAAGTTCATCACCGCTTGCCAATTCGCCGCCGCGCCTTTGGGGTTGCGGTCCGGCCGCAGCGTTGACGATCCGTGCACCGCGAATCTGGCCCTGTAGTGCACTTTGTCGTGCGACGCCACCGCGTCGTAAATCCGGGTGGCGTCGGCCAGCGCGTCCGCGTCGTTTTCGGAAGTAACGAACACCGGCACATGCACCTTCATGGCCGCGTCGCGCACCAGCGTCGGGTGTGTATCGAAATATTCGCCCGGCGAAAACGCCAGCACGCCCGCAATCTCGTCCGGGTGCTCCGCCGCCACCACAAACACCAGCGACGCCGAATAGCTGCTGCCCCACAAAATGAATTTGCGGTGTGGCTCGCGCTGGCGCGCCCACTCGAGCGCCGCTTCCAAATCGGCCTGGAGGTCTTCCACCTTGCCCGCGGCCGTTTCCGTGTGGCCCAGCTTGTGAACGGTTTGGTTCCCGCGTCCCCACATGATGCCGCCCCAGCGCTGATCGATTGCCACGCAGCTGAATCCCGCCGCCACCAGCTTCGGCGCGATACTGGCGTATTCGAAATGGTTCGAGCCCGCTTGATGAAAGAGCAGAATCATCGGCTGCGAGGAATTGGGTGCGGCATAGTAGACGCCGAAAATTTCCGCGCCGTCGGCGGCCTTGAATTGCACCGGCTTCGCTTCCTGCGCGCGCGCCGGCTGCGGCAAGAGAAGAAGCGTCGCAAAAATCGCCGCCAAAACCGCTACCGTGAGCCGCGCAATCGCCGTCACACGTCTTTTTTGCATGCAGTCTCCTCGTCTTATGCGTGCGCTGGCGTCTGCTCGTTGGCCGCCCACTGAAAGCACAGGGTGTACCCATCCGGATCGGTCACATACAACTGCTTCATCCCATACGGCGCGACCGCCGGCGCATTCTTGGCCACGCCCTTCTCGTGAAGGTACGCGTAGGCGGCATCCACCTCCGGGCAGCTAAAAAACAGCCCCGTGTCGCCGTGCGCCGCCATTCGTCGCGCGTCCGGCACAGCGGGCCGCTGGCCTTCGTCGTAAGCCGTGTTCAGCATCAGCTCCACGCCATTGAGTCGCAGGAGCGCCCAGTGGAACAACACCTCGTCGCGCGGCGGCGAATTCGCCACCACCTCAAAGCCCAGCACGTCGCGGTAAAACTCGATAGACCTGCGCATGTCAAAAACCTGGAGCAGCGGGGCCATCCCTCGAATATCGATCGCCATGCAGACCTCCCGCGGCGCGATACGGACGCCATCTTATTACAGCTCAGGAACGGAGAACACAAAAGCGTGTGACGCCGGTCACGCGCTTCCCCAGCCGCGGCCGGCATAAAATTTAAGACACGTCGCAACGGTTGCGGGAATCTATAATGGTGAACGCGAGTTGATGGGCCGCCAGCCGGGTCATTCAGCCTTCGATTCGCAGGGCGATTTTCGGAACGTTCACGCCGAGGCGCTCGCTATGACTCACACTTGGGCTCAGGATTTATTTCTCGTCGCCGCTGTTGCTGCTCTAGGCGCACACCTGTTTTTCAACCTGTGGTACGTTTTTGGAGCAGCCTTCACCAAAGGCCGTCCGCGCCTCGAGGTTCTCCACATTCTCAGTCTGTTTTACGGAGTCATTGCGGAGAACGCTTCCTTCCCCTGCCCGCTCACGCTGCTGGAGCAGTTTTGCCAGGCGCGTGCGGGTATCGAGCCCTACCACGGGCCCTTTGAGCTGCACTACATGCGCGCGCTAGTGGCGCCCAGCTTTCCGCTGTGGCTCCTGGGATCCGGGGCCATCGCCGTGTTCCTCGTCAACGTGGCCATTTACGCCCGGCGTTTGGCCCTGCGCCACGCGCAGAGCCACCACACCGCCCACTAGCCCAGTGCCGGTTTTACGTCATGCAGGTTTGGAGTTTGAACTTCAGAACGGTGGGGCCAGGAAAATCTCGCCGATTCCTGGCTCACTGGAGATTCCTATCGTGTAGAACGCCGCCATTCCTCCGCCGCCGATCGAGCCAAGGTCGCCTCCCACGGCGGTGCCCGTCGGATCAGCGGAAATCAGCGTCGCCGCACCGGGGCATGGTCCGGGGGCCGCGCACACCGGAACACCGTACACTTGCGTGCCGGTCACGCCCGCCAACAAGCTCGCCTGCGATGTAAACACCGCGAACGTCCCGGACACCGCCGGATTCGAACTCGCTGCCGTTCCGGGTACTCCGTTCTGATCCACCGAGAGCACGCGGTCGCCGGAAGGCGTGCAGGCCACCGTCGTCGGCAGCGTCGTGCAAACCGTCACGCCGAGAACTTGCTGCGCCGTTGCGTTGGCCGGCAATATGTCCGGCGCGCTCGAAGCGAACACCACGTACAGATTGCCGCTGTCCGTGAGCGCCGGAGTGATGCTGTCGCTCGTCCCTGGGGCGTTGCTCGAGTCGGCCGAAACCAGCACCGTTTGTATCCCGCAACCCGCTTGCAGCAGCGGCATGGCTTCCAGGCAAGTCGTGCGCAGATAGATCTGCTGGCTGCCATTGGACGCCACGCCGGAAACAATATTGTCGGCCACGGACTGGAACGCCACCGCCAATCCCGCCGGATCGATCGACGGCGAAACGGAATTGCCGTCCCCGGGATTCCCGTTCGCATCGGTGGAAAGCAGCGTCGTGCCCGTGGTGCAGCCGCTGATCACGCCGCTCGCGCCGGTGCAATTTTGGTACAGGTAAATCTGGTCCACGCTCGCCGGAACGGCCGCCGCCGTCAGGTTCGTAGCTGTCGATTGAAACGCCACGTACAGCCCGAAGGAGCTGATCGCGGGATACATGCTCGGCGCATTGCCCGCAGTCCCGGCGTTGGCGCTCACCAGCGTCATGGCCGGCGTGCAGTTTTTCACCGGCCCGGAAATGCTGTTGCACGTGTCATACAAATAGATCTGTTCCACCGCCGCCGTCGCGCCGGAAACCAGATTGGTATCGTCGCTCTCAAACGCCACGTATCGCCCGTCGGCGGAAATCACCGGACGGTCGCTGCCGTTCACTCCTCCCGCGCCCGCCGCGCCGCTGGCCGCCGAAATCAGCGTCGTCTGCGGCGTGCAGCCGGTGGCGCCGAAGCAGTTCTGCGTCAGATAAACCTGCGACAGCCCGTTGGTCGAAGTCGACGTTAAATTCGTGGCCGTCGAATCAAACGCCACGAACACGCCGCCATCGGAAACCGACGAATGCGTGCTGGAGGCATTTCCCAACGCGCCTCCGCTCCCCGCCGACTGCGCGATAGGGAACTGGCCACCACTCGTTGAGGCGACCAAGAAATTCGTGGTGGCCGTTCCGCCGCTCGTCGCCAGCGGGTTTATGGCAACCAGCGGCACCGCCCCAGCGGTTTTCACATCCGCCGCCGGCACGTTCACTACCACCGTGCACGCCGTCACCGGAACACACGAAACCGGTCCATCGGGCACCAGTGGCTGATTGGTTTTGCTGGGCGTGCCGAAAAAGACTTCCACCAGCGGCGAAGCATTCAAGACGGTTAATGTCAGCGGAAAAGTTGCTGAGCCCGCGGGAACCGCGCTCGGCGACACCGTCAGAATCTGCGGCGAAGTGACATTGAAAGCTACATCCCCCGAGGTTTGCCCCGCCGTCGTCACCGCCACTTGCTGCGACCCGGCCGCGCTCACTTGGCTCGCCGGAACATTCACCACCAGCGTCACACTGCAATTCGTGTTCGGCGCGCATGGTGGCGTTTCCACGCTCAGCACCGTCAGCGTGTTCGTCCCAAACGCCACGCTGGACGATCCGTTCATATTCGTCCCGGAAATCGACATCGTGAACGCCCCTTCGCCCGCCGGAACCGATGCCGGCGATATCGAAGTAATCTTCGGAACCGGATTGAGATTTGCGCCGCAGCCAAAACCCGCAAGGCACGCCGCCGCGAGCAATCCTCCAAGAACCGCCTTTCGCCCCATCAATGGTCCTCCGAATCTCTCTGCGCGCAAACCGCCGGTTGCGCGGGTTCGCTCCTGCTTTCCGGCGCCGCCGGCTCCGCAATCATTCGCTTTAGATGCGACCCAGCATTATACGGAGGTGCCGTCGTGCGGACGAAGGGAAAAGAGACCCTTCGCTGATCGGAGCCCCGGCTCCGGCCACCGAACACACGTATGCCTCAAAACTGTGCCTGCGATGCTCTGTTTATGTTTTAGGGTTGCTCGCGCGGGAGTTTCGCTGCAGCGCGGGTTTTTTGCGGGAGCTATCCTTCGAAGGCGAACATGCGCAGCAGATTCACCACGCGGTTCAGATCATACGGCTTGGAGATGCACACCGTCGCGCCCAGCGCATGGGCCGTCGAAAAATCGCTCGGCATCCCCGTGCGCGTGGTCAGGATCACCGGAATGCGTGCGAATTTGGCGTTGCGCCTCACCGTCACGCATAGATCGTAGCCGGACATTTGTCCGCCTCCCGGCATCGCGCCGGCGAACGGCTCCGCTTCGCAAATGACCGCTGCCGGCGTGCGGCGGCGCAGAATCGCTTCGGCCAGGCTGGGATTCTCCACCGCTTCCACGGCGTACCCGTGCAGCTCCAGCTCGGCGCGCACCAGTCCGCGGACGCGCGGATCGGCGTCCACCAGAATCACCAGAGGAGCCTGACGCACCTTCTCCTTCGTTCGCGCCGGCACCGATTTGTGCTCGAAATTTTGCCCGAGCGGATTCCCCAGCGCATCCACCAGTTCATACTCCGGCTCGCCGTCGACAAAAGCCACGGCCACGCCAAAACGGTTTTCGCTCGCGCGCACCACGCGGACCACTTGCCCGCGTTGCTCGTGCACCGGCTCTCCCGGCAGCATGGCGCGATACGGAAACACCACCGCGACTTCCTGCCCGCGCTGGTAGGTTGACCGTGAAGTCTCGAACAGGATCCCTTCGCGCGACACGTCGGCGGTCATTGTCAAATCGAATTCTGCCGCGTGCCGCACGTTCATCTGCCGCACCCGCACCGGCGCAGAGATTTTCACGCGCCGGCGGTGCCGGCGCTCTTGCCGCACCGGACGCGGAACGGAAGCGCGCGTGGTGCGTGTGTCCGATTTGGCCATTTCGGCAATCAGGTCGGCGATAGCGGTTTTCGTCCCCTCGGAGGCGTGCGGCCCTTCCGCCGGCTCCTGCGCTTTTGCCGCGGATTTAGACTGCGGCGCGGCCGCGCCCTCTTTCTTTCCAAACTTGAATAATCCCGTCATCCGCGCGTTCATGGCCATTCCTGACTCACGCCGGCGTGGTCCACGCACAGGCGTTTGATCTGCTACTCGACTCGCAGAATCATAGCCTCGATCTGCTGGCGGCGCACTGGCCAGAGAGGCTCATTCTCGTGGTACCAAAGTACCGCCGCCGGTACGGAAACATCCGCGTACCAGGCTTTTCGGCCAAGTTCTGGGGTCCTCTGGAACTTCGCCCCGGGGTACACTAGGGGGCCTGGTTAGCTGGCTAGGCGGAGCCGACAACTTGTTGCCCATGCGCACGCTGATTTTCCTTCAGGCCCTCGTGCTTTTCTCCGCCCCAGTGCTGGCCACCTCCGGCGCAAGCGCTCTCCAAGGATCGTCGAGCGCTCCGCAAGCCGCCAAACTGCCGTTTCGCGTTCAGCCGAATGACGACACCACGCGCCACGGCTTTGAAGACTTCTACAACATGGATTACGACGGCGCGATTGCCCTGTTTCAGCAGGAGCTCGCGCGCTTCCCAAACGATCCTTTCGTGGTGAACCACCTGCTCGCCGCCCTCTTGGCCAAAGAGCTGAACCGCGAAGGCCAGCTCGACGCCACTCTCTACATGGGGAACAAATTCCTGGAGCTGAAGGCGCCTCCCGTAGACCCCCAAGTGAAAAACCGGATCGACCAACTTTCCGAGCGCGCGCTCTCCCTGGCCAATGCCGAGCTGGGGAAAAACCCCAAGGACACAGACGCCCTTTTCGCTCGCGCCGTGGCTCGCGGCCTCGCCACGGTCTATTCCGCGGTTATCGAAAAGCGCTGGGTGGGAGCGCTGCGCGAAGGCCTCGGTGCGTATCACGATGACGAGCACGTCCTCAAGCTCGAGGCGAATTACTCCGACGCCAAGCTCGTCGTGGGAACGTTCCAATATATCGTCGGCAGCCTGACTTGGTGGGAAAAGACCCTCGCGTTTGTTGCCGACATGCGCGGAAGCAAAACGAAAGGCCTGGCCCTGCTTCAGCAAGCGGTTGATGGCGACGGAGAAGAGAGCATCGACGCGAGCACCATTCTTGCGCTCTTTTTGGCGCGCGAAAACCATTACGACCAGGCGCTCGCGCTTCTGGGAAGAGATTACGCCGCCTTCCCGCACAATTTCATTTTTGGCCTGGCCGTTGCCGATCTGCTGAACGCCGCCGCCAAACACGAAGACGCCATCGCTGCCTATCGCAAGCTTGTCCAGCTCGGCGAGCAGGGCTTTTTCCCGGACGCGCGGGTCGAGCGCGCCGACTACTCGCTGGGCCTGGCCCTGCGCGGCGAAAAGGATTACGCCGGCGCAGTCCAGGCGTTCGATCAGGCCATTCATTACCCCCACGCCAATCCCGGCATCACTGCGCCAGCGGCGCTCCAGGCCGGCGAAGTCTACGACCTGCTCGGCCAGCGCGACAGGGCCGTTGCACTCTACCGGCAAGCGCGGTCCCTCGCCCCTCCGGGGTCAGACACCGCCCGCGCCGCGGAGCGTTTCCTCCGGCAGCCGTATCGCGGCGCTTGAGGCTTCGGGCTTCCTGAGTGCATTACTTTTGCTTTTTTTCCCTCTTCGCGCTGCAAGGATTTGCACATCCCCGTAACTGCACTCATTCGTGTTACTTGGGCGTTAACGCGGCGGCGCTCTCGTCCGCCGTTCTCTCGTGTGGCGAACGTTTAGCAGCGCACGTTACTTCCTTGGCCACAATGTGTTACGCGTTTAGACGCCGTTTAGAAAACTTTTAGCGTCAAACCGGTACTCAACCCGCTCTCCGGCATTTGTTCGGCCCTCGCCTTGCGGTATCAAGCACACAGCTACGGGTTTGGTGTCGTGGGTCTAACCCAGCGGAGGGCTCTTCAAGTGCGGACAATAAAAACAGCGGTTCTTCTTAGTGCGGTAGCTATCCTGGTCCTGGCGTGCCAGCCCGCTGTGGCCGGCACGGTCAACGTCGGCTTGGGCGCGAGCACCAGCCCCAACGGGATAGTGTTTACAAGTGTAGCAGGCACTAGCAACCTGACGATCGATGTCGGTGGATGCCCGTTCGGCAGCACCACCGCGACCTGCACCCCGGGCAGCGCGGTTACCGGTGCTATTACCGTCGGCGGCAGTCCTGTTGGGAGCTATTCGCTGTCGGCTGACAGTTCCTTGGCCGGAACGTTTACGAGCCAGGTCAGCGGCGTAAACACTTGGGACATCACCGGCCCGGCCGACGCGTATTCGCTGGCGGCGGGCTTCGGCCTCACCGGCAGCGTCACCGGCAACGTGGATTGGACCTCGGTGATCGAGAACACCACCGGCGACTTTCTGACGGGTACCGCAACCTACACAGGAACCGGCGTGTTTTCGAGCATCGGCTCCGGCAGCGCCAACATTAACGTGAAGCTTGCTGCGCTGACGTGCAATTTCTCCGGTACTTGCAACCTCGGCACCGTTACCGGCGTGGGCGGTGACCCGCCAGCGGCCTTCAGTCCGGTGGGCATCGGCACATTCAGCACGCCTCCAAGCAGCACGCCGGAACCCAGCACGCTGCTGCTCCTGGCCTCCGGCCTGCCGGCATTGGGCTTGGTTCGCCGCAAGTTCGCGCGCTGATTGGCCGCGAGCTCGTGTGGTTTAGCTGCTACGCAGCAGTCGAGTCTTGACTGTGGCTATGGGGGTTAGTCGTCCAAGAAGGGGTGTCCTATGCGTGTAAAGCCGTTCTTACTTGCTGGATCTGTTCTGCTGGCGCTGTTGGCGGTGCCGTCCGCTTTCGCAGGCGCGGTGGGAACGTACACCTTCACCGGAACAATGTCCGGAACCATCGGCTCTGCTTCCTTCTCCAACGCGAACTTTACGGTGACGGCGAGCGGACCCATCAGCGCGGTCGTGACATTTAGCGAAGGTTATGAGCTGTTTTTTGCCCCGGGATCGATGTCTTTCACAATCAGCGGCATCGGTTCCGGGACGTTTACAGGTTTGGACGATACGTACGTTTTCGACAACACTACGCAGGGACTAGCAGGCTTCGGCGACCAAAGCGATCCCGTCTACTGCTGCGACCTTCTCGACATCAACCAGGGCGTCATCGGGAGCACCGCCTTTAGCACCTATAACCTTCAGAGCTCGCTCGGGCCGCTGGGTCTGTGGCCTTCGGGTTCTTCGGTGGACTGGGATCAGGTACCCACATCGCTGGGAGCGTTTACCGTGACGTCTTACGACAACGTCAGCTTCCAGGCGACGGTTGGCGCGACCCCGGAGCCTGGGACTCTTCTGCTTCTCGCTTCCGGTTTGCCGGCAATCGGTTTCCTTTGCCGCAAGTTCGCGCGAGCCTAAAACGGTTCACAGCAAACGCGGCAGTTGTGGTGGCTGCCGCGGTGCGGTTCGGCGCGGTAATCGACAACAAAAAAGCCTCGCGGTTCGCTCCATTCCGAGCAACAGCGAGGCTTTTTCTTACCCTGGCGATCTGTTGAAAGCTTAGTTCTTGGAAGCGGCCCCAGCCTTCTTGGTGGATTTGCGGCGCCGCTTGGGCCGCGCCGGCCGTCCGGCGATCTCGCCCACCACTTCTGCCGACCAAATGCTGGTCACGAACTTCTTCATTCCATGGTCGTCAAACTCGACCGTGGTGCGGTCCGAATCCGATTCTGTGACCGTGCCCACTCCATACTGCACATGTCGAACCGTTTGTCCTGCGTCCAGTACTTGCACGAAGCCTCCTTGGAACTGCGCGTCGCTTACGTCGAAGAAAAGCTACTCAGATAGCAGAACCCTGTATCGGGCTATAGGCGGAGCATCGAACCCCATAGAATGAGATGCTTTCAAGCTCTTTCGCGTACCGAAATTCGTATCCTGGCCACCCATTGCGATCCTATGGCCCGCCACTCGCCTATGCTTCTTATTTTCAGCCGCTTAGGATAGCAAGGAAGTGGGGCGACCCCATTTCCGAATGACGAAGCCCCACTCATGGAAAAACGGAACTAGAGGCCGACGACGGCTTCCGCCTGCAGGCCCTTGGGTCCCTTCTTCACTTCGAACTCCACTGCCTGACCCTCATTGAGGGTCTTGTAACCCTCAGATTGGATCGCGCTGTAGTGCACGAAAACGTCCTCACCGCTCTGACGCTGAATGAACCCATAACCTTTGCTGGCGTTAAACCACTTGACTGTACCTTGTTCTCTACTCAACTTCTTACTCCTTGCTGGCTGAAGCTATTTGCGCTCGTCGTCGCCTCCCGAGCTCACAAAAAAAGGCTGCTAGGGCATCGCCCCTTGCAGCCTCGTCGATGTCTCAAAAAGCAGTCACAAGAGCAACAAACGCAACTACATTATACCATAGTGACAACCTCTTGCACCACCGGATTTTTCGCCCCTTGCCCGGTCCCGCTCCCCTCCCACTAAATGAGTCCAACCAAAAGGAAAGAATGGAGATAGCCTATGCAGCGGCGTGCGCCAGTTCGCGGTGTAACTCTAGCGGGGTCTTTACCCTACCCAAGAACCCGTCGTTTCGGTGATTTCACTTTTCGAGCGGACACAGAAAGCCGCCATACGGCTAGGAGCGCCGTGGATCCGAGGCCGACTCGCCTGGGACGCTAGAAACGGCCGATTTGAGCGATTGAAATGCCACAAACGCGAGCACCAGGGCAGCCAGAATCACCGCGACCCACAAGACCGCGGCGTTTCGCTCGCTCCATGGACGCGGGTCGCTCCAGGAAGCGTTGCTTTGTTCCGGACCGATAGGGAAGGCGCTCTGCGCGTCGCGAATCTGCGCCGCAGTCACCACTTCTCGCAAATCGTACCGCGGGGGTGTCTTGATTTCGCTCTGCCCGTAGAGAAGCGAATAGCTCCGCTGCGGCTCCTGCCGAAACACAATTTTTCGCGCGGTCATAAAAAACTGAACCTGTGCGACAGCGAGCGGCGCGTCGTTCCCATTATCAATGTCCACGCGCCAGTAGCGCGCGCTTTGCGCAACGAGCGAAACCGTATTCTCCGCGTGAACGCCGCGTTCCGCATCGGCGCCGGGGGCAGCAGCTGCTGCATCCGCCGGCGGCGGCGGCGCATAAAACCGGTAAATCTCTCCGGAGCCGGCCATGTCCCAATCCTTCTGGTCATCGCTCGAGTAAATCTCCACGCGGCGGTAAAACTCGTGGCTCGATGAATCGATGCGCACGCTGTCGAGCGGGAGCGCATAGCTAAAATCCGTGTGCCACACGGTTTTCTGATCTTGCTGCGACGCCGCGGCTCGCGCTTGCGCCCCGCTGAAAGTCAGGCGCTGCTCGGGAACATGCGTCGTATAGGCCACTGTGACGCCGCTGATCGGAAATTTCTCCACGTGATCGTAGATGCGCACGCGGAGGTATCGCGCATTGGTTTCCGGGTAGTTCAGCGTTCCCGTCCCGGTCACTCCTTTATCGGAGAATGCGTAAATCGGCTGCAGGGCGCCGGTGCGGCGCCACTCGCGTGCGTCGTCGCTGATCTCCAGCTGAGCCCAGGCGATGAAATTCGCAGACGTGGTGTGGATGTCGATGGAGTTATGAAACGGCGCCTGTGCGCCCACATCGAAAACAGCCAGCGTATATTTGCCGGGCACGTAGCTCAGCTCCAGCTGCCGCGCGGCGAGCGTCTGCATGCGTTCGGTGCCGGAGGCGATGCTCAGCAGGTAAGGTACTTCGGCGCCGCGGTCGTCGATGACCCGCAAATCCGAGAGACTGCGCTCCGCGTGCGCGAAAAGCTCCGGCGGCATGACGATGGCGACCAGGCGCGCCGTGTCCGTGGCAGGCAAATCGGCCGCGCGAAAATATTTCCAGTGCGACCACGCCGCGGGAAGGGAATTGCCGCCTTGCGCGCCGAGCGCCGGCGCAAAACTCAGCGCCGCTAGCGCAACCAGGGCCGCACCGCCGGCAAAACTCGCGCAACGCAATTTCACCCTGAGCCGCTTCACGGCGCCCTCTCCTTCAGCGACCGCCGCTGATACAAAAACGAAACGCCCAGCAGCAGCACTCCGAGCACGAGGAACGAAACGATGCGGTAGAAGCGGCTGAGCGTCGACAAGTCGAAGAAAAATACCTTGGCCACGACAATCGCGAAAAGCGTCAGCGCCTGCCAGCGCAAGATCGCCGCGCGCCGCGCCATGCCGGTCAGAATCAGCGCCGTCGCATAAATGGTCCACAAAATCGAAAGCCCGAGTTGCTGCGCCAGCCATCTTTCAATGGCCAGGCCGTGCGCGTGGCCGAAGTAGTCCCAGATTTCCAGCGACAGCGCAATCAGCGCGTAAGCGTTGGCGGCAATGGACAGCGCGGCAAACATGTTGCGTTCCGCTTCGCCGAATCCTGCGGTGATGTCGCGCACGAAAAAGCACGCCAGCGCGAAGCAGGCCACAGCAATCGCATAGGTCATGAAACGCTGGTTCCAGAAAAACGCGCCGCTCGGAACGCTCAAAACAATCAGCCGCAGCGCGGTAATGGCGAAGAAAAGCAGGCCCGCGGCGCGCAGCTTCGCGGAAGCCATGCGCACGCCGGACCAAACCAGCAGCAAGCCCTCGATGGCCCACGCAATGGTCAGCCATTCGCCGTCGAGCCGCGCGGGAATCGCCAGTGAAATGCACAGCAATGCCAATCCGGCGAAAAGCGGCCGCACCGCGGTCACGCTTCCGCGAGAATTCTGCCGTGGCGCTTCCGGCAGCGCGCGCAGCACCAGCAGATGCGCCGCCGCAACGCCAAGAAACGCAAACGTCAGCGCCCAGCGGTCGTCCGGCCACAGCATCTCATGCAGCGCCAGCAAAAACGCGGCCACATTGCCGATGGTGACGATCGTTTCGCCTTCGTTCAGCCGCCCGTCGCTGCGCGCACGCATCACCGGCAGGGCCGCAAACAGCACGAAGAACAGCACCGCGAACATCATCGTCAGCGCAAATTTGTCCGGCCTGTAAAACTCCTCGTACCAGCCCCAGAAATAAATTTCCGTGGCCGCGAACGCCAGCGGCGGCAGCCACGCCCAGCGCCGGAAGCGCTCGAGCGCCAGCATTCCGGCGGAAAGAATAGCGGTGTAGGTGAACA
>JASHQB010000128.1 GCA_030037775.1 Candidatus Acidiferrales bacterium
GACGGCGCGACGATCTTGGTGGGCGGCTTTGGAATGTGCGGCGTACCGGAGCACCTGTTGCGTGCGCTGCGGGCGAAAGGAACGAGGGATTTGACGCTGGTCTCGAACAACGCCGGAACGGACAACTACGGCATCGGCTGGCTGCTGGAATCGAAGCAAGTGAAAAAGATGATTGCGAGTTACGTGGGCGAAAACAAGCGGTTCGAAGCTTTGGCGCTGAGCGGCGAGCTGGAAGTCGAGCTGAATCCACAGGGGACTTTGGCGGAGCGTTTGCGCGCGGGCGGCGCGGGCATTCCGGCGTTCTTCACTCCGACGGGATATGGAACGCAGGCGGCGGAGGGAAAGGAGACGCGCGCGTTCGAGGGGCGAAATTACGTGATGGTGCCGTGGCTGCGTGGCGATTTTGCGTTCATCAAAGCGTGGCGAGGCGATCGGTGGGGAAATCTGGTGTATCGGAAAACGGCGAGAAATTTCAATTCGGTGATGGCCACGGCGGGAAAGCACGTGATTGCCGAAGTGGAAGAGTTGGTCGAACTGGGCAGCTTGCCGCCGGACAGCGTTCACACGCCGGGCATTTTTGTGGACGCGATTTTTCAGGGGGAGCGGTACGACAGGCCGATTGAGAAGAGGACGCTGCGGAAGGACTGAGTTCACAGGAATGTGAACTGGAATTATGGCGAAAGACATGGACAAACGGGAATTCATCGCGCGCCGCGTGGCGCAAGAATTGCACGACGGCGATTACGCGAATTTGGGGATTGGACTGCCGACGCTGGTGCCGAATTTTCTGCCACCGAATGTGGAAGTGGTGCTGCAGTCGGAGAACGGGATGCTCGGGGTGGGGGCGTATCCGCGCGAGGGAGAAGAGGATGCGGATCTGATCAATGCGGGAAAAGAGACGATCACGGAAATCCCGGGCTGCTGCTATTTTTCGAGCGCCGACTCTTTTGGGATGATTCGCGCGGGACGGATTGATGTGACCGTTCTGGGCGCGCTGCAGGTGGATGAGAAGGGAAATCTGGCGAACTGGGCGATTCCTGGGAAGATGCTGAAAGGGATGGGTGGGGCGATGGATTTGGTGGCCGGAGCGAAGCGCGTGATCATCGCGATGGAGCACAGCAACAAGGACGGGCAGCCGAAAATCATGAAACAGTGCACGCTGCCGCTGACCGGGGTCGGAGTGGTGAAAATGATTGTGACGGATCTGGCGGTGATTGACGTGACCGCTGATGGGTTGCTGCTGCGCGAAGTGGCGCCGGGGATGACTCCGGAAACGGTGCAAAAAGCGACCGAGGCGCGCCTGCGCGTGTCGCCGAGCTTGCAGACAATGAAGCCGTGAGCGTTGGCGCGGGGGAACTTTCCTTGCGGATGCGAGTGCGCTCAAAGGCGGAATGCAGTAGCATCGTCAACAGGCTTCCCGGGGTGATGATGGAGCCGCATTCGATTGTGGTGGTGAGTTTGCACAGTCCGAAGGAACGGCTGTGGGGCGAGCTGGTCGAAATCTCCGTGGCGGGAGTGACGCTGCGGGGAATCGACCTGAATTCGTTCGACGACTTCATCCGGCAGGTGATGCATCCGGAGGGCGAGCGCATCGGCTTGCCGACGCTTTTTTTTCCGATGCAGCGGGTCGAGCGGATCGCTTTGGATGAGCCGCGGGGCTCCATCCCATCGCTGGCCGAGAAATTCGCACTAAAGGTGGGGCAGACCCTGGGGGATTATCTCTCGCAGTTTGCTTGAATCGTTCCAGCTAAATCCCATGGCAAAACAGATTTTCTCGGTTCCGAATCAATTGACTTTCCTGCGGCTTGGATTCTTGCCGTTTTTCATCATCGCTATTCGATACAGCCGCTACGACTGGGCGCTGGCGCTGCTGATTGCAGCGGGATTGAGCGATGGGCTCGACGGAGTGCTGGCGCGGAGGCTCGATCAGAAAACGCAACTTGGCTCGTTCCTCGATCCGATTGCCGACAAGCTGCTGCTGTCTTCTTCTTACTTGATGCTGGCGTTCAAAGGGCGCATCGCATGGTGGCTGGCGATTCTAGTACTCGGCAGAGACGCGCTGATCCTAATCGCCTGCGCCGTGATTTTGCTGGTAGTCGGCTATATGACCTTTCCGCCCAGCGTGTTTGGAAAGTTGAACACGACGTTTCAGATTTTGCTCGTGCTGGTCGTAATCCTGGCGGCGCTGTCGCCTAATCCGGTGCTGCGGGATATACGTTTCGTGCTGGTTTACTTGGTCGCGGCGTTCACGATTTTTTCGGGGTTTCACTACAGCATTACCGTGGCACGCAAGCTGTGAAGGCGCAATTCCTCGATCACTGCAACGACGCGTGGCGTCCGGCCAGAATCATGAATCCGAAACTGAGCAGGACCACCAAAGCCGCAGCCCACCCCAACGCATAAGCGCGCTTTTGTTCGGAGGGTGTGGCCGGTTGACGGTCGAGCATTATTTTTCCCAGGACGAATCCAGTGATTCCACCGCCAAGATGGGCCATGTTGTCGACCCCCGGAAAGAAAACCCCCCAAAGAACCAAATAAATGATCCAGCGGTAGACTTGCGAGCGAATCTGCTGCATTCCGGCTCCGCGGCGCCGATAGGTGATCGCTAGGAGCCCACCGATCAGGCCGACAAGCGCGCCAGACGCACCAATGCTGAAATGGCCGAAGAATCCGCTGAGAACGTATCCACCGATTCCCGCAACCACGTACAGGAACAGAAAACGAGCCGAGCCGTAAACTTCTTCGATGGTCGGCGCCAGGTCCACCAGCACCCACATGTTAAAAAGAATGTGCAGGAAATTGGCGTGCAGGAAGCAGGCCGTCACGAATCGCCAAGGCTGGGCAAGATCAAAAGGCAAGGGGAGGGACGCGCCGAGCCTTTGCAGGACGGGGCTTGCGATGGCCCCTATACCAAATAGTTTGTCGAGCGTGCCGCCACCCTCCGGGGTGACCGGGAAGCCATAGTGGAGCGTGAGGAGCAAACTGATGCCATAGAGCAGGCAGCATGAGCCAAGAATCAGATACGTCACGGGCGCGTTTGCGGGCAGGTACTTGCTCATAGAGCGGCTTATGGCGGCCATGGAAAACGT
>JASHQB010000129.1 GCA_030037775.1 Candidatus Acidiferrales bacterium
GACCTGGAAATGGAACTGGCCCAAGAGCGATCGCAGTACACAGACAACTATCCGGATGTGATTGCCCTCAAGGATCAGATTGCCAAGACGAAGGAACTGCAAAAACAGACCCAGCAGGAAATTACCTCACAAAAGAAGGCAGATAAGGGAAGCGATGCGCTGCCTGCGGGTTCAGCGGCGGAGTTGCAAAGCGGCGCGCCAACCCAAATGATGCAGATCCAAAGCCAGCTGAAAGCCAACCAGCTGGAGATGCAAAGCCTTGCCGGGGCGCAAAAGAGAATCGAGGCGGAAATCGGCACTTATCAGGCACGGTTGAATGCCGCGCCTATGGTCGAGCAGCAACTCGACGAAATCTCGCGTGGATATGCAGAGTCGAGCAAGAATTACGACACGCTGCAGGCGAAATTGCAGGAATCGGAACTTGCTTCAAACCTTCAGCAGAACCAGCGAGGCGAGCAATTCGGTATCGTGAGCCCGGCCAGCCTTCCGAGTGCGCCATCCGCTCCAAACCACCTGCTGATCAGCCTCGCTGGTCTGGGCGCCGGCATCGGGATCGGTTTGGTTCTGGGCCTGCTTTTGGAGTTCACCAATGTCCGGATTTACAGGGAAAGCGACCTTGAAGGAGTTGTTTCCGCCCGTGTGCTGGTCGGAATTCCGAAGCTGAGCACAGCGGGGGAAGAACGCCGACGCATCATTCTGCGCTGGGTAGAACGAGGCGCCGTGCTCGCGATGGCGGTGATCGTGATCGCCGGGAACGTGTACTCGTTTTTAAAGGGCTAAGCGGATGTATAGGAAATTCTACGGGCTGGCACGCAATCCGTTTGAAATCAGCCCAGACCCCTATTTCTTCTATCCGACGCCGCGCCATAACGAAGCGCTGGCCAACCTGAACTATGGCGTTCAGCGCCGCAAGGGTGTGGTTGTCGTGACGGGCGAGGTCGGCACGGGCAAAACTTTGTTGGTGCGTTGCCTGCTGGATTCCCTGAACCGGAGCCAGATTGCTTTTGCTTACGTATTTAATCCGCGCCTCTCCGTACCGGATTTCTTGCGGTACATGCTCACGGATTTGCGGCTGCCCATGAATGGCCGGACCAAGAGCGAAATGCTCGCACACCTCAACAGTTACCTGATCGCGCGCTTCCGGCGAGGAACCACCGCGGTTCTGGTTGTGGACGAAGCTCAGTTACTTAGTTGGGAATTACTCGAGGAAATTCGGCTGCTGACCAATCTGGAAACGTCACAGCAGAAACTTCTCCAGATTGTGCTGGTCGGACAGCCGGAACTGGATCGCCGCCTGGACTCGCCCCATTTGAGGCAATTGAAGCAGCGAATAGGTTTGCGGTGCAGTTTGGAGCCTTTGGGAACCGATGAGTTGAAAGGCTACATCCTGCGCAGACTGGAGCTGGCTGGCGCCAACTCGCACGGCGGGTCAATCTTTGCGGAGGAAGCGATCATCGCGGTCCATGAATATTCGCGCGGAATTCCTCGCTTGATCAACACGTTGTGTGAGAACTCACTGGTCGCCGGCTATGCAAAACAAGCGAAACAAATTACCAGGGACATCGTGCAGGAAGTCGCTGCGGATTTTCGCCTCGACACGCCCACCGTCCTGCCAGCCGGAGGACTAGAAGATCCGGAATCGCGAAAAAGAGCTCTCAAAGCTCTTTTTCGAATGATCGAGGAACTGGATAACGGCTCCAGTCCCGAAAAGCCGAATGATGAGGCAAGCCTCGAGTCAGGAGTGAAAACAGAATGAGCCGTCTCTACGAAGCCTTGCGCAAGTCGGAAATGGAAAATCGACAGAGCGGAGCTGTGACCACCGAAATCGTCCGGCCTGCAGCCGAATTCGCGTCACCGACGATTGGTGCGCTCGAATTGGAAGGAACGCAAACGGTGCCGCTGCAGGTTTCTCCGGAAAATCACCTGGTTGCAATAAGCGAGAACCAGGGGCTACCTGCGGAGAAATTTCGCGTGCTGGTCACGCGGCTACGCAATCTGCGTTCGCAGCAGGAGATCAAGTCGCTGCAGGTGACCAGCAGCATCGTGGATGAAGGGAAGACCTTGATTGCCGCCAACCTGGCGATCACGCTTGCACGCTATTCGGAGAATCGGGCGCTATTGATCGGAGGGGATCTTCACAATCCGAGCCTTCCTGGGTTGCTGGGAGTTGGCCATCTGAAGGGTATTTCCCATTGGTGGAAGGATCCGACATCGAGCCTGAGCGATTTCCTTTACCACATAGAAGGCCTGCCTCTCTGGTATTTGCCCGCCGGTGAACGGTTTGATGAGCCCGGGGAAATTCTCCAGTCGACGCGCCTAGCGGAGAGTCTCACACAGCTAAGTGGTTTGTTCGGTTGGATTATCGTTGACTCGACCCCCCTCATGCCAATGGCAGATGCAAATATCTGGAATCGCTTGGTGGACGGCATGCTTCTCGTCGTGCGCGAAGGCGTGACTCCGGTGAAGGCGCTCAAGAAAGGGTTGGCAAGCCTGGACAGTCCCAAGCTCGTAGGGGTGGTGCTCAACGGCGCTTCCGAGTTCGATCGCGTGAACTATTACGACAAGCGGTACGGTACACCGCCGACTTCGAAAAACGGGGGTCCCGCTCATAAAGTTGTGGGGGCTGACGCTTGATCCGAGTTCTCAATGCTTACTTCCCCACACGAACGCTGCTGTTAGGCGTTTCCGAAGCCTTCCTGATTATCTTTGGATTTGTGGCCTCGACGATCGCGCGGCTAGGGATGAACGAAGCCACCCTAAAGCTCGATTATCAGGGAGGATTGCTCAGGGTTTTCGTTGTCGCCGCCGTTTTCATCGTTTGCATGTACTACTTCGACTTGTACGATTCGTTCGTCTTTAGCAATGAGCGGGAAGTGCTCACGCGCTTGGTACAAGTTTTCGGCACGGTTTGTATTCTGATGGCTGTACTTTACTACATGTTCCCACCCCTTCAGCTCGGACGGGGGATTTTCTTGATCGGTTTCGCGTTCGCGGCGCTTCTATTAGTGGCGTGGAGAAAGTTATTCCTGGTCGTGAATGCTATGCCCCGATTCGCGGAGCGAGCGTTGATTTTGGGAGATGGGCTCCTGGCCGAATCCTTAGTCAAAGAGCTTGAGTCCCGGCCGGAGCTCGGTATCCGGGTAGCAGGACAGCTTAAAGGCGTCGCCAATGGCAACGGACACTTAGCGCAGGTGTCGAGCGAGGCGCAAATCGAAAGCGTACTCGAGTCATTCAGCCCTTTCAAACCATCGCGTATTATTGTAGCGCTCAGCGAACGCCGAGGGCAAATGCCGGTTGCCGCCTTGTTGCAGATGAAAAGTCATGGTGTAAAGATTTACGATGGCGCCGAAGTATATGAGGCGGTAACAGGTAAAGTCCCTGTCGAATCTTTACGGCTGAGCTGGCTTCTGTTTTCTTCGGGCTTCCGGCTTTCGCGACTGCTTCTGCTATTTCAACGCCTGATTTCCCTCATTGCTTCAACGATCGGACTGTTGCTGTGCCTGCCTTTGATTCCTTTCATTGTCTTAGGCATCCGTCTGACCTCGCCAGGTCCCATCTTGTTTCGGCAAGAGCGTGTTGGGCTGGGAGGGAAGATTTTCGAATGCTATAAATTCCGGACCATGCGTGTGGGCGCGGAAGTGGAAACGGGACCCACCTGGGCAGGCAAGGATGATCCGCGGGTTACGCCGTTTGGCCGCTTCCTCAGGCGTTCCAGACTGGATGAGATTCCTCAGCTATGGAACGTTCTGAAAGGCGACATGAACCTGGTGGGGCCGCGGCCGGAGCGTCCCGAATTCATGGATTGGCTTAAGTCGGAGATTGTCCATTACGACCTGCGGCATACAGTTCGGCCGGGCCTAACAGGGTGGGCGCAGATTCGATACCGGTATGGCAGCTCGCTTGAAGATACGAAAGAGAAACTCTGCTACGACCTCTTCTACATCAAGAACATGTCTGCGGGATTGGATTTGCTGGTGCTGTTCCACACCATGAAGATCGTATTGCTGGGACGAGGGGCGCGATGAAGCTGGTTTTCTGGCTCTCCATTGGCTTTATCGCCTGCACCTACGGCGGCTACCCTGCCTGGCTTTACATGCGAGCCCGTTTTCGGCCCAGATCTGTGCGTCGCGCTCCGATCACCCCGGACGTCTCGATTGTCATGGCCGTGTACAACGGCGCCAGATACCTGCCGCAGAAGCTCGAAAACTTGAACGAGTTGGACTATCCCAAGGATCACTTAGACACCATAGTCGTCTCCGATGGCTCGACGGATGAAACAGACAGCATTCTTTCCACCCACGCCCAAGAGAGGTTTCAAGCGGTGGTGTCAACCGAGCATAGGGGCAAGGCGGCAGCTTTGAATCAAGGCATGCGCGCGGCGACGGGCGCGATAATCTTTTTTACCGACGCGAGGCAGATGATCGCGCCGGATGCGTTGCGCCGTATCGTTTCAAATTTTGCGGATGCAACGGTAGGTTGCGTGAGCGGCGAACTACTGTTTGGCAAAGGGACTACGAATGCCTCCAGTGATGGTATGGGCCTGTATTGGAAGATGGAAAAGCGAATCCGTTGCTGGGAGGCCCAGAGCAGCTCCAGCGTGGGGGCCACGGGCGCGATCTATGCGACACGAAGGGAATTGACGCCGCAAATTCCCGAGGGCACGATCCTCGATGACGTTTATATTCCGTTGGAAATTGCCCGCCAAGGAGGGCGCGTAATTTTCGAGCCGGGGGCGGTCGCTTGGGACGAGGAGCCGGAACACGTCGAACGGGAGTTTCGGCGAAAAGTGCGGACGCTGGTGGGCAATTATCAGATTGTGCGCATCGCCCCGTGGGTCTTGAGGCCGGCGAATCCGCTGCGATTCGAGTTCGTCTGCCACAAACTTCTTCGCCTTATCGTTCCCTTCGCTCTGGTATCGGCGTTTATCACCTCTATGTTTTTGAGAGGGACGCTTTACCGTGTGGCGTTCGATGCGCAACTGCTGATGTGCCTGCTGGCAGGGCTGGCGACCCTGAAGCCGCGTCTGGGGATCGTCACGCGGCTGGCCAGCGCCTCCCTGACGTTTCTCGTTCTTAACGCAGCGGCGGCTGTGGCGCTTTTCTACTTCCTCTCCGGCAAAAAGCAGGTATGGGCGTAGCCGCACAACCAGTGCTGGTCGAGAAGAAGGCGCGGGTTCCCTTCAAGTTAGCCTACAGGTTCGTCTTGCTTTTCATGGTGGTTTACCTTGCCCGCCCGGAAGACTGGATTCCGGGCGTTCATTACCTTCATCTCGCCAAGGTGTTGGGAATTGTGGCGATTGTGGCATTTTTCGGCGAATTGGGCAGCGCTCGAACGCGATGGCCGCGCGAGTGCATATATCTCTTCCTGCTCCTGGGGCAAATGTTTCTAACCGTGCCGTTTTCCCCGATTTGGCGAGGCGGCGCGTTCAACATTACGGAAGATTTTGCCAACGTCGTGCCGATGATATTGGTGATCGCGCTTTCGGTAAATACGCTGCCGCGCTTGCGGCGCATGCTCTATTGGCAAGCCGCTGCGGTCGCGGTGATCGCGGTGATCGCAGTGGGAAAGTTTCGCCACGCGGGTGGGCGTCTGGAAGGTACGCTCAACGGAAACTACTCGAACCCGAATGACTTCGCTCTGGCGGTCGTGATCGCCCTTCCTATTTGCCTGGCTTTCATGCTGCGCGCGCGAAACACCATTGTCAAAATGATCTGGCTCAGTTGCATCGCCGCGATGACCTATTCGGTGGTGCTCACGGCATCTCGTGCCGGCATGCTGGCTTTCGGGGTAGCCATGTCTGCGGCACTGTGGCAATTCTCCATCAAAGGGCGTTACCGATATCTCCTGGTGATGCTGGGAGGGTTTGCTCTTTGCGCGCTTCTGTTGGGCGGCCAGCAACTGAAGGCCCGGTATGAAGCGATGGTCAATCCGCAGGCATACCAGAGCGCTTATGGGTCGGCGCAGCAAAGAGAGGCGCTGCTCAAGAAGAGCATCGTAGCGAGCTTCCAGTATCCGATATTCGGATTAGGTCCGGGTAACTTCAACACGTATTCGGGCAATTGGCACGTCACGCACAATACCTATACCCAGATGAGTTCGGAAACAGGGCTGCCCGGCTTCATCCTCTACATGATGATTCTTTGGTGCGCCATCAGGAACTTGCAGCGCGCCAAGCGCCTGACGCGGCGCGGGACGGACTTAGGATTGTTTGCGGGCGCGATCCAAGCGAGCTTGGCTGGGTTTCTGGTTGGTTCTTTTTTTGCGAGCGAGGGCTACCAGTACTTTACCTACTTTCTCATCGTGTACACGACGGCCATTTACCAGATCGCTAAACAGAGAAGTCGAAAAACGCTTCCTGTTCCGGTGCGGCAAACAGCCGTCCCGGAGCTTCATGAGCAACCGACGGAAACTGCGTGGTCCGCTTTTTGAAGCGTTCGCGGATTGGCGCACTCGTCTGATCTTGCGATCGACGAGATACAGCGGGCAGAAGGCCATTGCGATGGGGGAAGGGGTTTTGTGAGCAGCCAAGCGAAACCGTCGAGTCTGCTTTCGGAAATCGTTGAGGTTCTCCGTTGCCCGGCATGTAAGAGCGAACTGTGGCCGGAAGGTGACGGGCTTATATGCGGGCAGTGTAAGCGCTCTTTTCCGAAGGTTAGAGGCGTAGTGCGGTTTGTCGACGCGGAAAAATACGCCGGGAGCTTCGGCTTCCAATGGCACAGGCATGCTCAGACGCAGCTGGACGGGCCTCACCACACGGAGTCCGAATTTGATTTCCGGCAACGCACAGGGTTTACGCCGGATGAGCTGCGTGGAAAGTTGATCTTGGACGTTGGCTGCGGAATGGGCCGGTTCGCAGAAGTAGCAAGCCGGTGGGGGGCAAGAGTGATGGGGGTCGACCTCAGTACCGCTGCCGAGGTAGCGGCCCAGAATTTGAGCGCTCGAGATGGAGTTTTCTTTTTTCAAGCGGATGCCTTTGCCTTGCCCTTTGCCAATGAAAGTTTTGACTTCATCTACAGCCTTGGGGTGCTCCACCACACTCCCGACTGCGAAAAAGCTTTTAAGGGCCTGGTAAAGTTCCTGAAGCCAGGCGGGACGATTGCTGTTTGGCTATACAGCGGGTACAACAAGTGGTACAGATTCAGCGACGTGTATCGAAAATTTACGCATCGCTTGCCGTCCAAAACTCTACACACTCTGTGTTATGCGGCCGTGCCGATGTACTACGTGTACTACGGAATTCGTAAAGTACCCCTGATCGGCCGGAGCGTAAGCGGCTTTTTCCATCACATTTTTCCTCTGTCTCTGCACCCCAGTCCGGCCGCTCGCGTGCTCGATACCTTTGATTGGTACTCGCCGACGTATCAGTCGAAGCACACCTACGAAGAGGTTTTTCGATGGTTCGAGAGTTGCGGCTTGGAATCTCTGCGAGTCTTGCACGAACCCATTTCAGT
>JASHQB010000130.1 GCA_030037775.1 Candidatus Acidiferrales bacterium
CGGACTGCGGAACTCCTGGTGCAACCGACCTTCCGAATACGCCAGTGAACGACGTGGTGGTGGATCCAAACGATTTGACCAATAACACGCTCTACGTCGCAACCGACGTCGCCGTTTTTGTTACGACAAATGGAGGCACGAGCTGGTCGGAACTCGCCACCGGGCTGCCGCACGTCGAGTGCACGTCTCTGAAGCTGAACAATACGGCTCGCGTGTTGCGAGTGGGAACGCACGGCCGCGGCGATTGGGATTTGCAGCTGCCGGGCTTGCCCACCTCCGCGCTCACCGGAATTTCGCCGACCAGCACTTCGGCGGGAACGTCGGGCATTACTTTGACGCTGACCGGCCAAGGATTCCCAACGAATCCGACGGTCAATTTCGGCAGCACGCCGCTTGCGTCGACGGGAAGCGGAACACAACTGACGGTGGCGGTTCCGACTGCGGCGCTGGCAAATTCCGGCGAGGTGGCAGTGAGCGTAAGCGGAGTGCAGAATTCGCTGAATTTCGGCGTCGAAGGTCCGGTGCCCACACTCTCGGCCGCATCGCCGGGCTCGATCACGGCAGGGACCAGCAGCGTCACGCTTACGGTGGCGGGGTCGAACTTTACGGCGAATTCCGCAGTGGTCTGGACACCTACGACGGGCGCCAACGAAAATGTGAGCACCGAGCTCGCGCAATCGCCCGGCGGAACAAGCAGCTCGTTTTCCGTGACCGTTCCCGCGAGCTTGCTGTCTTCCACCGTGGGTAACGTAATTCCGCTTGGCGCCCCTAAATCGCGACCAAGTGGGCCCGGGCCGTGGATCTTCGTGATGCTTTTCGTGGCGGCTTTAGGTGCAGCTGGGTATTTCCTAATGCCGCGCAGGCGGCGCGCTGTTTTGGGTGCAACGGCCGGAATGGTTTTTCTGTTGGGGTTGATGGCAGGTTGCGGCGGCCCGCAGTCGCTTCCGCCGCCTAACAATTTCGGGAACAGCGTGACGGTAGTGGTGAACGTGCTTAACCCTGGACCTGGCGGCGGACTTTCCAACTCGCAGTCGGTCACCGTGAATCCCTAGTATCGTCGCGTGTCTGCTGGCGGGTCTGATCGGCTGGGCTGAGACTAGGACATCTGCCGTAGCACGTATTGCAGAATCCCGCCGTGCTGGTAATAAGCCGCTTCGACCGGCGTATCGATGCGCAGGCAAGCGGAGAAGCTCTTTTCTTTCCCCGTCACGTCGTGCGCGTGGACGCGCACAATTTTTCGGGGCTTGAAATGCTCGGCGAGACCCTGAATCTGAAAAGACTCCGCTCCAGTAAGACCCAGCGATTTCGCGGTGTCGCCATTCTGAAATTCCAGCGGCAGCACGCCCATCCCGATTAGATTACTACGGTGAATGCGTTCGAAGCTCTCGGCGAGAACGGCGCGAACGCCAAGAAGCAGCGTTCCTTTCGCGGCCCAATCGCGAGAAGAACCGGCGCCATACTCCTTGCCGGCAATGACCAGCAAAGGCACGCCTTCGGAGCGATACTTTTCGGCGGCATCGAAGATGGTCATTTTCGCGCCGCTGGGCTGATGCAGAGTCCAACCGCCTTCGGTACCGGGCGCGAGCATATTGCGCAAACGAATGTTGGCGAACGTTCCGCGCACCATTACTTCATGATTTCCGCGGCGTGCGCCGTAGGAGTTGAAATCCTTGGGCTGCACACCGTTTGCGATCAGATATTTTCCGGCCGGGCTATCGGCGGGAATCGAGCCCGCAGGCGAAATGTGATCCGTGGTGACGCTATCGCCGAGCAGCGCCAGAACGCGCAGTCCCTTCAAGTCATGGACCGGCCCGGGCTTCGGCGGCATGCCGTCAAAGAACGGAGGCAATTTGATGTACGTGGATTTTTCATCCCACGCGTAGAGGTTGCCCTTGGGAAGCGGCAACGCGCGCCAGTGGTTATCGCCGGTGAAGACATCCGCGTATTCCTTGCGAAACATGTCCGTGGACACGGCCGAGCGCATCAGCGTTTCCACTTCCTGCGGAGTCGGCCAAATGTCCCGCAAATAAACGGGCTTGCCTGCTTTGTCGCTTCCGAGTGGATCTTTCTCCATGTCGAAATCCATCCGCCCGGCAAGTGCATAGGCGACCACCAGGGGTGGCGAAGCGAGATAATTCGCGCGGCAGAGGGGATTGATGCGGCCCTCGAAATTACGGTTTCCGCTCAAGACCGAAACCGCGACCAGGTCGTTCTCCTTGATGGCTTTGCTGATCGGTTCGGAAAGCGGTCCGCTATTGCCGATACAAGTGGTGCATCCATAGCCGACAAGATGGAAACGCAGTTCTTCTAAAAACGGCGTGAGGCCGGATTTTTTCAGGTAGTCGCTCACGACCATCGAACCGGGCGCGAGACTCGTTTTTACCCACGGCTTGGACTGCAAACCGCGCTCCACGGCTTTCTTGGCCAGAATGCCAGCGCCCAGCATAAGCGAGGGATTCGATGTGTTGGTGCAGCTGGTGATGGCCGCAATCACAACGGAGCCGTCGCCGAGCTCGAAGCGGTCGCCATTGTTTTGCACATTGGTATGTTTCGGCGCGGCCGTCAGCGACTTTTCAAAAACGGTCTTGGCCTGTGTGAGCGGCACTTTATCCTGCGGACGCTTCGGTCCGGCGATCGTCGGAACCACGTCGGCTAGATCGAGCTCGAGCTCGTCGGAAAACTCGGGGTCGGGCGTCGCGTCCGTGCGGAAGAGCCCCTGCTCTTTCGTGTAGGCTTCCACGAGCTTCACATGATTTTCGTCGCGGCCCGTGAAGCGAAGATAGGCGAGCGTTTCGGAATCGACCGGGAAGAAACCCATCGTCGCTCCGTATTCGGGAGCCATGTTGCTGATCGTGGCGCGGTCCGGGAGGGTCAAGCTCGAAAGCCCGGCGCCGTAGAATTCCACGAACTTTCCGACCACACCCTTTTTACGAAGCATCTCGGTGACGGTAAGCACCAGATCGGTCGCGGTCGCTCCTTCGTGCAGGCGTCCATGCAACTTGAAGCCAATCACCTGCGGAATCAGCATCGAGAGCGGCTGCCCGAGCATGGCTGCTTCTGCTTCAATGCCGCCAACGCCCCAGCCAAAAACCCCCAAGCCATTCACCATGGTTGTATGCGAGTCTGTGCCAACGAGCGAATCGGGATAGGCGAGCTGTTTGCCGGCTTCTTCGCGCCGGAAGACAACGCGTGACAGATACTCCAAATTCACCTGATGACAGATGCCCGTGTCCGGCGGCACCACGCGGAAATTCCGGAAACTGCTTTGCCCCCAGCGCAAAAGCGCGTAGCGTTCGATGTTGCGCATGAATTCCAATTCCGAATTGAATGCAAAAGATTGCGGCGTTCCGAATTGATCGACCTGGACAGAATGATCGATCACAAGTTCAGCCGGGAACAGTGGATTGATCTTTGCGGGGTCGCCGCCGAGTTTGCGCATGGCTTCGCGCATAGCTGCCAGGTCGACGATGGCGGGGACGCCAGTGAAATCCTGGAGCAAAACGCGCGCCGGGAGAAATGAGATCTCCTGGGACGGCTCCTCGGTTGGCCGCCAATGCGCGAGCGCACGAACGTCGTCGGCGTGAACGAACGGGCCACCCTCCTGGCGCAAGAGGTTTTCGAGCAAGATTTTCAGAGAGAAAGGGAATGAAGAGATCTTCCCTTCGCGGGAGGACTCCAGAGACGACAAACGGAAGATTTCGAAAGATTCCCCAGCAACTTTGAGAGTGGAACGCGCTTGGAACGAATTCGAGGCAGCGCTCATGAACTTGCAGGCTCCTTCTGCCAACCTTCATATAATAACGCAACCATTCGCCGGCGCTTCCCAATTTTGCCTGCGACGCTGGTTGCTGAGTTTGCTGCGGCAAGTTCACGCGTGCCATAATTTCAGGGGCAACGAAAGCGATGAAAGCCGTTCTTATCTCCACATACGAACTTGGACGCCAACCTTTCGGATTGGCCTCGCCAGCAGCATGGCTGCGCGAGGCTGGCGTCGAAGTCACTTGTGTCGACACCTCGCGCGAACGCCTGAACGAGCAGGCGGTGCGTGACGCGAGCCTCGTTGCATTCTACGTACCGATGCACACGGCGACGCGCTTGGCCACGGAACTGCTCAGCGATATTCGGCGAATCAATCCACAGGCGCATATTTGTTTCTACGGATTGTATGCTTCGGTGAACGAAGCCTGGCTGCGCCGCCTGGGCGTGCAAACAATTCTCGGTGGGGAATTCGAACAGGGACTCGTGCACCTCGCGGGCCGGTTGGCGAGCGCAAAATCAAAGGTGGCTACGTCGCAAGAGGAATCGGTCATTTCTCTCTCGCGCCAGGAATTCAAGGTGCCGAACCGGGATGGTCTCGTGCCGCTCAACAAATACGCGCGCGTAGCGCTGCCGAGCGGCGAAAAACTTACCGTTGGCTACACCGAGGCCAGCCGGGGCTGCAAACATCTGTGCCGGCACTGCCCGATCGTGCCCGTTTACAAAGGCGTGTTTCGCATCGTCGGCCAAAAGATCGTCCTCGCGGATGTTCGCCAACAGGTTGCCGCGGGCGCGCAGCACATCACCTTTGGCGACTCAGATTTTTTCAACGGCATTGGTCACGCGGTGCCGCTCGTCGAAGCGATGCACAAAGAGTTTCCGAAGATCACCTATGACGTCACCATCAAGATTGAGCACCTGCTGAAGCATTCTGGACATCTGCAAACGTTGCGCGAAACAGGATGCCTTTTCGTCACCAGCGCGGTGGAATCGGTAGACGATGCGATTCTCGGAAAACTGGACAAACACCATACGCGTGCTGGTTTTCTTGAGATTGTTCGCTGGTTTCGAATGGAAGGATTGGTCTTGCAACCGACATTCGTGCCTTTCACGCCTTGGACGACTCTCGAAGGCTATCGGGAGCTCCTCGAAGTTCTTCGCGAGAACGAGCTGGTCGAAAACGTGGCGCCGATTCAACTGGCGATTCGGCTCCTGATTCCTGCAGGCTCGCGTTTGCTCGAACTCGATGATGTCCGCGAAGGTGTGGGCGCGTTTGACGACGCAGCGATGGTTTACCCCTGGAAGCATGCCGATGGGCGCGTCGACGATCTATGCGAGGGAGTTCAGAGAATCGTTCATACCAGCGAAAAAATGGGCCGGACGCGGGCGCAAACGTTCGCGTTGATTGAAGAAGCGGCTCGGCGCGCTGCAGGGGTGCGCGAAGCAGAAAGGGCCCAGCCCATCCTTGTTTCGCGCGCGGCCGTGCCGTACCTCACCGAGCCCTGGTACTGTTGAGCGGAGCCGACCGGAGACCAGTTGGCCTCCATCGTTGATGCGAGAAAATCTTTGCGGCAGGCGGACGCGTTCGTTTGACGCCGGTGCGCTGAAAAATCAATCAATGACCAACTCACGGAAGAAGCTTCTGATTCTCGCGAGCAAGCTTGGTTACCAGACTCGCGGCTTCGCCGCAGCCGCGACGACGCTGGGCGTCGAAGTGCAGTTCGCGACGGACCGCTGCCATAAGCTCGAGGATCCCTGGGGCGACGGCGCGCTGCCCCTGAACTTCGCGGATCCGCGCGCGGCCGCACGGGAAATTGCCCGGCAAGCGAAATCAGACCCGCCAAACGCGATCCTGGCGCTAGGAGATCGTCCCACGGCGACGGCGGCGTGCGCGGCGCGCGCCCTCGGGCTTGCTGGAAACGATCCGCAAGCCGTTGAGCGTTGCCGGAACAAGCTGGCTCAGCGGGAAACTTTGCGCGATGCTGGTTTGCCTGTGCCGAAGTTTTTTTCGTTTGCACTTACTGAGGCCATTGAGAACGTATCGCCACGAGTCAGATTTCCCTGTGTCATCAAACCGCTGGCGCTCGCGGCGAGCCAGGGCGTGATTCGCGCCAATGATGAGCAGCAGTTTCGAGCCGCTGTCTCGAGAATCGCTGCTCTGCTTGCCTCGCCGGAGATTCAGGTCACCCGCGAGGCGGGCCTGGACCATCTGCTTGTGGAGAGTTACATTCCCGGAAAGGAAGTCGCCATCGATGGCTTGCTGGATCGTGGATGCCTGCGAGTGCTGGCCATCTTCGACAAGCCCGATCCGCTCGAAGGCCCGTACTTCGAAGAAACAATTTACGTCACTCCGTCGCGGCTTTCCGATGGTCACCAGGCTGCGCTGAGCGATTGCGCGGCTCGCTCAGTGAAGGCCCTTGGGTTGACGCACGGGCCGATTCACGCCGAGTTTCGAGTGAATGATGATGGTCCATGGGTGCTCGAAATTGCGCCGCGGCCGATCGGAGGGCTGTGTTCGCGCGCTCTGCGTTTTGGTCCGCGGCGAATCTCGCTCGAAGAACTGCTGATTCGTCACATGCTCGATCTGGGCGGGGCCGACGTTGACCGTGAGCCCTATGCCTCCGGCGTGATGATGATTCCCGTGCCGCGCGGTGGAATCTTCGAAGGAGTCGAAGGCTTGGAAGATGCGGCGCGCCTGCCCGGCGTAACGGAAATCGAAATTACGGCGCGAATGAAGGACTACGTCGCGGCATGGCCCGAAGGCGCGAGCTATCTGGGATTCATCTTCGCGCGCGCCACGGAGCCTGCGGCAGTGGAGTCTGCGCTCCGGCAAGCTCACGCGAAACTGCATTTCCATTTTTCAACTCGATTGCCGGTGGAGCATCCAGCGACCAGAAGAATATCAGTGTGATCTTGGAGGATCGGTTAGGCGCGCCGAATCAGCCCTTGCCCTTCTGCGGCACGTATCCCGGCGGCAATTGCGCGCCTTCGCCGAAAAAGAATTTTTCCATCTGTTCGGCGATGATGGTTTGCGACTGAGGGTCGAGCGGATTGAGGCGGTACTCGTTCATCACCATCTTGGAGTATTCGATCCACATCTTCCAAGCTTCTTTGGAAACATTATCGTAGATTCGCTGGCCGAGTTCGCCTTTCCAGGGGACGCGATCGAGGCCGGGCATTTCGCGGCCAAACTTCACGCATTTCACCATGCGCACGCCTGCCGGCGCGGCTCCTGAATTCCGGGTGCTGTCATCCGCCATTCATTCCTCCAATACTCGCGGCTCGACATTTCAAGATACTGCAACTCTGCGCGTTTTCCTAGCGCGGAGGCAGGCGAAGGAGGCGGCCTGTTCAGTCCGTGACGGTTTGGCTGTTGTGGGGAGCCGGCGCCCCGACGATGAATCGCAGGCGGTTACCCGTTTCGATCTGGTAGCCGCCGGCGAGCCGCTGCGGTGCCCGTTCGGAACTAACCAGAATGGAAGGCTTCTGGAGAATCAGCGACGCACGGCCGACGCGCACGACGGCATTGCCGTCTGCGTCCAGATTTATTCCGGTGGCGCCTGCAACCTCGAGCACGATGTGCTCGAAATCGGCCCCGGGTGTTAGGTTCATCTGAAACGCGATTCGCCGCTCGTCGCCGCGCAAGATTACATCAGTGCCGGGATAGATTCCGCGATAGGCGACGGCTGTGTAGTCAGGATGCGATCGCTTTTGCGCATCGAGCGGCCCGATGCTGGTCGGCAGGTCCGAATCCACGAACCGCATACGCAGCAGGTTGGCGTAGGCCTGCACAACAATCGGCTTTCCGCGGGTCATTTCACCGGAAGGCGTCGTTTCGCCGTGCAGGACAACGTCCGCCTCATCATTCGATAGGAAGAGACTGTAGGAGGCGGCGCGAGCGGAGTACTTGACGGGACTGCCGGCGGGATCCTTGCTCGCTTCAAAGTGGAGGGGCGACGCCAGCAAACGGGATGCGAGAGCCTGCTCCCTTTGCGCCGAAGCATGAGGCGCGCCCACGGCGCAAATCCCGGCCCAGGCGATGGCAACAGCAATCGCCACTTGCCCCCTGCGCGCGCGTTGCACCCTTTCCAGCAACTTGGCGTTCATTCTTTCCCCCGTAGCCGATGTCTCGACGGCCAGTCTGCTCGTAACCGAAATGCAAGTTTTTGCAGTTTAAGAAACCAAGAAATCTCTTCTGTTTGTTGAATCACGGCAGAAGAAATTCCGTATCGCGCGTGCATTCTTCTCTTTACCGTTGAGCAACCCTCTAATGGAGCACGTGGCGGGCCGATTCCCGCGGCACACGTGTTTCCCGATCAAGGACGGCGGCTATCCAGCCGCCGGTTACCCATTCTGCAAGGCGACGCGCCACAGAGCCCACTCCCTCCGCCAAGCCAAGTAAA
>JASHQB010000131.1 GCA_030037775.1 Candidatus Acidiferrales bacterium
CGGCATTACTTCGGATACAGCGCTGCGTCTCGCGCGTTACTTCAAGACCTCGCCGGAATTTTGGATGAATATGCAGGTGCGCTATGAATTGGACGTCGCCGAAGACCAGCGCGCGGCACGCATCGAAAGGGAAGTGATTCCGCTCGAATCCCGCGTCGCCTCGCGCTAATGCTTGATGAATCCTTGCGTGGTGAAGCCCGCCGGGTCGAGCTTCACGTTTCCGCGAATGTTGGAGTAAACCTCGTAGAAAGTGTCCACCCCGCCCACGTAGAAATCCACGCGCGCCGCAATCCATCCCCCGCCCGCGACGCGCCGATAGTCGCCGAAGCGGTAGTCATCCATTTTCGCAGGAGCGTTGGCATCGGGCTGCAGCAGACGCACAAACAGCAGCCGGTCTTTCTCGATCCAGAATTGCCGCGACTTCAAATCGCCCTTGGCCGCGCCGACCACGTACACATCCCGCCCCTGCCATTTGTCTTCGTGAATCTTGCTCAAATCAAATCCCTGATCGGCGCATTCCTTGATGGTCGTCTCCGTCGGCTGGCGGTAGACGTCAAACCCAAGCACCAGCAGCATGTGCACAAACGGCCGCGTGGATTCGATCTTTCCGTCGCGAAACGTCGTCAGCACATTGTCGTTGAAGAGGTGCCCCGTGGTCGCTTCCGGCGCGCCGATGTGTATCGCCAGCTTTCCCGGCACGATCAGCGCTTCCCACCACGTCTGCGTCTTGTGCGTCCCGTCCGGATTGCGCGTGATGGCCTGCTCCTCGAACGTCACCGTGCGGTACCACGTTTGCGCATAGCGCGCGTGCATCGCCGCGACGAGCGCCTTGCCATCGTGCATCTGCGCCGATGCCCCCGGCGCGCCCCACGCCACCAAAACCCCAAACGCCAATCCCGCCAATGTTTTCATGGGTTTCTCCCAACGAGCGAAGCTGATACCAAGGTTGATTCTAGTCTCCGCTCCGTGATTCTCCTAGTTTGCTGCGTGTCGATGAGGCAATTTCGAGAAGTGCCGCGGTACACGAAAGCAACACAAGAACAGAGGGTGTCAGCGCGAACACCAGCTGGTAAGCTGAAGCCGCACGTGCCCCGGAGTAGACCGAAGCAGGAAACCACCAGGCGCCCAGAATCAGGCTTGCAAGCAACGGCATGACCGCTGGTCTGCGAATTATTGACGCCGCTGCCAAGCCACCCCACGCAACCGACGTGACCACAAGTGCGCTTAGCCACCCGTCGAGATTCCAGGGCAGGATCGAAACAGCTAGCGCGATGGCGAGCAACCAGACGCGTCGAAGCCGAGGGAGGAGAACGTGGATACCTCCAATCAACATCAAGATTGAGGCGCCCAGCGTAATAACGTACCACCCCGACGAAGGCCCGCCTATCGAAACACACCCGATCAGGTAAACGGACCAGCTGCCCGTAACAATAGCCGTGACAACGTACAACGCGCCCGTCGTTGGCTCTCTCAAAGCGATCTAGAACCCCTCCTGCGGCGCGTAGATTCAATACTTCAAGCTGAAATGCAGCAGATGCGAAAACCAAATCAGCCAAACATTCATCAGGCACGCCAGCAGAATCAGCGTGTCGGTCACTTTGGCCCACCACCACCGCCCCGGCGTGCCAACGGACACGAAAAAATTCCAGATCGCGATCAGCGTGCCGAACACGCCCAGCCATCCCACAACCTGAATCAGCCGGAACATCGGATCGGACTTCGACGACAGAATGTTCAAGTGGCTGCCGGCGGAAGTAAGGATCCCGAGGAACGCCACCCAGAAAATAACGACGAGGGCACACTCCACGCGGGTCCAGGCCCGCGCGCGACGCTCGCGTTCGCCCGCCTCGATTTTCCATCCGTAGTGCCGGCGAATCAGCGCCGCGATGGGCCACAGAATTAGGGTCAGCGCCAAAATTCCCAGCACGCCGACGAGGCTGTTTTGGAGAAATCCCTTCGACTGATACCAGCTCACCTGGTCGAACATCTCCGCAGGGAACTCCAGCGCGAGGCGATACGTTCCGTCGGGGTGCCTGTCGAAAACCATTTTCTCCTGTGGATCCTCGGGGTTGTACCAGACGTTGGTCTCTTGCTCGTGCCAATCGATCGGCTGGCCGTTGATGCCTTTTTGTCCGGCGAGAAGCAGTGTGCCGTCCTTGCCGGGCATGACTTTGGCCTCTTCCAGCAGCCCGAACAGACAAAGAATGTTGGTATCCGGCCGGCGACTGACGATGTACGTTCCGCTCACCGCCGCGGCATCCTGCGCCGCCGAAGGCACCGCCGGCAAATTCGGCGGCGTGTACGGGAAGTAGCGGTCCATGAACGCGTGATAGAGCGGCCCGCGCGGCTCGATGTCTCCGCGCCCCGCGCTGTTGTAAGAGACAAACAGCCCGACATCCGCGTCCAGAATCAAATGCAAATCGCTGTGGAAATAAATCGTGTCGCCGCCGTGCGCGATCACGCGGCGCCCATTGCGCGAATCTTCATAGAACCCCAGGCATATGGCGTTCACCCTGGGGTCCGGCGCGTACTGGCGAGAATGCATCTCCTTCACCGTGTCGGGATTCAAGATTTGCGCGCCGTTGTAGGTGCCGTCGTGCAAATGCGCGATCATGAAGTGCGTAATGTCCATCGCCGAAACCGCCAGCGCCCCCGCCGGCGGAGGATTCACCAGCTCAAACGGCTTCGCGCCTCCGGACGCCAGCTGGAATCCCTGCGACATGTCCGGCTCCAGATTCGCCGGCAGCGGCTGGCGGAAGCTCGCATGCGTCATGTTCAGCGGCTCGAAGATGTGATGCTCGATGTACTCGTCAAACGGCTCGCCGGAGACCCGCTGCACGATGTAGCCCGCCAGTCCCGCGCCGTAATTCGAATAGGCGCCCGTGGTTCCCGGCGCGAAAATCTGCTCCGGCTGATGCGCCTTCAGGTAATCGCCCAGCGACGACATGCCCGCCGCATTCTCGGAAATCAGGTCCTTGATGGCTTCTTCGAAGCCCGGCGTGTGCGTCATTAGATTCCGCATCGTGATTTTGCCGCGCGGCTCGTTGATGTGGAAATCGAGGTACTGATTGATGTCCGCGTCCAGATTGATTTTTCCCGCCTGCACCTGCTGCATCACCGCGGTCCACGTGAAGAGCTTCGAAATCGACCCCACGCGGAAGAGCGTGGTTTCCGGCGAAACGGGCTGTTTGCCTTTCAGGTCCGAATAGCCGTAGCCCTTGGCGAAAATCACCTGCCCGTCTTTCACCACGGCCACCACCGCGCCGCCAATGTCGTCGTCCGCGATCTGCATCGGCACCATGGCATCGAAAAACGCGTCCAGGTCCGCGGTGGTCAGTTCCGCCGGCGGAATCGTCGGCAGCGTCACCGGCCCAGTGGCCATGGCGCTCTTCGCTTCTGCCATTTTCATCTTTGGCAATTTCGGCGCAGGACCGGTATGCGTCTGCCAGCCCGTCTCCGCGTATCGCGCGCCTGCGACCGCCGCGCTCTCCACCAGCCGCTGACTCGCCGGAAACACCAGGCATGCCGCGGCCACCAGCGCCGCGATCGCCAGATTCGCCGCCGCGGACTTCGCCGCACAGATGTGCCGCGCTCCAGGGTTTTTCGCTGTCATTTTGTGCCCCTTCGTCGTGGAGTGTTTGCGCGCTAGCCGCGCACTCTATAATCCGCCGCCCCCTTCGTCAACCAATACGTGCCAGGGGACCGAACCGTTGCGTGGGAGGAGATTTTCTTATCGCGCGGCGCTATGAAGTCTGCCCGGGCGGCGAAGGCTTTTGGTCAAAATGCAAAAACCGCTGCATCACAAAATCGCCGGTGATGGGCTCGCCGCTCAGCATCATCGCCAGCAGTTCGCCGCCAAGCACTTCCGGGGCGATGATCATATCCGGCTGCACCAGCTTGATGCGCTCCATGTGCTTGCTGTCATTGATGGCCACCACGGTTTTGGCGGGGCCTTTCAGTTCCTTGACGGCCAGCACGATGAAAGCGTTGTCGGAATCGTCGGCGCGCATCGCCAGCACGGCCTGGGCCTGGCCGGCGTTCGCTTTGCGCAGCGCTTCCGAACTGTTGGGGTCGCCGATGATGACGTCGGCGGGGTCCACGCCGGCCCATTCGGCCTCGCGCGGCAGAATTAAAACCACTTCCTGCTGCCGCTGTTTGAACTCGCGATAGGTGTTGTAAGCCAAAGGCGTAGCGCCAATGACGATGAAGTGCCCGCTGTGTTTCATTCGTTTCTCCTTCCGCGCGGTCAAACGCGCAATCATCGGCGCCACAATCGTGGTCAGGGAAGTGGCAAACACCGCGATGCCCAGAATAATCACCGACGCCGTGAATAGCCTTCCTTGCGCGCCGATGGGATTGCCGTAGCCGACCGTGGCCATGGTGACAATCGCGAAATAGAACGCCGTCGTCAGGTCCTTGATCGGCGGCGAAAATTGGTTGCCGAAATACAGCGACCCGAAGACCGAGTAGATCAGCACCAGCAGCACGCTGGTCAATGAGAACAGGGTGCTGGCCGCCAGGCTACTGCGCGTGAATTTGCGATTCGCCAGCAGCAGCAGGATGAGCAGGGCGCCGTTGTACCAAATCAGCCCTTGGCGTTGCTCATGGCCCAGAATGGCCGCACTGAACACGGTCGACGCGGCCAGCAGCATGGCAATGATCCAGGCGAGTCGCGAGCGGAACAGCAGACCTACGGACATCACCAGCATGGCCACGCCGATCAGAACAAACGGCATGTGCCGGGGCTGGAAATCCAAAATGTGCATAGGGAAGTCCGCGACCAGGACGCTGCGCTGGGCCAGAAACACGATGCGGAGAAGTAGCACTCCGGATAGGGCCAGCGCTGCGGCAAGCGGCACTTGGGGGAACCAGAAACGCAAGCGAAGCCTGCGCTCCGATCCCTGAGTCACTCGCTTGACGTGCGACCAGGCAGCGGGACGCGCCGCCCATTCGATGGGTTTCTTCTCAGGCATCGGAAGCTTTCGCAAACGGCATGCACGGGTAATATAGCAAGTCTTTCATCCGCCAGCTGCTATCTGCGGCGATTGCGGCGGAATGTCCTCTTGCGCGCACGCGCCTCCCGCAAATGGGCCTCTCTGATTCCATCATGTCTCCGCGCACCACCGCGGCACTGCTCGGGGTCTTCGCGGCGCTCGCGCTGCTCACCGCCACGGCGGCCATCGCCGGTATCATGGCGCTCACAGGCCTGGTGAAGTCGCCGCTCTTCCAGGTGGCGCCGACCGAGCTTCGTCTCGGCGTTTGGTACGGGCATGAACACTGTCCGCTTGCGCGCACGGGCCTCCCGCAAGCGGGCAGTCTTGCGCTGTCAGTCTTCTTCCGACTCACGTAAGTCCATCATTCCGCACGCCTTTCGCAGCGCCGCCTTCGGAACGCAATCTGCCTGAATCATCGTGGGATGGGTCTGGCAAACTGCCCTTTTGCTTGTTACTCGTCACTGGTTTTGTTTGCTGACCACAGGTGAATGGTTACTGGCCAGTCGTAAGGAGACGGCGCGATGTCAACCCTATTGCAAGACGTTCGTTATGCCCTCCGCACGCTCACCAAATCCCCCGGTTTCGCGGCCATCGCCATTGTCACGCTGGCGCTGGGCATTGGCGCGAACACCGCGATTTTCTCGGTGGTATATGCAGCGCTGCTGCGCCCGCTGCCGTATTTTCAGGCCAACCGCCTGATCACGCTCAGCGAAATCCGCCAGGCCAAGGACACGTATTGGGATGCCTCCTATCCTGATTATCAGGACTGGATGAAGCAATCGAAGACGTTCCAGGCGATGGCCGCGGTGAGCGGCGACGGATTTGTGTTTCGCGGCGGCGGCGAGCCGCAACTGCTGCAGGGCGCGCAGGTCACCACGAACTTCTTCTCGACGCTCGGCGTGCAGCCCATCCTCGGCCACGATTTCCCGGCGAACGAAGACATTGCCTCCTTACACGCGAAAGTCGCGCTGCTGAGCTACAGCTTCTGGCGCAAACAGTTTGGCGGCGACCCGAACGTGGTCGGGCGTAGCATCCAGCTCGACGATGCCAGCGTGACTGTGATCGGCGTGCTGCCGCGCAGTTTTGAATTCGCGCCCACGGGCCGCACGCAAGTGTGGGTGCCGCTGCACCTCGGCGGCGATTTCAAAGACCTGGCGCAGCGCCGCAGCCTGCGCTGGCTGCGCGTGATTGGACGGCTCGCGCCGGGCGTGACCTGGGCGCAAGCGCGCGCGGAGATGAACGCCATCGATGCGCGGCTGGCCGCGGCGTATCCGCAGGAAAACGCGGCGATGCAGATCAACATGGTCCCGCTGCGCGAGCGCATCGTCGGGCTGGTGCAGCCGGTGCTGCTGATTCTTTTCGGCGCGGTGGCATTTGTTCTGCTCATCGCCTGCGCCAACGTGGCCAATCTGCTGATGGTGCGCGCGGCGGGGCGCAAGCGTGAGTTCGCGATCCGCGCGGCGCTGGGCGCGAGTCGGGGGCGGCTGGTTTCGCAACTGTTGACGGAAAGCTTGATTCTGGCCCTCGCCGGCGGCGCGCTGGGATTTCTCGTCGCGCAGTGGGGAACGGTGCTGCTGGTCGCGGGCATTCCGCAGAACGTCATCGACTACATGCCGTTCTTGCGCGAGACGCAGCCGAGCCCCGCGATTCTCGCGTTTCTGTGCGGCGCGGCGGTGATGACGGGCATTTTGTTCGGCCTGGCGCCGGCGCTGCAAGTGTCGCATGAAAAAGTGAGCGACGCGCTCAAGGAAGAATCGCGTACGGCGGCGGGCGGAACGCGTACGTGGCTGCGCGACGCGCTGGTGGTGGTGGAGATTGCGTTTTCACTGGTGCTGCTGGCGGGCGCGGGGCTGTTGGTGCAAAGCCTGAGCGCGCTGCTGCGGCGCAATCCCGGCTTCGACACGCAAAACCTGCTCACGTTCGCGGTGAACCTGCCCGACTCCTCGTATCCCAAAGACCCCGACGCGATTCGCTTCGACAAGGCATTCACGACGCGGCTGCGCGGCGAGCCGGGTATCGTCAGCGTCGGAAACACCAGCACGATTCCGCTGAGCGGCGGGGGCGGTACGGTGCGCTTCGTCATCGAAGGCCAGCCGGTGCAGACCGGCCACGAAGATGAGTCCGACATTCGCGACGTTTCGTCCGATTATTTTTCGACGATGAAAATCCCGCTCATCAAGGGGCGCTATTTCAATGACGAAGCGGATTCGGCGATGGCGCCGAAGCACGCCATCGTGAACGAAGCGTGGGTGAAAGCCTATCTGCACGGCAAAGATCCCATCGGCGCGCGCTTCCGCTTCACGCTGTCGGCGACGCAGCCGTATCGCGAAATTGTCGGCGTGGTGGGCAACATTGCGGACGCAGGACTCGACAGCGGCGACGAGCCCGCGCTCTTCTGCCCGTTCCTGCAGGATACGAACTCGTACATCAGCTACGTGGTGCGCACCGCGGGCAATCCGGCGATCGCGCTCGGCGCAGTGCACGACGCGCTGGCGAACACCGACCCGCAGCTTTTCCCCGTGCAGCCGCTCACCATGGAGCAGATTATTCAGCAATCGCCGTCGGTTTTCCTGCGCCGCTATCCGTCGTATCTCATCGGGAGTTTCGCCGCGCTGGCGCTGCTGCTGGCGTCGATTGGGCTGTATGGATTGATTTCGTATTCCGTTTCGCAGCGCACGCGCGAGATTGGCATTCGCGTGGCGCTGGGCGCGCAGGAGCGCGACGTGTTGCGTCTGGTGATGGGGCAGGGCGCGAAGCTGACCGCGCTTGGCGTGGCCATCGGAATCGCCGCCGCACTGGGCTTGACGCAACTGATGGGCAGCGTTCTTTACGGCGTGAAGGCGAGCGACCCGCTGACGTTTGGCAGCGTCGCTGTGGCGCTGGCGTTGGTGGCGCTGGCGGCCTGCTACATTCCCGCGCACCGCGCCACGCGCGTCGACCCCATCGTCGCGCTGCGCTACGAGTGAGCATTCGTAGGGGCGAGGTGAGAGATGGCCACGTTACTGCAAGACCTTCGTTACGCGCTGCGCATGTTGGTGAAGTCGCCGGGATTTGCGGCGGTGGCGATACTCACGTTGGCGCTGGGCATCGGCGCGAACACCGCGATTTTCAGCGTGCTCGACGCCGTCGTTTTACGTCCTTTGCCTTTCGCTTCGCCGCAGCAGCTCGTGCATCTCACCGGCAAATTCGCGCTGGGCGATACCGCCGGCATTTCGCCGCCGGACTACGTCGACTATCGCGCCGCGAACCGCACGTTTGAGCAGCTCGCTGTGCTCAACTACGAAACCTCCATTTCCAATTTGAGCGGGCATGGGAAGCCCGAGCAGGTCAGCAGCTCGCTCGCGTCGTGGAACCTGTTTGACGCCCTCGGCGTCAAGCCGCTATTGGGCCGCAGTTTTCTGCCGGCCGATGAGCAGACTTCGCAGTCGCAGGTGGCCATTCTCGGCAACGGCATCTGGCGCAGCCACTTCGGCTCCGACCCGAGCATCATCGGCAAGCAAATTGTTCTCGATGACCAAACGCTGACCGTCGTGGGCGTGCTGGCTTCCGACCCGGCGATTCTTTCCAAGGCGCAAGTCTGGATGCCGCTATCTTTCCTGAGCCCGTACGGGAAGGTGCGCCTGGCACACTTCCTCGTCGGCGTCGGCAAGTTGAAGCCGGGCGTGACGCTCGAGCAGGCGCAGGCGGATCTGGACGACGACGCCCAAGTGATCGACGCGAAATTTCCGGAGACGAACAAGGGTTGGGGACTCAAAGTTCGCTCGCTCGCCGACGTGTTGATCGGCTCGGATGTGCAAGGCCAACTCCGCTTGATTTCCATCGCCGTGGGTCTGCTGTTGCTGATCGCCTGCGCCAATGTGGCTAACCTTCTGCTGTCGCGCGGAGAAGGGCGCCAGCGCGAGCTCGCTATCCGCAAAGCGCTCGGCGCCTCGCGCCGCAGAATCATTCAGCAAATGCTCACCGAAAGCATGATGCTCGCCTGTGGAGGCGGCGTCGTCGGATTGCTCATTGCGGCGTGGGGAGTGGCGGCGCTGCGCGCCGTGGGGCCGGCGGATCTGCCGCGGTTGAATGAAATCCACGTCAATGGCGCGGTGCTCGCATTCACCGCCGGCATTTCCATCCTGACGGTGATTCTCTTCGGGCTCGCCCCCGCGCTGCGTTCTTCGCAAGTGCATTTCGCGGACGCGTTGAAACAGGCCGGCCGCGGCGTGGTGCGCAGCCGCAAAACGCTCGGCAACTCGCTGGTCATCGGCCAAATCGCCATTTCGCTGGGATTGCTAGCGGGCGGCGGCCTTTTGCTGCAAAGTTTTTGGCGGCTGATCCACGTCAACCCCGGCTTCCAGCCGCTGAACGTCCTCGCCGCCAAGCTCGCGTTGCCCAGCCACACCTACGACACTCCCGCGAAAATCGCCGCGTTTCTGCAGCAGTTTGAAGAACGCGCGAGCGGCCTTCCCGGCGTGCAGGCTGTCGGAGCCGTCTCCGAGTTACCGCTGGCGAACGAGATGGGCGATGAGATATTCCACATCGAAGGCCGCGTCTACGGGGCCAGCCAGTTCGAGGACGCGGAAAACAGCAAAGTCACCCCCGGCTACTTCCAGGCCATGCGCATTCCGCTGCTCGCGGGACGCTTGCTGAGCTGGAGGGACAATGCGAATGCTCCTCTCGTGGCCGTTGTCGACCAAGCCTTTGCCAAGCACTATTTCCCGAAGGAAAATCCCATCGGAAAACGCATCCTATTTGCAGCTCGCAACGGCGGCAGCCTGGCGTTTACGCAGGCCACCACCATTGTGGGCTTGGTCGGAAATGTGACCCACGATTCGCTGAATGCGCCGCCGCG
>JASHQB010000132.1 GCA_030037775.1 Candidatus Acidiferrales bacterium
TTATTCGCCAGAACTCGAACTGGGCGTGAAATGTTCCCGTGATTCGTCGCTCGACGATTCACTCGCCGAAACTGAGTTCGTCGAAGTCGACGCCGAGGAGTCGGCGGCCTCCGTGGTCGCATCACCAGGCGTGGAGTCCGCCCGGCTCGCGCCCACCCCAGGGGGTGGCGCGGTCGGTTCACTCGGCACCGCCGCAGCCGCCGCTGCTTCTGCTGCTTTCGATTGCGCTTCCAGCCGCGCACCCAGCGTCGCTGCGATCAAATCCACAATGTTTTTCGCGTCCCGCCCGTCCGTATCGCGCTCCGGATTGTACGCGGCGACTTCGAGCGCCACCAGCCGCGGCTGCTTCGCAAGAACGGTCAGCGCCTCACGCACCTCTTCCAATCGCAGACCGCTGCTGCCCGGCAAATCCGTGGCCGAAAAATCCTCGCTGGAAATCACGTCCACGTCCACGTGCAACACTAGTTCGTTTTTGCCGCCGTGAATTCGCTCGATGGCCATTTCGGCCGCGGCCGCAGGACCCATTCGCCGCACGTCTGCCGCGCGAAAACACCGAATCGCCGTTTGCGACAGCACTCCTTCCTCCGGCGAATCCAGCCGCGACACGCCAAACAGGGCCACGTCCGGGTCGCGCACCAGCGGCGGCTCGCTCCAGAAGCGAATCATTTCCGCCGCGCCACGTCCCGTCAGGTGCGCCACCACCATTCCGTCCACGCATCCCGAGGGCGACGTGGCCGGCACGTTCAAATCCGCGTCGCTGTCCATGTACACGACGCTCGCGCCGCGATAATACCGGCGCACGCCTGCGACCGTGGCCAGCGCCGAGGAACAATCGCCGGTCAAAATCAACGCCAGCCCGCCGGTTTTCACTGCGGCTTCCACGCGGGGTTTCAGCGCCTCGAGCGACGCAACCACGCGCGCCAAGTTCCGCGCGCGCGGGCTTTCCTCATCTGGCTTGTATAACTCGACGGGATCGTCACCCATATCGGTGACGCTATAGCCAATCGCCTGAAGTTTTTCTACCAACCCTGCCGCGCGCAGGGCCTGCGGAGCTTTCTCGTGGCCTGCCGTCAGCGCAGCCGCGCTCGTCGGCGCTCCCAGCAAAACGATTTGCTTTGGCTGGCGGACGATCCGTACCGCCATTAAGCATTCCTCCGTTGAACTCCGTTGTTCTCCGCCACCCTAGCGCGCCACCGGCTTCCGGGCTGCTAGTTCCGGAGGCAGCGTGAACCGCACGTCTTCGCGAATCAGATCCAGATCGCGCTGGTCGGTGAATCCGAAATTCGCCAGCCGCTGACTCACCTGCTCCACCAAAATTTCAGGCGCCGACGCGCCGGCCGTCAATCCCAGCCGCGAAACGCCGTCGAACCACGTATGTTGCAGATCGTTCCCGTCTTCGATCAGCCGCGCCGCCACGCCGGCTCGCTGCGCCACTTCCACCAGGCGGTTCGAATTCGAGCTGTTCGCCGAACCCACCACCAAAATCATATCCACTTCCCGCGTTAGCGCCTCCACGGCTTCCTGGCGATTTTGGGTCGCATAGCAAATATCATCCGACGCAGGCCCTAAGATTTTCGGGAATCGCTGCCGCAGCCGCGTCAGGATTTCCTGCGTGTCATAAAGGCTCAGCGTCGTCTGCGTCAGATACGCCAGCCGCTCCGGATCCTCCATCTGCAGCTGGTCCACTTCCTCCACGCTTCCCACCACAACGGTCTGCAGCGGCGCTTCGCCCGAGGTTCCCACAATCTCTTGATGGTCGCGATGTCCGATCAAGATCAGGGTGCGTCCTTCGCGCGCGAATTTTCGCGCCTCCAGATGCACCTTGGTTACCAGCGGACACGTTGCGTCGATCACCCGTAGCTTGCGCTCCGTCGCTTCCTCGCGCACGCGCGGCGGAACTCCATGCGCGCTGAAAACCAGCACTGCGCCAATCGGGACTTCGCCAATCGTCTCGACAAAAATCGCGCCACGCTGCCGCAGTTGGTCCACGACGTACCGGTTATGCACAATCTCGTGATGCACGTAAACCGGCGCGCCATAAGCCTCCAGCGCCAACTCCACGATATCCACCGCACGCACCACTCCGGCGCAGAATCCGCGCGGGCGCACCCGCACAAGCACTTTTCGACCGTTTCCGGTTCCTGGCCCGGTTCCCTGTATGTTCGCCATGTCGCTAGGCATAGAGTCTTAATGTTACCGCATTCCAGTCTGCGCCGTCACCCGCTTTCGTATCTGCTAATTCTCTTGCTATGAATAGGGTGCAGCCCTGATGATATCCTGAGCGTCAATCGAAACTGCCGTTCGGAGTACATCGCATGCTGCTGGCGGGGCAGGTCACGATTATCACTGGTGGAGGCCGCGGAATCGGCCGCGCCATTGCCGCCCGTTTCGCGCGCGAAGGTTCCGCGGTGTTGCTTGCGGCACGTACGCAAAGCCAAGTCGATGCCGTCGCCGCCGAGATGAGCGTCGCAGGCCATAAAGCCGCCGCCATCGTCGCCGACGTGTCGCACGAACCCGACTGTCAGGCGATCGTGAACGCGGCACGCAAGCACTTCGGCCGCGTCGACATTTTGGTGAACAACGCGGGGGTCCTGGGGCCTGTAAAGTCGGTCGAAGAAGTCTCGCCGAAGGAATGGGACGAAGTTATCGGGGTCAATCTGCGGGGGCCTTTTCTGCTCTCGCGGCTCGTTCTGCCGGAGATGTACCAGCGCGGCTCCGGCGGCATCATCAACATCTCCAGCGTCGCCGCCAAGGGCGCTTTTCAATGGAATAGCCCTTACGCCGCATCCAAGGCTGGATTGGCGGGCCTGACGCGTACGCTGGCCGCGGAAGCCGCACGCAAAGGCGTTCGCGTCAATGCCATCTGCCCCGGGCCGGTACCCGAGACGGAAATGTCCCAGATGCTAGGCCAAGCCCTCGCGGATCGGCTCCACGCCGACCCCGACGAGCTTTTCAAGGCCCTTCTGGAGAAACTCCTGCAAGGAAAGCCACAAACCGCCGCTGACGTCGCCGACGCAGCGCTTTTCCTAGCCTCCTCGCAATCGGCCGCGATCACTGGGCAGACTCTGAATGTTGACGGCGGAATGTCCTTCTACTGATCGCTTCCACTCGTCCCCACTGCCGGCGCGCCATTACCACCATCCCTCGCCGGTTCGCCTCCACCCACCCGAGCCCGCGGTCACCCATCTCACTGACGACATAAATCGCCAGCAACAGGACTAAGAAGCTGCCGAATACGATCCCAAACAGCAGTTCCGCGGCAATCAGTTCTTGGAAGAAATAAATGTGAAGCGCAATCAGTGCAGCCGCACACCAATACACCCACTTGGGAATTCGACGGATTTGCATTCTCGATCACCTATCCCCCCGTTGACTTAGATGCAAATCGAAGTCCGAACGGACCAGAGAGGAAATCCTTCCCTCTCATTGACTTAGCATCTTGCGGTGACCGTATCAATGTCCAACAAGGAGAATTGCTTTCCACGAATGTGACACACTTTGCGGATTCCTCGCAGGTGTGGCTAAGACGTCGTTCCTTCGCCGCGCCGCCCGGCTTCTTCCTTCAGCTTTCGCACCAGGCCACTGCGCACCAGCCACGCCAGCGTCTCGATGAAGAAATTCCGCGATAGGTGCTCGCGCTTCTCCGGCGGCCAGTCTTTCATAGACATGTGCCGGGCCATCGCCGCCTCTTGCGCCTCATGAAACACAAATCGTGGCGGCCGATGCGTCAGCCAACGTATGTATTCAAAAATCTTGCGGACCAGGCTGCCCGGCTGGCGGACGAGACGCTCGTGCAGAGGACCATCCGCCGGCGCAATCCAAGCGAAAACCACACACTCCGGTGGCTCAGGATGCAAAAACAAATATTTCGCCGTCTCGGCCGCCAAATACCCGACGAAGAATCCAGCGCCCGGCGCCCGGCTCGGATCGCGCTGCAAAGACCGATTCGCGTTGAACCAATAGCCCTGCAGGCCCGGCTCATCCGCCGCGATCGGCTCACATCCCTTCAGATACGGCGCAGCCAGCTCGCGTATCCAGGCGAGCGGCTGCGACGGGGAACTCCGCACGTGCTGGCGCACATCAGCAGCTGGTTTCGCTCGCTTCAGTTTTTTGCGTTTTTGCTTGGCCGTGGCTTTCAACGGCCCTCGAAGGGATACCGGTCGCCGGCGAGCACCGCTGCGGCCACTCGTCGCCGCAGGGCAATCGTGTCAATCGTTTCGCGCTTGGCAAACCGGCGAAGCACCGCGAGCTGCGTGCGCAGCGCGTCGCCTTCCACCGTTGCCGCCAGCGCCGTGCGCGCTTCGCGTTCCGCTCGATCCGCCGCGTCCGAGACAAAAACGCGCATCGCGTCCGCCATCACCGAACTGGAACCACCGGCATTGCCTTTCGCCGCTTTCTGTGCCCGCCGCAAGCACGACTCCATGGCGTAAATCTCCATCACCACGTTCGCCAGCGCTGCGACAATCTCCTGCTGCTCGGCCAGCTGTTCCCGAAAGCGCTGTACCGCTGCGCCTGCCGCCTGCAGGAAAATCTTCTTGTTATTGGCGACGATTCGCTCCTCTGGCGCGAACTCGCCGCTCGCGCCCTCTTCCATCGACGGCCCTGCCAGCACCTCTTCCGCCAGCTTCATGGCCGCGGGAATCAGCGGCAGCACGCCGCTCATGGCGCGCTTCATCAGCATTTGAATAATCAACATGCGATTGATTTCGTTGGTACCCTCGAAAATGCGGTTGATGCGGCTGTCGCGGTACGAGCGCGCCACCGGATAATCCTCGTGGTATCCGTAGCCGCCGAAAATCTGCACCGCTTCGTCCACGCAGTAATCCACCGTCTCCGAGCCGTAGACTTTGCTGATGGAACTTTCGATGGCATATTCCTCGAGCATCTTCATTCCCTGCTCGGTTTTCGTTGTGCCGGCCGCCGCCGACGCGGTGGCCACATCCACCTGCCCGGCGATGCGGTAAATCATCGACTCCGCGGCATAAATACGAATGGCCATCTCCGCCAGCTTCGCGTCGATCAATCCGAATTGCGCCAGTTGCCGTCCAAATGCCGCGCGCTCCTTTGAATACTTCGACGCCACCTCCAAGATCTTCTTCGCGCCGCCGACGCAATACGCGCCCAGGCTGAACCGCCCCGCATTCAGCGTGTTGAATGCGACGATGTGCCCGCGCCCGATTTCATGCAGCAAATTCTCCTTCGGCACCGGCGTGTTCTCGAAAAAAAGCGCCGTGGTGGAACTGCCCTTAATGCCCATCTTTTTTTCTTCCGCGCCAACTGAAAATCCTGGCGCGCCGCGCTCCACCAAAAAACATGAAAATTTCTCGCCATCCACTTTGGCAAAAACCACGAACAAGTCCGCAAAGCCACCGTTGGTGATCCACATCTTCTGCCCGTTCAGAATCCAGTTTTGCCCGTCGGGGGAAAGCACGGCCCGCGTCCGTGCGGCCAGCGCATCCGAACCGGCCTGCGGTTCGGAGAGGCAGTAACAAGAAATGATTTCGCCTGTCGCTATTCGCGGAAGATACTTTTTCTTCTGCTGCTCTGTTCCAAAATAAACAATCGGCACGGTGCCGATTCCTGCGTGCCCTCCGTGCGTCACCGCGAACGAAGCGTATGCCGCCAGCTTTTCCGAAAGCAGCGTCGCGGAAACTTTGTCCAGCCCCGCGCCGCCATACTCCTCCGGGATTCCGCCCGCGAGCAGGCCCAGCTCGCCCGCCTTTTTTAACACTTGCGCCATCAATCCTTTGCTATGCAGCTCGAGCTCCGGCACCAGCGGGAGAACTTCCTTAGCGACAAATTCTTCCGCAGTCTGGCCGATCAGCTTCTGGTCGCCGGTGATGTCTGCCGGAGTGAAAATCTCATCGGGCGCGCAAGAGGAAATCAGGAATCCGCCGCCGCGTGCCATATTTTGCGAAACCGTCGTTGTCGCCATCCTCGCTCCTTAGGCCACGCGCTCCAAAATCCCCGCCGCGCCCATGCCGCCGCCGACGCACATGGTCACCAAGCCGTACCGGGCTTTGCGCCGCTCCAGCTCGCGCAGAATCGTGGCCGTCAATTTCGCTCCCGTACAACCTAGCGGATGCCCCAGCGCCACCGCGCCGCCATTGGGATTCACGCGCGCCGCGTCGAGCCCCGCCAGCTTAATCACAGAGAGCGCTTGCGCCGCGAATGCTTCATTCAATTCGATCACGTCGATCTGCTCGAGTTTCAATCCTGCGAGCTTCAGCACCTTCGGAATCGCGAACACCGGCCCGATGCCCATCTCCTCCGGAGGGCACCCCGCCGTCGCAAAAGAAACGAACTTCGCCAACGGCTTCGCTCCGATGATCTTCGCACGCTCTGCTGACATCACCACCGCGATCGCCGCGCCATCCGACATCTGCGAACTGTTTCCCGCCGTCACCACTCCCTTGGCATGAAACGCCGGCTTCAATTTCGCGAGCGCCTCCAGGGAAGTATCCGCGCGCGGCCCCTCGTCTGTGTCGAAGGTAGTTTTCGTCGTTTTGGGATGATTCCCGTTCGAGCCATCCACCGAAGTCAGGCTCACCTCGACGGGCGCTACTTCCTGTTTGAATTTTCCTCCGGCGATCGCTGCCAATGCCTTTTGATGGCTCTGCAATGAAAATTCGTCCGACTGCTCGCGGCTGATGCCATATTTCTTCGCCAGATTTTCCGCCGTCAAACCCATGCCCAAATACGAATCCGGATAATGGTCCATCAGCCACGGATTCGGCGAGATTTTATTTCCGCCCATGGGGATCATGCTCATCGATTCTGTGCCGCCCGCGACAATCACGTTCGCCTGGCCCGCAATAATTCTTTCCGCGGCAATCGCTATCGCCTGCAAGCCCGAAGAGCAAAAGCGGTTGATGGTCATCGCTGACGCTTCCACCGGCAGCCCCGCGCGCAGCGACGCGATGCGCGCCACGTTCATGCCCTGCTCTGCCTCGGGCATGGCGCAGCCCAGAATCACGTCCTCAATCTCCTTGGGATTGAGGCTCGGCACGCGCCCGAGCGCTTCACGTATCGCTGCCGCCGCCAAGTCGTCCGGCCGTGTCGCGCGCAGGGCGCCCTTAAAAGCCTTGCCCACCGCTGTGCGCACCGAACTGACAATCACCGCTTCACGCGCCATTTCACGCATCTTGCACTCCAAGAATAATGCCCGGAAATTCGTCGCCCTTTCCTTTATTGGACGCCACCGGACGCGAAAAAGCAACTCTGCCGCGCGCATTCGCCATAACCGTTTCACGTGGCCAGCCCGCCGCCCGCGGTGTAATCTATGACTGTGGAGAACGGCAACGGCCATGGCAACGGACACGGTGGCGTACCCGCGCAAACGCTCGAGCCTCTCTACCGCGTGTTTTACGAACCGCGCGCAGTTCCACAGGCTCAGCGCAAGCGTCCCTTCGCCCTCGCGCTGATTCTGTTTGTTCTGACGCTGATCTCCACGCTCGCCGTCGGCTTTGAGTTCTCCATTTCCTACGCGCAGAATCGCGCCCCGTTCTCTGGGCTCGAGAATCCTTTCGCACCTACTTGGCAGGCGCTCACGCATCCGCGATTGCTGCTCTTAGGCATTCCCTTTTCCTTCACGCTCATCGGCATCCTGCTCGCGCACGAGCTCGGCCACTATTTCGCCTGCCGCTATTACGGAATCGACGCCAGCTACCCTTACTTTCTGCCCGCGCCGAGCCTCATCGGCACTTTCGGCGCGTTCATTCGCATCCGCTCACCCATCTTCAATCGCAAGGCCCTTTTCGATGTGGGATTCTCAGGCCCGCTAGTAGGCTTCGTGCTGGCAGTGCCGATTTTGGCCTTCGGCGTCTACATTTCCAAGGTCGTACCGAACGCCCAAGCCGGCGCGCTGATTATCTTCGGCAGTCCGCCGCTGATGAAATTTTTTCTCGCCATTTTTCATCCCGGCGTGAACCCGCAAAACATTTTGCTCAGCCCCATCGCGCTCGCCGCCTGGGTCGGCCTGTTCGCCACGGCCCTCAATCTTCTGCCCATCGGCCAGCTCGACGGCGGCCACATCGTTTACAGCATCGCCAGCGGCAGCCATCGGCGCGTTTCCTTCGCATTCGGCGTCGTGCTGGTCGCCATGGGATTCTTTTTCTGGCCCGGATGGTTCTTGTTCGCCCTGCTCGATGTCTTCCTCTTTTTCGGCTTCCGCCATCCGCCGCTGATTGATTCTTGGACGCCGCTCGACGCAACCCGCCGCGCCTGGGCCGTCGCCGCGCTGTTTATTTTCCTCCTGTGCTTCACGCCCATGCCTCTCGCGGCCGGGCGCTGAAGTGTTCCACGCGATTCCCATTCTCCTCTTGCTGATTTTCCTTCCGTCTGATGAGCATCTTCAGAGCAAGCTGACTGGATCCACGTCGGCGATCACCGCGCTCTCTGGAATCTTCTTCTCCGCGCAAAACGCCAGGCATCCCTCGAGCGCCTGCGCCAGCAATCGCCGGTTCGGCGACTTCAGCAAAATCTGAAACCGATACTCGCGCCGCAATTTCGAAAGCGCCGCAGCCGCCGGCCCCAAAACCTTCAGTTCGCTGTGCTTCCGCGAATCGAACCACCCGGCAATCGCCTGTGACCAGCGAATCGCGTTTTCGATTTTCCGGTCGCGCACCAGCACATTGGCGAGCGCCACAAACGGCGGATAGTGCATCACCTGCCGAAAATGAATCTCGCGCTCGAAAAACGCGTTGTAATCCTGATCCACGGCGTGCTGAATCGCATAGTGCTCCGGATAGTACGTCTCGATCAGCACTTCGCCCGGCAAATGCCCGCGTCCCGCTCGCCCCGCCACCTGCGTCAGCAATTGAAACGTCCGCTCCGCCGCGCGAAAATCCGGCCGTCCCAGCGCCAGGTCCGCGGCCACCACTCCCACCAGCGTCACCCGCTCGAAGTCGTGGCCTTTCGCCACCATTTGCGTGCCCACCAGCAAGTCCAGCTCGCCGCGTGCGAACGCTCCCAGCACTTTTTGATATTCGCGTTTGGTCCGCACCGTGTCGCGGTCCAGCCGCCCGATGCGCGCCTTCGCAAACTGCTCGCGCAGATATTCCTCCACGCGCTCCGCGCCGTCGCCCACAAAATATAAATATTGCGATTTGCACTTCGGGCATACCTTCGGCACGGCACTCGAATATCCGCAGTAGTGGCACTCCAGCCGCGCCCGCCCTTTGTGATACGAAAGCGCGATGCTGCAATTCTGGCACTCCACGCCAGCGCCGCAGCTCCTGCACAGCACATACCACGAATATCCGCGCCGGTTGATCAGCACCAGCGCCTGCGTGCCCTCGTCAAATCGTTTCCGAATCGCCGCCACCAGCGCCGCCGACGCGGGCGCGGAGCGATGGCTCGACTTGAACTCTTCGCGCAAATCCACCAGCCTCACGCGCGCCAGAGGCCGGTCCGCCACGCGCGTCGTCAATTCCAGCAGCTTGTATTTGCCGATTCGCGCATTCTGAGAACTTTCCAGCGACGGCGTAGCCGAGCCCAGCAGCGCCACGGCGTTCACCAGGCTCGCGCGGACCACTGCCGCGTCGCGCCCGTTGTAGCGCGGTGTTTCTTCCTGCTTGTAGCTCGTCTCCTGCTCTTCATCGACAATGATCAGCCCCAAATTTGTCAGCGGCGCGAACACCGCCGACCGCGTCCCCACCACTACGCGCGCTTCCCCGCGCCGCACTCGCCACCATTCGTGCGCGCGCTCCTTGTCTGCCAAGCCGCTGTGCAGCACCGCAACCGTCGCGCCGAATCGCGCCCGCACCAGCCGGCTCACCCATAGCGTCAGCGCAATCTCCGGCACCAGCACAATCGCCGTTCGTCCTTGCGCCAGCGCTGCTTCCACCGCGCCCAGATACACTTCCGTTTTGCCGCTCCCGGTGACGCCGTGCAGCAATCCCGCTGCGAATTTTCCCGCCACCAGCCACTCGCGCACCGCGGTGATCGCGTTCTGCTGCTCCGCGTTCAGCACGTTCGCCGGCGGAACGAAATTTGCCTCCCATGGATCTTCTTCCGCGGTGAACGGCTCGTCCCACAGTGTGACTTTCCCGCTCTTCTCCAGCCGCGCCAACACCGCCCGCGATACGCCTTCCTTCAGCAGCAACGCCACAGGTAGAGGCCCGCGCACTGCCGTCAAGATCTCGCGCGCTTTTTCTTCTTTCGCATTCGTCGCGGCCGCTGCTTCATTCCAGGCCACGATTCTCTGCACGCGCTCGCCTTTGCGCTCCATCCGCTCGCGCGCTGCGGCAATCCCGCGCCGCACCAGCCGCTCCGCCGCTGCCTCGCCGCCGGGAATCCGCCTCAGTTTCGTCGACGCGACCGCGCCCTTCGCCAATCCCAGCGTCTCCAGCGCCTCTAAGTCACGAGCCTCGCCCGCTTCCGCCGCGCCGCGCTCTCTCACCTCCGCATAAAACTCGCGCCCTTGCTCCGTCAGTCCGTATTCGCGATGCTCGCGCAGCTCCGCCAGCGGCGGCAGCATCGACCGCAGCGTTTCGCCGATCGGAGCCACGTAATACCGGCTGATCCATTCGCCCAGCGCCAATAGTTCCGGAGTCAGCGCCGGAATCGCATCCACAATTTCGACAATTTCCTTCGTGCTCTTGCCGGTCTGCGCGTTCAAAGCGAACTTCACCGCCACGCCGGCCATCGCGCGGTTGCCAAACGGCACCACCACGCGGCTGCCGATAATTTCCGCATCCGCCAAGTGTTTAGGAATTGCGTACGTGAAGGTCGTTCGCAGCGGAACCGGAAGCGCCACTTCGCAAAATCGCGGAATCATATTTGAGGTAGTGTAGCAGCCTGCCACAACCCGCCAAACTCGCGGGCTCAAAGCTCACAGCTTCGCGTGTTTCTAGATGCTGACCAGCGCCACGCCCGCAAAAATCAGCGCCACGCCCGCCCACTGCCTGCGCCCGAGCCTCTCCTGCAGAAACACCGCCGCAAACAGCAACGTCACCACGCCGTAGAGAGAAGCGAGCACCGTGGCAATCGCAATCTCTTCCTGTTTGAACGCGAAATTGTTCGCCACGAATCCCGCCGTGTCCGTCAGCCCCATGAATAAAATCAGCCACGCCGTCGAGCCGCGCGGAACTTCCAACCGCTGTCCCAGCGGCCGCAGCAGTATCGCCAGCAACAAAAACGAGACCAGCCGTATCACCCACACCGACGCGAATCCGCCGAACACCGGCATTATGCGAAATCCCAAGATCCAGTAGTTCACACCGAACACCAGCGCCGCCGTCAGCGCCCACGGCACTCCGCGCAGCAAATGCGCGCGATGGTCGCGCGCGGACACGGCGGCGTTTTCCACGGTCGCGTCCTTCGCCGGCAGCGCCACCGCCGCGATGATCACTCCGATAATCACCGCGGTCACGCCCAGCGCGTGCGCCCGCGTCAGCCGCTCCCCCGTCGAAATGGCCAGCACCACCGTAAGCGCCGGATAGCTCGACGCAATCGGCGACACCAGCGCCAGCATGCCGATTTCGAACGAGCGGTAGAGCGCCAGCGCGCCCAGCGCGCTCAAAATTCCCGCCACCACGATCCACGCCCAGATGCTCCATCGAAACGCCGGAAAAAATCGCGCCCA
>JASHQB010000133.1 GCA_030037775.1 Candidatus Acidiferrales bacterium
CCCTTGGTGACGGCGAAGAACTGTTCGCCGCCCTTGAGCACTTCCCAGCGGGTGGAGACGCCGAGATCGTCCAGCAGGGGGACAAGACGGTTGAGGATTTCTGCGACGCCTCCGCCCACGGCGGTGGAGTTCACCATCTTCACGCGGCGGTTCTGCAGTTGACGCGCCAAGACGCGCAAGGCGCCCATCTCGGAATCGCCGACGACGGCGGCGTACGCGTCGAGGGGTGCAGCGGTGGCGGGAGCGGTCTGCGTATCGGTGGTCATTGGTCAATCCTTGAATGAATCGCGGCCATGATTTCTTCGCGCATTTTCTCGAGAGTATTCACATAGATATCGATGCGATCGATGCACCGGGCGAGTTCCGGCAGTTCCAGGCTGTTTTGAATCCAATAGGAGAAATCGTTGGTCTGGAGATGCAGGCGAAGGCGCGAGTTGATGAAGTGATGGTGCAGGGTCTGCAGGCTGATTCTGCGGACTCCTTCCTCGAGCTCCGCCAGGGTGGACGCGGTTTCGTCGCGCGGCACAGTAAATTCGAGGGCTTCACAGAAGTAAAAGGGCTCATAGGAGACCTGTGCTGCGGGGGTAGAGTTGGCGCGCACGTAGCCATCCACGATGTTTACCAGCGCATCGCGCAGCATAGCGAGGGAGGTGCAATCGCGGACGTCGATCGCCGCCAGGCGTTCCGCCAGGGAAGGCTCGCCGCAGGAGGCACCGACCCATTGCGCGAAATCATTTGAAAAGGCGGCGTAGTGCTGGCGTTCTAGGCTCTGGAATGTGTGATAGAAGATGGAGGCGTCCGAGCAGGTCTGCAGATTGCGGCCCAGCTCCTCGATGGTGCGAGCGCGATCGGGAGAAATGCGAATCAAGTACGACGCGGTCACAAATTGAAATGGCGTTTTGGCTTGCTTCATGTCATTTCCTGACTGTCTTCAATCTCCTCAGAAACTCGAAGACCTCGGCCGGAGAACGCAGGCAGTAATGGGCGGCGTCCTTCCTTCCGTCCGACAACAGTCGAGATGCCCCGCATTCATAAAGACGCGCTCATCGGGGGCGTGGTCACCTTAAAAAATCGCGAGCCACGGACCGGCCCGCCGCCGGCGGCGAACCCGCCGAAGAATAAAGGAAATTGCGGCCCGCCTGTCCAAGCGGCGGCCGGGAGGCAAACCCCATACTTTCTTTCCGGGCAAGAGAGTCAATTGCGGATGGACGAAGACTGGAAATGGCGGGAGGTCTGGTACACTTCCGCGCAGAAATTCCAGCAGGAAGATTTGAGGAGAAGCAGGTGAATGCCGCGTCTGTGACAGGAACGGGGGAGACGCCGAATCCGCCGCCGGCGAAGTGCCATCCGCTGCGAACGCGGCACTTCCGCAACGTATGGCTGGGCGCGACGATTTCGCTGCTGGGCGACCAGTTTTACCTGGTGGCGCTGCCGTGGCTGGTTCTGCAATTGACAGGATCAAGCCTGGTGCTGGGCACAATTCTGATGGTGGCGGCGATTCCGCGCGCGGCGCTGATGCTGGTGGGAGGCGCGGTGACGGATCGGCTGTCGGCGCGGTACGTGCTGATCTGCACGGCAACGGTGCGGACGATTTTAGTGGGAGCAGTGACCGCGCTGGTGTGGCTGCACGCGATCCGGCTGTGGCATCTGTACCTGCTGACTTTCGCGTTCGGAATCGCGGACGCGTTCACGCTGCCGGCGGGGCCGGCGCTAGTGCCGACGCTCGTGGACGCGAGCCAGTTACAGTCGGCGAATGCGCTGATGCAGGGCTCGGCGGTGATGACGCAGATGATCGGGCCGGCGCCGGCGGGGTTGATCATCAAGTTCTGGGGAATTGCGTCCGCGCTGTTCCTCGACGCGCTGAGCTTTTTGGCGGTGATCGCGGCGCTGTTCAAGGTGCCGGAGCCGCCGAAGATTGCACATCCCAGCGGGACGCGGCCGAGCATGCTGCATTCGATTGCGGAAGGATTGCACGCGGTGAAGAGCGATTCGGCGCTGCTGTTCCTGATGGTGATTTTCGCGACGTTGAATATATGCATCGCCGGGCCGGTGGCGATTGGGCTGGCGGCGCTGGGGAAATTCCGGTTCGCTTCGGCGGCGGCGTTCGGGACCTTTCTTTCCTGTTTTAGCGGCGGCATGCTGGCGGGAATGGCGCTGGGCGGAATGGTGAAAAAACCGCGGAAGCGCGGATTGCAATTCATCGCGATGAGCGCACTGTGCGGCATAGAACTGATCGGAATCGGGATATATCCGAGATTTGGGGCGATTGCGAGCTTGCTGGCGGTGATGGGACTGGGGGCGGGATTCGTGAACGTGCAATTCAGCACGTGGATTCAACTGCGCGTGGAGCGGGCGATACTAGGCAGAGTGATGAGCGTGCTGATGTTTTCGGCGGTGGGGCTGACGCCGATTTCCTACGCGGTCGCCGGGGTGGTGGCGCACTGGAGTCTGCCGTGGCTGTTTGCCGGGGCGGGGGCGATTTTGTTGGTCACGTCGGGCGCAGCGACGGGCGCGAAGGCGGCGCGAGAGATCGACTAGGATTCGGGGAGGACGCCGGAAGAAGCGGCGGCGACGCGGTCGCGGGTGGTGTTCTTAACGAGATACATGGCCTCGTCGGCGAGATGGAGAAGGCCGGCTTTGTCGGCGGAGTCAACGGGAAAAGAAGCGACGCCGACGCTGGCAGTGAGATGGACGTCGAGGCCTTCGTCCTTGAGCCAAGGAGTCTTCTTGATGAGCGAATGCAAGCGCCGCGCGACCCGGCAGGCGTTTTCCTTGGAGGTTTGCGGGAGAAGCAGGACGAATTCGTCGCCGCCGTAGCGAAAAGCGAAGTCGATGAGGCGGCAGTTGTTTTTGATCATGGTGCCGATTTCGCCGAGGAGTTTCGAGCCGGTCAAGTGGCCGTGCGTGTCGTTCACGGTCTTGAAATGATCGAGGTCGATAAAAATGATGGAAAATTCGTAGCTGTAGCGATGGGAGCGGTAAATCTCGGTGTCCAGCATGAAATTCAAGTGGCGGGCGTTGTAGAGAGTGGTGCAATCGTCGGTGATGGTCAGTTCGTGAATGCGCTGGACGTGGCGAGCGTTTTCGATGGCGATGGCGGCGTAGTCGGCGAGAGCTTCGAGAAGCGCGAGCTCGCGCGGGCTGAAGCCTTCTTCGCCGATGCAATTGATGAGCTCAATGACGCCGAGACACTGGTCGCGGAAGCGGACCGGGACGGCGACGATGGAGCGGGTTTGCATTTTGGTTTTGTCGTCGACTTGCGCGAAGAAGCGCGAGTCGGTGCGCGTGTCGGGAACGACGACGACTTCACCGGTTTGGGCCACCCAGCCGGCGATGCCCTGGCCGAGCTTGATGCGAACGTCTTTTAGGGCTTCGGCACCTTCGCCGGTGGCGATTTCGAAGTAGAGCTCCTGCTTTTCCGTGTCCATCAAGAGCAGCGACCAAGTGTCGGGATGCAACACTTCGTTGATTTTCTCCATGATGGTGCGGAGAACCTGATCGAGCTGCAAAGAAGAGGTGAGCGCTTTGCCGAGTTCGTGAAACACGGAGACTTCGTTGGCGTCGGGCTCGAGGCGCACGGTGGCGGGGCTGCGGCGGCGTTCGATTCCGTGGAAGGGCTTCGGTTCAGACACTTTAAGTTTAGGGGCGCCGAAGGCCGCGCCGGTCTCGTGCAGTTTACCCTCGGGCATCGCTGGCATTATAGGTTGGCAAGGCGGTAACTGCAACGGGTTGCGGCAGAAACCGTGCGCAAAAGGCAATCTTTCGGCGATGGTACGACGCCCGAGAGCTTCGATTGACAGTGATTGGATGGCCGCCTATATTTTTTACTGAGCCTTTTCAGCGACGTCCGCAATGAGTTCAACAAGTACGTTCGGCGAACACCTAAAACGTGAGCGCGAAATGCGCGGCGTGTCGCTGGAAGAGATTTCGGCGGCGACGCGGATCAGCGTGAAGTTCCTGGAAGCGCTGGAAAACGAGCACTGGGCGCAGCTTCCGGGAGGGATTTTCAATCGGGGATTTATCCGCTCGGTGGCGCGATTTTTGGGGATGGATGAAGACGGATTGGTGGCGGAGTACGCGCTGGAGACGCGCGAACGGCCGGAAATTGCGGTGTGGACAAAGGAGCCGGTGCGGCCGCGACGGAATTGGTTCGCGATTGTTGGGACGATGGTGGCGCTGGGATTGATTGTCGCGGGGGGATGGTACGTGCATCGCAGGTACGGGCCAGCGATCGGCGCGTGGCATGAGAGCCACCCGATCTTCCGGACGGTGATGGCGAAGTTGCGGCACAAGAGAGCGGCGACGGATGCGGTCGCGAGCGCGGCGCCCGCGACAACGTCAAGCGCGTCACAACCGAAGCCGATGGCGCAGACAGCGGTCGCGACGAACGACACGAATCAAGCGAATGGAAGGGCGCCGAATTCAACGGCGAAGAATGGACAGGCGCCGGAAGCCGGAGCTGCAGGTGCGGGCGGTAAGAGTGCGGCGGCAACCGCGGCGAACGTAGCCGCTGCGCAGGGAATGATGGAGCTGAAGGTGGAAGCGGGCGAGACTTCGACAGTGACGGTGAGCGCAGACGGGAAAGTGGTATTCTCGGGCAAATTAGAGGCTCTGAAGACTCTGACGCTGCACGCCGAGAACACTTTTACGGTGTCGGCGAGCAAGTCGAACGCAGTGCTGTTGGAGCTGAACGGGCGGACGGTGCCTCCGCTGGGCCCGCCGAACGAACCCGGCAAAATCACGCTAACGCGGGACAACCTGAAATCCAATCCAGGAGACGAATATTAGCGACGGGACGCGCAGTGCGGCTTGCGCGGAGTTTTTGTTCGGGAACGCCAAGCCCGAACGGAAGCTGGCGGTGTGCACGGGTTTAGTGGAACTAAGCGGACCGGAGCGCGCCGAGATTCTAGCCGTGCTGGCGATGGACGATATCGAAGGCGTCGCACACGGCGCGGCGAAGGCGCTGACGAACGTACACACAGAGAATTTCTTGGCGGCGCTGGCGCGCGAGGACGCGGCCCCGCAACTGGTGCAGTATTGCGCGGCCAACCTCTCGGGCGAGGTTGGAATTGCGGACGCGCTGGTGAAAAACGCGTTGTGTCCGGCGAGCGCGCTGGTGAAAGCAGCGAAGCGAATGTCGACAGCGAGCATTCAGTTGCTGCTCGACAATCTGGAGCGGCTGGTTTCGTCTCCGGCGCTGGTAGATGCGCTCGCGGCGGCGCCGAACGCGAATCCGGAACAGAAGAGCTTGCTGGGAGAGTTACAGAAGAGTGCGGAAGCGGGGGACTTGAAGGATGCTGCAGATGCGCCGGCGACAGCAGACGAAGATCCGGCGAAGCGGAAAACGCTGCTGGAGCGGCTGGCACAGATGAACGTCCTGGAACGCGTGAAGCTAGCGCTGATTGGCGGACGCGAAGAGCGCATCGTGCTGATTCGCGACTCCAACAAAGTGGTGCAGCGGTCGGTGCTGCAATCGCCGCGATTAACGGAAGCGGAGGTGGAAAGTTTCGCGTCGATGACCACGCTGACGATGGAAATCCTGCGGATCGTCGCGCACAACCGGCTGTGGATGAAAAACTACACCATCGTGAAGAATCTGATTTTCAATTCGAAGACGCCGCTGGACATCACCATGCACCAATTGGCGCGATTGACGCCGCGGGATTTGAAGATTCTGAGCACGAGCAAGAGCGTGCCGGAAACGCTGCGGTCAACGGCGGCGAAGATGATCGCCAAACGGAACCAGAAGCCAGAGTGAGGCAGGGGTCGTGATTCGCTATTTGGGCGCCACCGCTAGAGACGCGGAAACTTGTTTGGCGTACTCACGGGCTTTGGCAAGGATCGCTGGTTCATCGAGGGTGAGCATGCGGCGATGCTCCATGACTAAGCGGCCGGCGATGACGACCGAGTCGACGTCGCTGGCTTTGAGCGCGTAGACGAGCTGCGAATAGATGTTGTACATCGGCGTGGCATGAGGCGCGTCAGTGCGAATCAGAATTACATCCGCTTTTTTCCCCGGCTCGAGCGAACCAATTTCCTTTTCCATGTGAAGAGCGCGAGCGCCGTTGATAGTGGCCATGGCGACGACTTGCTCGGCGGGAAGAGCGCGCGGATCCATGCGAGCGAGCTTTTGCTGCTTGGCGGCGAGGTCCATTTCCTCGAACATGTCGAGGTCGTTGTTGCTGGCGGCACCGTCGGTGCCGAGGCCTTCCGGCACGCCGGCGGCGATGAGGTCGACGACGGGACTGGTGCCGCTGGCGAGTTTCATGTTGCTGGAAGGATTGTTGACGCAGCCGACGCCGTGGGAGGCGAGGAGTTGCATGTCCGCGGCGGTGACCCAGACGCAGTGCGCGGCGGTGACGTCTGGGCCGAGAAAGCCGATGTTTTCGAGATAGGCAGTGGGCGAGAGGCCGTATTTCGCACGGCTCTGATCGCTTTCGGGAGCGGCTTCGGCGAGGTGAATCAGAATGGGGACGTGATACCTGTGGGCGAGCGCGGCAGCTGACTCAAGGGTTTTCGTCGAGCAGGTGTAAATCGAATGCGGAGCGACCGCGGGAGTGATGAGCGGGTCGCCCTGCCAGTGCTTGATGTAGTTTTCCGTGTAGGCGAGCATTTGTGGGACGGACTTGTTGTCGGGCGCCGGGAAATCGATGAACGTCTCGCCGAGGACGCCGCGCATGCCAGCTTCCTTGGTGACACGCGCGACGTTGTCTTCGAAGTAGTACATGTCGGCATAGGTGGTGATGCCGCCGCGAAGCATTTCGAGAATGCCGAGGCGTGTGCCCCATTCGACGAAATCGGGAGTCACGTTGCGGGCTTCGGCGGGGAAAACGTATTTCTCGAGCCAGTCATTCAGAGAGGAGTCGCCGCCGAGACCGCGGAAGAGGCTCATGGCGGCGTGGGCGTGGCCGTTGATGAGGCCGGGCATGACGATTTCGTCGCGCGCGTCGATCGTGCGCGAGGCGATGTAAGTCGAACCGATCTCGTCAGCGGGCCCGACGGCGACGATAGAGTCGCCGCGAATGGCAATCTCGCCGTCGTCATAGACGTCGCCGGCAAAATCCATAGTGAGGACGGTGCCGTGGACGATGAGGACATCGACCTTTTGCTGCGCGCGCGAAGGCGCGGTGAAAAACAGAAACAGCAGCGACAGGAGAAATGGGCGATAACGTTTCACGATTGGGCCTCGATGCCGAGCCGACGTGAGATTATCCCAGAAAACGAGTCCCTTGCGCGCGTTACAAATGAGAAGAGTCGAAGGGACGCGGAAGAAGATTGAGCGAGCGCTCACGTTCGATCTTGCCTTGAAGATTGGCAAGTATCACCGGAACGTCACCGCAGAATTCCCAGATGATCTGCCGGCAGGCGCCGCAAGGAGGTGTGAGCGCGTCGGAGTCGGTAAGGATTGCGATGGCCTCGAATTCGTGCGGGCGTTCGCCTTCAGAGAGCGCCTTGAAGATGGCGACGCGTTCGGCGCAGAGAGTGAGCCCGTAGCTGGCATTTTCGATATTGCAGCCGCTGAAGATGCGTCCGGACTTTGCGCGCAAGGCAGCACCAACGCGAAATTTCGAGAAGGGCGCATGAGCGTGCTCACGGGCGGCGCGGGCGACGGCGATGAGCTGGTCGTCAGTGGACATGAGAGAGATTATGCACCTAAATCCGCCCGCGCGGTTTGACTCGAGGATGGCCGCTCTGAGTGATGCCACGCGGTGGAGGAACAAACCGGGCTAGTGGGGCGCTGCGGCGTTGGGCAGGGATTTATCGGGGCGAGGATATTCGAAGATGCCGAACGGATCACTGCCGAGCAGAATGCGATCGGGCTCAACGAGAATGGTGTCGAACTTGACGATCGATTGATCCGAAGCGGAAAGACAGTACGATGCCTCCAGTTCGCCCTGTTGATTCAGGTGAACGAGATTTGCTCCGATGACGGCCCAAACGTCGGAATTCGCGGGGTCCACGCCGATGGCGTCGACCACCGGATTGGACTTCGGTGCGTCTGCGTGATGGGTCAGCTGCACGCCAAGCCTCATTCTTCCCTCACCCTGGCCTCTTGCGCTCCGCGTTCCTGGCGTTCCGGCGGTCGGGCTACTCCCTGGTGCATCTGCGGCGGGCCCGCCGGACGCCGGCGCGTCCTTGCCCGATGAGGAACTCGTTGCCGTGCTCGCGCCCGCGAGCCCGCTGTTCACTGTCCAGTTGGAATTGTTCGATGCCGAAACGGGCAAGGCAAATTCGTAGGCACGAATTCCATAGGTATCATATTTGCGGATGGTGGGCACGGGCGTGGCGGGATCGACGATGTTGACGTAGACGTTCCCGGCGGAATCACCGTAAAACCAAGGACGATTCGTTGTGGGCTGGGCATCCTGCGGTTGTTCCGTGCAACTGAGGATGTCCGGATCGCACTTTTCAACGGGGCCGGTAATGTCTCCGAAGCTGCGGTACAACTCTCCGCGTGCGTCGTCGTAGACATCCACGAGATGCTTCGAGTACAAGCTGGCCACCGCGACTTGGCCATCGGGCAACGGTTCAACGGAGAGGGGCGCCAGCACGCGAATCTTGCCGATAATGATTCCTCTCGCGGAATAAATCTTGACGGCGTTAGCGGCCAAGTCGGCAATGTAGACACGCCCGGCGGAGTCGACCTGAAGGTCCGAGCCGTTGAGGATGGAGGAATCGAGCGAAGAGCGGGGCGAGGACAGCGCCGGCACCTGGCCGATTCGTTTGCCGTCGGGAGAGTAAATGACGGCAGCAGCTCCGGGGGCGGTCAAGACGTAATAATTCCCGGAGGGCCCACGGCGAATCGCGCGCAAGCCCGCGCCAACGTCGGGGAGAATGCGCGCGCGAGGGGCTAAGCATTGCTCGCTGCCCTGCGGCTTGACCGTGACACTCTGCTGAACCTGCGCGATGGTTAGTTTTACGTCCAAGGTCGCCGGCGAATTGGCGAGGAGATGAATATCGGCCTGCTCGAAGGTTTCAAAACCCGGAACCTGAATCAACAAGTGGTAGGTTCCCGGCAAGACCTGAGGGAAAGAGTAGCGGCCGCTGTTGTCGGTGACCGCCACACGGTCGGAATTGTTCGCGGAATTGATTAGGTGAACGGTGGCGTTTGCAACCGCGGCGCCGCTGGGGTCGGTGACCGTGCCCTGCAGCGAGGCCAACGATTGGCTCCCAGCTGGAGTGCTTCCCCAAAACAGAACGAATAGACCCGCTGCCACAGCGTATATTGCCAAGCCGCGTTTCACGAAAGAGCCCTCAAAGCATAAGCCCACAAAGCGCACGAAAGAAGATCGCACGCGCCCAAACGCTACGGATGATGCGGAAATTCTCAAGAATGTTGCATTGCGTTTGGCCATGGGGGATGCGAATAGCACGAATGGAGCTAGGCCTTGAGGTCGGCGGCGAGGCGAGGGATGACGGCTCGGAGGAGGCCGATAAATTGGCGACTGACGCGCTCACCGGTGTCGAGGACTTCCTGGTGATTGAGCGGCTGGTCCAAAATGCCCGCGGCCATGTTGGTGACGCAGGAAATTCCGAGGACGCGTATGCCCATGTGGCACGCGGCGATGACCTCCGGGACGGTGGACATGCCAACAAGGTCGGCGCCGATGGTGCGAAGGTAGCGAATTTCGGCGGGCGTTTCGTAGCTGGGGCCGGGAACCGCGGCATAGACGCCTTCTCGAATCTCGATGCCGAGGCGCTTGGCCTCTTCGAGGGCCGCGCGGCGGTAGGAACTGGAATAGGCGTCGGTCATATCTGGAAAACGCGGGCCGAAACGTTCGTCGTTGGGGCCGATGAGGGGATTCCGGCCAAGCAGGTTGATATGGTCGCGCACGATGACGAGCGCCCCGGGCTTGAGGCTGAGATTGACGCCTCCGGAGGCGTTGGTCAGGATGGCCGCGCGGATCCCCAAGCGACCGAGGACGCGCGTGGGGAAAACGACTTCGGCCGGCGAATAGCCTTCGTAAAGATGAACGCGACCCTGCATGACGGCGACAGCGATGCCGCCGCTCTGGCCGACGACCAGGTGGCCGGCATGACCGTCGGCGGTAGAGAGCGGAAAACCTGGGATTCGCGAGTACGGGATGCGCGTGGCGGTTTCGAGGGCGTCGGCAAAAGCGCCGAGGCCGGAGCCTAGGACCACGGCGATTTGCGGGCGGAGCTTGGTTTTCGCGCGAATGAACTTAGCGGCGGCTTCGGCGCGAGCAAATGCGTCGCGGGCTGACGATTTCGAACTGGGGCGCAATTTCATTTCAACATGATACCAACGATTGACGCGGACATCAGATTGGCCGCGGTGCCGGCGAGCATAGCGCGGATGCCAAGACGGGCGAGGTCGTCTTTTTTGTTAGGAGCAAGCGCGCCGATACCGCCGATTTGAATGCCGATAGAGCTGAAATTCGCGAAGCCGCACAGGGCATAGGTGGCGATGGTGAATGAGCGCGGATCGAGAACGGCTTTCATCGGGCCGAGGCGGCCGTAAGCGATGAGTTCGTTCAAGACCATGCGCGTGCCCAGGAGGCTGCCGATCGCGTGGGAATCGTGCCAGGGAACGCCGATGAGCCAAGCAATGGGAGAAAGCACCCAACCGAAAATCTGTTCGAGGCTCGATGGGAAGCCTCCCATGCCGTGATGGGCAAGGAGATTGTGGAGGCCGCCGAGGATACCGTCGCAAAGATAGATGACGGCGATGAAGGAGATGAGCATGGCGGCGACGTTGAGCGCTAGATGGAGACCGTCGATGGTGCCGCGAGAAAGCGCGCCCAGGGCATTGGGATCCTTTTCCAAGTTAGCCATTTCGACGCGGCCGGCGGTGGCCGGCGTTTCGGTTTCGGGGACGAGCATTTTCGCGAGGAGCAGCGTGCCAGGAGCGGTCATGATGACAGCGGTGATGAGGTGCTTGGCGTCGACACCGAAGGCGATGTAGGCGGCCATGATGCCGCCGGAAACGTGGGCCATGCCGCTGGTCATGATGCACATCAGTTCGGAGCGAGTGACCTCGGGAAGAAACGGGCGAATGGTCAGAGGCGCTTCGGTCTGGCCCATGAAAATGCTGGCGGCGAGGTTGAGGGACTCAGCGCCGCTGGCGGCCATGAGGCGAGTCATGACCTTCGCGGCTTGCTTCACGATGAAGGGCATGATGCCGTAATAGTAGAGAACAGCGAAAATCGCGGCGATGAAAATAATGGTGGGCAGAACTTGAAAGGCAAAGAGCAGGCCGAGCTTGGAGTTTTTTGCGCCGAGGTCGCCGAAGACGAACATCGAGCCGTAGTAGGAGTAATCGAGGAGTTTGGTAACGGCATCGCCGATGACGGCAAAGACTTCGCGGCCGATGTTGGTGTCGAGGACGATGAAAGCGAATGCCACCTGGAGGCCCAAGCCCCAGGCCACGGTCTTCATGCGAATGGCGCGGCGATTGGTGGAGAAAAGATAGGCAAGGCCGAGAATCGTGGCCATGCCCAGAAGGCCGGTCCAGTGACGATGCATTCCCCTCCCCTGAAAACAAGCACCTGCATAAGGCACCGCGAGGTGGCGAGCTACGAGCCGACAGTTCCCAGAATTAAGGGCCGCTGCGGCGGCGGCTGGTCCGCAACGACGAAACTCTTTTCGAGCAAATCGAGCGCTTCGCGGAGCCGCGAGTCCGCATTGTAAGACACGGCGCAGAGCGTTTCGCCGGCCCGGACGGCGTCACCGACTTTTTTGCCGAGGACGATGCCCACGGCAGGGTCGATGGAGTCATCGTGCTTCTCGCGGCCGCCGCCAAGAACGACGCAGGCCCTGCCGACTCGCTCGCAGGCGATGCGCGAAACGAATCCGGCGCGAGAGCTGCGCAGGACCTCGGTTTTTTTCGCGCGCGGCAAGCGCGATGGATCGTCGATCACACGCTCATCGCCACCCTGCTGCCTAATAACCTGCTGGAATTTATCACGAGCGCGACCGGTGGCAATCATTTCTTCGGCCAGTTGCTTGCCGGAAACGACATCGGCGGTGCAGCCGGCTAGGAAAAGCATCCAGGCGGAAAGCTCGAGGGAGAGGGAGCGAACGTCGGCGGGGCCCTGCCCGCTGAGGACTTGCAGGCATTCCTCGACTTCGAGGGCGTTGCCGATATTTTGACCGAGTGGCTGGTCCATGTCGGTAATGAGCGCGACGACGCGCTTGCCCATGCGAGTTCCCGTTTCGACGAGCAGCTCGGCGAGCGCGACGGCATTATCTTCATTCTTCATGAAGGCACCATCGCCGGTTTTGACGTCGAGGACAAGGGCGTCGATGCCTTCGGCGAGTTTCTTGCACATGATCGAGGCGCAGATGAGGCCGGGGCTCTCGACGGTGGCGGTGACGTCGCGAAGGGCGTAAAGGCGTTTATCAGCGGGCGCGATTTCCGGGGTTGGGCCACCGAGAGCGCAGCCGCAGGCGACGAGGGCATCGCGAAATTGCTGCTTGGACAGGTTGACGCGGAAGCCGGGGATGGATTCGAGCTTGTCGAGGGTGCCGCCGGTGTGGCCGAGACC
>JASHQB010000134.1 GCA_030037775.1 Candidatus Acidiferrales bacterium
GAAGCACGAGTGCTTTAGTTTTTGCGAAACACGATGAAGATTCTGCTGATTACCGAGCAGCGCGAAGGCAAATGGAATAAAGTCAGCTTCGAAGCCCTGGCTGCGGCACAGCAAATCGCGGCGCAGGCGAAGGGCTCGGTCACTGGCGTGGTGATCGGCCAAGGCGTCGTGGCGCTCGCGGAGGAACTCGCCGGCTATCAGGTCGACGAAGTAATTCTGGTGGAAAACCCGCTGCTGGAAAAGTACACGCCGGACGGATATGCGATTGCGCTGAAGCAAGTGGTCGAGCAAGCAAAGCCGGACTTGGTCGTTCTTCCGCATACATATCAGGTGCGCGATTTCGCGCCGAAGCTGGCCGCATCGCTGAACAAAGGAATGATCGGCGACTGTGTCGGCTACCGGCATGAAAACGGCAAGCTGATTTTTGTGCGGCAGATGTTCCAGGGGCGCACCGCGGCGGACGTGAGTTTTCAGGGCGACGGGCCGTGGATTGCGTCATTCCAGGCGGGCGCGTTTCGCGCGGACACGGTGGCGAAAAAGCAGGGCGCCAAAGCGCCGGTGAAGCCGGCAAGCGTCGCGCTGAAGGCCGAGCAGATCCGCACCAAGCCGCTGGAACTTTTCCGCGAGGCCAAGCAAGCCGTCGATTTGACGCAGGCGCCGATTCTGGTTTCCATCGGCCGCGGCATCAAGGCGCCGGAGAATATCCCGCTGGCGGAAAAGCTGGCCAAGACGCTCGGCGCGGAACTTTCAGCGTCGCGGCCGATTTGCGACGAAGGCTGGCTGCCGATGGAGCGGCAGATCGGGAGCTCCGGGCAGACGGTTTCACCGAAACTCTACCTGGCGCTGGGAATCAGTGGCGCGATTCAGCACGTGGTGGGAATGAAAGGCTCGCGCTGCATTGTGGCTATCAACAAGGACCAAAACGCGCCGATTTTTGAGATTGCCGATTACGGGGTGGTTGGCGATTTGTTTGAGATTGTTCCCGCGCTGACGGAAGAGGTCGAGAAGTCGAAGCCTGCCTAGTTCCGCGCGAACCGCGCGGAAATTTTCTGCAAAACGTTCTGCTACAATGAGCGCGTATGTCCGTGGAGCGCGAAAAACTCGAAGCCGATGTGCTGATTGTTGGCGCCGGACCCGCGGGGCTGGCGTGCGCGCTGCGATTATCCCAATTGATCGAGCAGAATGCCGCGGCAGGAAAAACGCCGGCGATTTCCGCTGAAAATATCTACGTGTTGGAGAAAGCGCGGGAGCTGGGCGCGCATCAACTTTCCGGCGCGATCATGGATCCGTGCGCGCTGCGTGAACTCGTGCCGGATTTCGAGAAATCCGCGCCGCTGGATACGCCGGTGACCGGCGACGCGGCGTATTTTCTCACGGCCACCGCCTCCTGGAAGCTGCCGATCACCCCGCCGCCTCTACAGAATCACGGCAACTACGTCGTGTCGCTCAACCGGCTGACAAAATGGCTGGGCGGCCTGGTCGAAAAATCCGGCGTGAACGTGTTCACGCAATTCGCAGGCGCGTCTCTGATTTACGAAGGCAACGGCGTCGCGGGCGTAATCACAGAAGACAAGGGTGTGGGCAAGAACGGAAAGCCAAAGGACAACTTCACGCCGGGATACGAGCTGCGGTCGAAAGTCACGGTGCTGGCGGAGGGGCCGCGCGGGTCGCTGACCAAGGATCTGGTCAATCACTATCATCTGGACGGAGTCAATCCGCAGGTCTACGGAATCGGCATCAAGGAATTGTGGGACGTGCAGCCGGGGCGCATCGACGCGGGCTATGTGGCGCACACGCTGGGCTGGCCGCTGGACTCCGATAAATACGGCGGCGGGTGGATTTATGGATTGCGCGAGAATCGCGTCTCGCTGGGCATGGTGGTCGGGCTAGAGTACAGCCATTCGCTCTTCGATCCGCACGCGGCGTTTCAGACATTCAAAACGCATCCCTTCGTGCGGCGCATTCTGGAAGGCGGCAAGCTGGTGCGCTACGGCGCGAAAACGGTGCCCTACGGCGGGTGGTATTCCATGCCCCGGACTTACGTCGACGGCGGATTGATTGTCGGCGATTCCGCGAGCCTGCTGAATTCGCAACGCCTGAAAGGGATTCACACCGCAATCAAGAGCGGAATGCTCGCCGCTGAGACGATTTACGAAGCGCTGGCCGCGGGCGATCCGTCCGCGAAATCGCTCGGTGCGTTTCCGAAGAAACTGGAAGCGAGTTGGATTAAGACGGAGCTTTGGGCGGTACGGAATTTCCACCAGGGGTTTCACGATGGATTGTGGCCGGGTCTACTCAACGCCGGGATGCAGTTCGTCAGCGGCGGGCGCGGGCTGGCGGACCCGATGCATTGCAGGCCTGGGTACCAAGATTTTCGAAGGCTGGAGCGGCCGCGCGAACTCGTGGACCAGTCTGCGCGGTTCAAAGGCGACGGAGTGCTCACATTCGACCGGCTGACGGACGTCTATCACTCCGGGACGCGGCACGAAGAGGACCAGCCGTGCCACTTGGTGGTCAGCGACCCGGGCATCTGCGCGGACCGCTGCGTCAGGGAGTACGGAAATCCCTGCCAGTATTATTGTCCCGCCGCGGTGTATGAGATGACGCTCGAGAGCGGCCAGCCCAAACTGAAAGTCAATGCTTCGAATTGCGTGCACTGCAAGACGTGCGACATCGCCGATCCCTACCAGATCGTGAACTGGGTGCCACCCGAAGGTGGCGGCGGGCCCAACTACGAAGGGATGTAACGCACGGCCTCAGCCGCGGGCCGTTCTGGTCTGCGGCCGCTTTTTCAGTGGGAGCCAGTGAGGAAATCGCGAAGCTTCGTCCAGAAGCCTTTCTTTGCCGATGTGTTGCCCTTTCCGGGTGCGACGACCGTTCCGTGGAATATCCACTCCGGCTGGACGACGGCCTCCTGGGCCAGCATCAACGTTGCGACGCTGAGAGGCTCCACGGTTACAGTCGCGCTTTTCGTGTCGTAGCCGATGGGAGGCAATTTGACTTTCAGTATCGGCTGCGTGGCCGCGCTTTGCGTTTGCAGCTGCGATGGAGGCTCAGCCGTTTGTGCCGGCAAGTTCTTGGCGGCGGGCTGCGCGCTTGGAGTTTGCAGAGTGGAAGCAGTTGGCTGTTGCGAGAAGGATAGAGCATTCGGCGTGGCGCTCGCGGAAGCCGGCTGTGTCGGTGGTTCTGGCGCAGGCGTTGCCGCGCCGCTGGCAACCGAAGCGGCGGGTGCGGCCTGTTGAGCGCTGGGCTCGTTGAAATCGCACCGGCATTCGCCTGCTGCGGCGGGCAGTGTTCCAAATGATGCGCCTTGAACAAACACTTCGCTCGGTTGCGGCACGATGAGTGTTTCGCCGGTGAGCTGATTTTCCAGGCGAACGGCCCCGCGCGCGGCCAAGACGCACATCGTGCCCGCATTTGTGAGTCCAACGGTCGAGTCGCGCGGCTGCTCTCCGAGAGCCAGTGGCGTGGCGACGATCATCGGAGTGTAAATCGTGATGGGCCGCAGGGCGTCGAAGCGGGCGTGGACGCGGCCGAAGCTGAGCGCCACGGTGAGGGCTTCGCCCGCGGAAAGCACGGTGAACTTCGAGGGGCCGCAGACGTCCAGTTCGCCCCCGCCGCTGAACTCCACGCGGGCTTGGCCGGAATGCACGACAATGGTGCTGCCACTGCTGAATTCGACGGCCTGCGTGGCGCCGTTGGTGACGGCATTCGACGGAGCGACGACGGAAACGTCGGCGCCGACAATTTGGCCGAGAGAGGCGCTTGCACCGGGCGCGGGAGTTTCAGTTTGAGCGCGGGCCTGCGCCGGAAGAAATCCGCAGCAGAGCAGCAACACGCCGCAAAGGAACCGAGCGAGGTGTTTTCTTTGCGCTTGCATCCGCGCTGCATCAAAGTGTGTCATCGCGATTGCTATACTATACGACGATGAGCGAGCCTGCCGCACAGCCGATCGACTCCCCCGAAGAATCGGTTAGCGTTCACTACGACACGCGGCTGCCGGAGCTTTCGCGTTGGCGCCGGATGCAAATTCCGGCGATCGCCTGGCTGGTGTACACAGCGATACGCACCATCGGCCCCACGCTGCGCCTGGAAGTTCTGGGCTGGCAGCATGCCGAGCGCGCTTATAGCCGCGGAGAGCATCTCATCGGAGCGTTCTGGCACCGATGCATTTTCTGCGCGACGTGGTGGTGGCGCAACCGCGGCGTGGTGGTGATGAACACCACAAACTTTGATGGCCAATGGACGCGGAAGGTTATCGAGCGGCTGGGATTCGGGACCGCGCAGGGCAGCTCGTCGCGAGGCGGGCTCAAGGGCCTGGTGGTGATGGCGCAACGGCTGAAAGAAGGGCACGACGTAGCATTCACGATCGATGGCCCGCGCGGGCCGCGCTACGTCGCCAAGCCCGGTCCCGTCATGCTGGCGCGGAAGAGCGGCCAGCCGATTTTTCTGTTTCATGTCGGAGTAGAACGCGCATTGACGTTCGAAAAATCGTGGGACCTTTTTCAAGTGCCGCATTTCTTCTCGCGCGCCATCGCCGTAGTCGCGCCGACCATTTACGTTCCGCCGGACGCCTCGCGCGAGCTGATGGAGCAAAAGCACGCGGAGATGCAAGCGTCGCTGGAAAAAGTCAGAGACGTGGCGGAGTCGTGGTTTGCGTTGAGCGACGAGGAGCGGCAGCGCATTCGCGCCGAATGGAACAAATAAATCCGCGCCTGGCGAGGCCGTAGAGAAGTGTCGGCGCTTACGGTTTGCGCGCCGTCGCGATGCGTGCGGGGGGCCAGGTCCAAAAGCTTGGCCACGAAATTTTGACCGCCCTCATCCCCGATGTGCGCAGCTCCTTGGCGTAAAGAGCGACGCTCTTCATGTCGGAGAGCGCCACCTGGCCGCCCGGCTTGAGCACGCGCACGATTTCGCGAATCGCCTCGCGGCGTCCCTCGCGGCTGGGGATATTGTGAATCGCGAAGTTGGCGACAACCGCGTCAAAAGTCCCGTCGCCGAAGGGTAGTTTGCGCATGTCGCCGTCGTGAACTTCCACGCGATCGGAAACATTCTCGATTTCCGCGTTCCGCAGCGTCGCCGCGCGGGAATTGTCCCCCTGGTCCACCTGTGACCACAAATCCACGCCCACAGCGCGCCCTTGCGGCAATTTCTTTGCCGCGCCGATCAACAGAAGGCCGTGGCCGCAGCCAACGTCGAGCAACTCCTCATTGCCGCGCAGGTTCAATCCATTGAGCAAACGATCCCGCAGATGAAGCTTGCCGAAGCGGCTGCTGGTGAACAGCAGCGCCGCGCCGATCAGGCAGCCTACGCCGCTATTCTGCACCGCAAAAGCGAGGCCAAGCGCCGTGCCGGAGTTTTCCCGGAAGGCCCAGCGCACCAGAAAATATCCGGCAATCGCCGCCGCGAACCCGCCGATCAGCAGCCCACGAAACACTCCGGGTGCGTCAAGGCCGTAATCCGGCTTTTGCTCTCCTGTCGCCGGCGCGTTTTGTGCGGGTGGCATTTGGCGCTACCTGATTTTCTTCCATCGAGAGAGTATCTCCTCCACTTGCCGCCGCGTGTCCTCGAAACTCTGCGAGCAGTCGATGACGTCGTCGGCCAGTCGGCGCTTTTCGTCGAGCGGCAACTGCGAGGCGATGCGCCGCTCAGCCTGCTCGCGCGTGAGCCCGCGATTCATCAGACGGGAGAGCTGCTGCTCGCGCGTGCACCAGGCCACGGCGAGGCGGTCGAAGTTTTTGTAGTAGCCGGATTCGACATGCAGCGCGGCCACCACCACGGCGATGGATGAAGCGTCCTTTCGCGCGATTTCCTCAAGCTGGCGAACGATTTCCTCCAACACCGGGGGATGAGTGAGGGCGCTGAGGCGCGCCAGTTTCTGCGGATCTCCGAAGACCATTTCGCCCAGCTTGGCGCGGTCAATTGCGCCGCCGGGGCCCAGAATCTCCGGGCCAAATTCGGCAACCACCCGCTGCGCGACAGGGTTCGAAGGCTTGAGGAATTCGTGCGCCACAAGGTCGGCCTCAATGATGTGGCAGCCTTGCTCCTGTAGCATGCGCGCCACGATGGATTTCCCGCTGGCAATTCCGCCGGTGAGTCCAACGGTCAGCATAGCTAACGCGGAGAAGCGGCGCTTTCCGCGCGCAAGCCCCGGCGAAGGCGCGCGGCCTTGACGGTGTTGCTCATGAGCATGGCGATGGTGAGCGGGCCCACGCCGCCGGGAACCGGCGTGAGCGCGCCGGCCACTTGCGCGACATCCGGATGAACATCGCCCGCGACGGCCGAGCCGTTCTTGCGGAATTTTTCGAGGCGCTCGGGCGAATGCGCGAAAATTTTCTCGGCCTGCTGCGGATCGGTGATGCGCGTTACACCCACGTCGATGACTGTGGCTCCAGGTTTGACGTCGTCCGGCACGATCAGCGCGGGGCGGCCGGTCGCGGCGACGAGAATATCGGCCTCGCGCGTGAATTTCCGCGGGTCGCGCGTTTTCGAGTGACATACGGCGACGGTGGCGTTGGCTTGCATCAGCAGCAGCGCCATGGGCTTGCCGACGATGTTGCTGCGGCCGACGACCACGGCATTTGCGCTCTCGATTGGGATTCCGCTGCGGCGCAGAATCTCCATGACGCCGAGCGGGGTGCACGCCACCAGGTTGGGGCGGCCCTCGACGAGCTTGCCGATATTCATGGGATGAAAACCGTCGACGTCCTTGGCGGGATCGACGGCTTCGAGAATTATTTTGGCGTCGATCTGCGGCGGAAGAGGAAGCTGCACGAGAATGCCGTCGACGTCATCGCGAGCGTTGAGCTCGCGCACAATCGCGAGCAGTTCCGCCGTGGTGGTGTTGGCCGAGGGAGTCAGGTGGATATTTCCGAGGCCAAGCTGCTGGCAGGCGGCGATTTTGCTGCGGACGTAAATCTGCGAGGCGGGATCGTTGCCGACCAGGACGGCGGCAAGTCCGGGGCGAATGCCGGAGGAACGCAGGGCGGCAATTTCTTGCGCGAGCTCTGCGTAGATTTGGTCGCGGATCAGCGTTCCATCGAGAATGCGCGCCGGCAAAAGTTGCTCCTTGTGAGTCGAATCCCGATTTCGAGCCATCATAGCATAGGGGTTTGCGGCGCAGGCCCGCGTACAATGAGGGAAATATTTCCACGGCGGTAAATGTGGAGGCAAGATGCGACACGAAGTCAGGGAGCAAGACGGAAAGTGGCTCGTTTGGGATACGGTGGCGGACGACTGCGTAATGAAATCCGTGGCAGGCGCGGTAGAAGGCTTGAGAAGCATTATGGCGAGCAACAACGCGCGTAATAAGCTGGATGGAGGGCATCTGGCGCCTATGCCGAACGCGGCAATTCTTGAGACCAGACCAGCAATGTTCTGGACGCAGGAAGAAGCTCAGCAATGGGCTGATACTTGGAATGACATTGACCAGGATGCGCGGCGATGACGTTCAAAGATGTGCGCAAGATGGCGCTCGGGCTCGACGGCGTGGAGGAAAGCACGTCGTACGGAACGGCGGCGTTCAAGATTCGCGGAAAGTTGATCGCGAGACTGAAAGAGGACGGCGAATCGCTCGTGGTGGGCACGACGTTTGAGGAGCGCGAAGAGATGATGGCGGCCGAGCCGGAGACGTACTACATCACCGACCATTATCTGAAGTATCCGTGGGTGCTGGTGCGGCTGCCGAAGGTGCATCCCGACGCGCTGCAGGATTTGCTGAAGGGCGCGGTGCGATTGGCGGCAGCGAGCAAGCGCGGCTCGACGAAGCGCACGGACCGCCACTCTAAAGGGCGGCGACTCAATGGAGGTTAACTATATGAGTTGTACGAAGGCCACGTGATCGAGATTATTTCCTGTCCAAGAGAGCTCTGACGTTGGCCTCAACATCAGCAGGATCTACAATCCCAACATACTTCGCTGCGATGCGACCCAACTTATCAATAATAAAACTCGCGGGATATGCGCTTATCTTATAAAGACTTTCCGTAGCTGAACTCCCCATCAGAACGGGATAGTTCATTCCATGACTCGCCATGAAGGGATGGACCCTCTTCCACGCTTCGCTGGCGCTTTTCACGCCGCCATAAGGCATGTCCATGTCGACCCCGACGACGGTGAAGTCATTGGTCTGCAGATGCCGCTGCACATCGATTAGCTCAGGAATTTCAAGTACGCAGCCGCCACAATCGGTCGCCCAGAAATTGAGCAGAATAACCTTGCCCCGATAATGAGAGAGTTCCACTTTGGCGCCGGCACTATCGGTAAGCTCAAACGCCGGAGCTTTTATTCGTAGCGAGGACTCTATGAGCGGCGCGCGCACGTCTCTTTGAGCCCACGATTCCGGAGCCATGCAGAGAAACAATAGCGATAGTAAGAATGCAGCCTCCCATCTGCGCGGCCGCCGGCTAGTGACTCTCGCCGCTGATCGTAATCTGAAGTTGAGCATTTCTGCCGTTCTTGAGCCTTAAGGATTCGATGTCGCAAAGCCCTCGAACTATCCGAAGGCCTCATCAAACTCGATTACGCATGGACCCTCACATTTGGATTCTTGCAACGCGGATAAGTCAGCAGCGACAGAAAACGCCGCTGCTGACTCCTAATCAGTCTAATACCTAATAAATGTCGTACTGCTCCCAGTGAAGGGTGGGGTCGGCCTGGATGATGAGGCTCTTGTGCGTGACCTGCTCGAGCTCGTCCATGAGCGAGGATTCGCGGGTCTTGAGGGCCTTGGCGATTTCCGGATGGACGCGGAGGGTGAGGCTGGCGGCTTCGATTTCCGGCGCCATCTTGCGCGCCTCGGACTGAATCTCGTAGCAGAGCGTGGGAACAGATTTCACCATGCCGGAGCCGGTGCAGTACGGGCATGGCTGGCAGAGGGTGCGCTCGAGAGCCTGCTTGGTGCGCTTGCGGGTGATGGCGACTAGGCCGAACTCATTGAAGCGCAGGACTTTCGACGGGGCGCGGTCAGCTTTGAGGGCGTCTTCGAGCGCGGCCATCACTTTGTCGCGATTGCGGCGCTCTTCCATGTCGATGAAATCGATGATGATGATGCCGCCCAGATCGCGCAGACGAATCTGGCGGACGATCTCCTTCACGGCTTCGATGTTGGTGCGGACGATGGTGTCTTCCAGGCGATTGGAGCCGCGGCCGACAAACTTGCCGGTGTTGACGTCGATGGCGACGAGCGCCTCGGTGTGGTTGATGACGATGTAGCCGCCGGACTTGAGCCAGACTTTCGGGCGCAGGCCTTTGTCGATCTCCTGCTGAATGCCGAACTCCTCGAAGATCGGCGTGGCCTTGGTGAAGAGCTTCACACGATTGGCGAGCTGGGGCTGGAAGCGGCTGACGAAGTCGACAACCTTGGTGTATTCCTCCTCGGAATCGACCCAGATGGAAGTGTAGTCGGAGCTCAGATAGTCGCGCAGAATTCGTTCGACCAGATTCAAATCGCGATGGAGGAGCGACGGGGCTTTGCGCTGCTCGGAGTTGCTTTTGATTTCGGCCCAGGTCTTGGTGAGGAATTCGACGTCGGCGCGAACTTCTTCGGGCGAAGCGGCGGCGGCGGCAGTGCGGACGATGAATCCGCCGCCGGCGGAGCCTTTGGCGTCGGTAACGAGGTGGCGCAGGCGCGAGCGATCTTCGGCGGAAGCGATTTTGCGCGAGACGCCGGTATGGTCGAGCGTGGGCATATAAACGAGAAACCGCCCGGGCAGGGCAATGTGGCTGGTGATGCGCGCGCCCTTTTTGCCGAGGGGTTCCTTGGCAATCTGGACGATGATTTCCTGGCCGGCTTTCAGCAGGTCGGAGATGAGCTGATTTCGGCGCGGCTGGCCGCGATGGCGCACGTGGCCATGGAATGGGCGCTTTCCGCCACGGCCGCGGTCACGACCTCCGCGGCGCATAGGCCGCTGCATACGCGAACGAAAATCAGAACGCACACGCGCTTCGGTTGGCGAGGATGGAGCGACGTTGCCCGCGGCGGCAGCCGCGGCGAATTCGTCGCGGCCAATCGCTTGAGCTTCTTCGATCTCTTCCGCAGCGGCTTCGGCCTCTTCCATGGTGACTTCGGCGGCAGCGCTGGCTTCGTCTTCGATCAGCGAGCTTTCCCCCTCGGGGGCATCGTGCTCGCCGATTTGTTCCTCCTCGGCAGACTCGCGCATTTCCGACGCGTGAACAGCCTCTTGCGCATCTTCCTGCGTTTCGGCGTCGGCGGAATAACCTTCGGCGTCCGCGGAATAGGCCAGGGATTCGGCGGCGGCCTCAGCGCGCTCAGCGGCATCGCGTTCGGCCTCTTCTTGCTGCGCTTCGGCGACCTGTTCCGCTAAGGCGGTCGCTTCTTCCTCGGTAAGGTCGGCGGGATGGTGCATTTCGGGGGAAAGTTCAACGGGAGCCGATTCTTCCGGCGCCGAGATGATATTTGTTTCTTCGGGAAGCGGCTCGCTTTCGAGTGTGTGGTCGTGGTGAATGTGCGATTCGGCCACATCTTCTTGCGCGGGAGAAAACGCGGCATGGGATTCGGGCTGCGCCGATTCCTGAGCTTTGGCTTTGGAAAGCGATTCGCCGGGCAAAGGTTCGAGGCTGGTGATCCATCCCGCAGGCGTCTGTTGGTCGTCGCGTTCGCGGCGGTAGTTTCCGTGGCGGCCTTGGCCGCGATCGCGTCCATAACCACGGCCTCCGCGGCCGCGATCGCGATCCCTTTCGCGTGAGTCCCGGGAAAACCGCGGCTGATAAAATGCAGGCGCACGTTCGGGCTGGTCATTTGCCGAATGCGCCGAAGGGGCCGAATCGGCCGCCGAAGAATTCGGTTCGAGGGGCAATTCAGACGAGGTTTCGTTTTCCGCTGCGCTTTGAGATTCCGCAAAACCATTTCCGATTTCCGCGCGCTCCTCGGCGGAGTTCGCGCCTTCGGCGATTTGCTCGGCGCCCGCGAGAGCTGACGGCTCGGCGCCCAGTTCCGAGACGGCAGATTCGCCGGGCACCGGATGCTTCGCCGACGAAAGCGATTCGCCGGGCAGAAGCACGGGTTCAAACGGCTCGCCAGAACCCGCTTCGGGCGGGTCGTAGGGGCGATGCGAGGCGTACTTGGATTGCGGCAGCTCGCGGCCATGACGGCCGAAGCCACCACCGGGTCCGCGGTCCCGCCCGCCGCGACCGGGGCGCCCACGTCCCCCGCGACCGCGGTCTCTTCCTCCGCGGCGGCCAAAGGATCCGCGGTCGCCGTGAGGCCGCGCCTCGCGGGAGAAAGGCCGGGATTCGTAGTTTTCGCGATTGCCAAAGTCGTTTGTTTGCGGCTGTTCATCGCCCGGCTCGGCGTTAGACTCCCTGCTGCCGGCACCGATGGTTTCACCAGGCAAGGCGGTAACGGCAGCCGACGCCAGGGAGGCTTCGGGCGGCGCGCTCGAAGGCCTGGGCGGTCTGGCAGCATGGTCTTCGGCGTCGTGGTCCATGTCCTCGATTTCTTGCAAGAAATCGCTGACGTACAGGAATGCGTCGCTATCGAGGCCGATATCGACAAAGGACGACTGCATGCCGGGAAGCACGCGCGTGACTCGTCCTTTGTAAATGCTGCCGACTAACGCAAATTCTTTTTCACGCTCAACGTAAATTTCACAAAGCTGTCCATCTTCGAGTATCGCCACTCGCGTT
>JASHQB010000135.1 GCA_030037775.1 Candidatus Acidiferrales bacterium
CGGGGACGGTGAAGCTGCATGTGCTGATGTCGCCGGGGCACATGGCCAGCGCGCCGCGGTACGTGCAGGTGCTGAAAGGCGCGATGACGCTCTTCGACAAATGGTACGGGCCGTATCCGTACGACCGGCTGACAGTGGTGGACCCGCCGCATGGCGCGCTGGACGCGGGAGGGATGGAGTATCCGACGCTGATCACCGCGGGAACGGGGCCGGATTTGGAGACGCCCAAGGGCATGCTGATACCGGAAGTGGTGACGGAGCACGAATTCGGGCACCAGTATTGGTACGCGATGGTGGCGACGAACGAATTCGAAGATGCGTGGATGGATGAGGGCATCAACAGCTACACGGAATGCAAAGTGATGGCCGCGCTTTACGGCGAGAAAACTTCGGCGATTAATTTTCCGTTTGCGCAGATGAGCGATTTTGCGGAGCAGCGCCTGGGCTATCTGGCGGAGCCAGACACGGACCCGCTGTTACGTTTTGGATGGCAATACATGGACCTGAGCGCATATGGCGGGATCAGCTACGGGAAAACGGCGACGGTGCTGCGGACGCTGGAGCGAATGATCGGTCCGGAAAAAATGCAGCAGGCGATGCACGAGTATTTTATGCGCTACCGGTTCAAGCATCCGGACCCGCAGGATTTCATGAGCACGATTCAGGAAGTGGCCCGCCAAGGCGGGCAGGCAGGGCAGGCCCAGGGTGGGCAGGATTTGAGCTGGTTTTTCGATCAGGCGTTCAAAGGCACACAGATTCTGGACTATGAAGTGGGCGACATCACTTCGGATCGCGCAGACTGGTACGAGGCGGCATCGAGCGCGCGAGCGAGCAAAGGCCCCCAGATGTATCGCGACACGGTGACAGTGCAGCGCAAGGGCGACTTTATTGCGCCGGTGGATTTGGAAGTGAAGTTCGACGATGGCTCGACGGCGCACGAGCATTGGGACGGCAAGGAGCGGTGGATTCGCTATTCGTACGTGAAACCGGCGCAGATTGTGTCGGCGGAGATCGATCCCGAGCACAAGATGTGGATGGACAGGGATTTTTACAATGACAGCCAGACCGCCGACAAGGATGGGCGGGCGAATCGCAAGCTGGGCGGGATTTTGCTGTTCGTGAGCGAGTGGTTCTCGGAGCTGGTTTCGTATTTGACCTAAGAAATTCGCAGGAGCGAATGATGGTGCAGCGAGATTCGAGGCCATTTTGGAGCGGCGCGGTACTGGTGTGGCGCCGGCGGCGGCTGCTGTGGTGGATTTTTACGGTGAATTTCGTGTTGGCGTTTTTTTCGATTCACGGCGTGATACCGCGCACCGGCGCGATATTGGACCACAGCCTGGCGGCGCAGCGGCTGGTAAACGGATTCGATCTGGGCGCGCTGGAGGAAATGATGGTGCAGCCGGGCGTTTCGCCGCTGGACGTGTCGCCGGCGGCGATGGCGTATAGTTTTTTGTTTTTTGTGTTCATGCTGTTCATGACCGGCGGAATTTTGGAGGTGTACCGGCGGGACATTCGGCTGTCGACGTCGGAATTTTTCGAAGCGTGCGGGGCATTTTTCTGGCGGCTGACGCGCATCGTGATTTTTCTGCTGCTGTGCCTGATTCCGATTGGGATTTTGCACCACATTTTGCGCGCGATTGCCGGGCACATTGGGGATAACGCGGTTTCGGCGATGACCGGGGTGTGGTGGCAGCTTGCGGCAGGAATTGTGATCGTGCTGCTGATTTTGATTTTGCGGTTGTGGTTCGACGTGGCGGAGATTCATTGCGTGGCGCAGAACGAGCGGCGCGTGCGGCGTTCGCTGGGTGGCGCGTGGCGCATCACGTTTGGAAATTTCAGCGCGCTGTTTGGATTGTTTTTGGGCATTAGCGTGATTGCGTGGATCGGATTTGGATTTGGGCTGTGGCTGTGGATGTATGTGCTGCCGCCGACGGCGATTTGGACGGCGTTTTTTCTGGCGCAACTGATGATTTTGTGGTGGATCGCGATGCGGCTGTGGCAGCGGTCGGCGGAAACGCTGTGGTACAAGCGCTACCTGGCGCGCGCCGAAGAGATCTTCCCGGCAGCGCCGATGCATTATCCGGTGGTGACGCCGCAACCGCCGCCGTCGCCGTTGCCGCCGCCGAGTGCGACGGATGCGGTGTGAAACGTCTCAGTTTTGTGAGCCGCCGGGGCAGACCCGGATCACTCGGTTTCGGTCTTCATTACGCCTAGGTAAGTGAGCCGATTGTTGGAAAGACGGGCTTCGATGTACGAAGTTAGGTCATAGGATTCGCTGTTTTTCGGTTTTACGTGCACCACACCGAAGTATATTAAGCGGTTTTTCCAAGTAGTAGTTGGCTTGCCGAGAATCGCTTCTACTTGGGACTGCGTTTCACCCAGAGCCAGACCACTGCCGCTTTTCACATTTAGAGAAATCATAGGCGATTTCGTGCAGAGATCACTTCGCTGCCAGTCCGGTCCGCCCGAAAACAAATAGAAGGCATAGTCAACTTCACCTTGTTCAAAGACGAGATGGACCGCGGGCGAAGTACCTACCGAAACGTAGCAGACTTGAGCACGGGCCGTTGCCGCATCACCTCGGCCCACAATGGGAGCCTTTCCTAGTTTCGCGGCAATGTGAGCGCTGTTGTCATTTTCACCCAAGCGAATGCCGAGGATCGAGAAATTTGAGGCCGCCGGCACGTGTTTTTGCGGTTCGATATTGGGTCCGTTAAGATCACGGGTGAGGGACCACCAATCGGAATTGTCACCAGCGACAGTGGCGTTATCCATCATTCTCTGACTCCCCGCGAGGATCACGGAACAGGAGATGGAGATTCCGAATACCACTAACAAGACTCGGCGCATAACCTAGCTACTCAGAGTTGTCGATT
>JASHQB010000136.1 GCA_030037775.1 Candidatus Acidiferrales bacterium
CGCGAACAGGATAGAATGGGAGTGCAGCGCATCGCTGGGTGGCTGGCGCAGCAGCTCCCGTGGAAGAGTTCTTGCCGCTTTCGAGTCCACAAAAAGCTTAAGAATGAACGAGAAAACGGCCCCAAGAGAGGCTTACGACGCTTGCGCATGAGCAAGCATCCAATGGAAAAGAATGGATGCAGATAAGCTAGTTGAGAGTTTTATAGCGGTCTTTGTCGGCACTAAGCACGAGCGCGACATCAAGAAGATTGAACCGCTCGTGGCCGAGATCAATGCTCTCGAACCCGAGATGGAGAAGCTCTCGGACGACGATTTCCGCGCCAAGACCGCTGAACTCAAGTTGCAGGTCACCTCGAAGCTCGAGGGCCTCGACCTGCGAGACGAAGAGTACCGCCCGAAAATGCAGGAAGCTCTCGCGCAAGTGCTAGTGCCGTCCTTTGCCATGGTGCGCGAAGTGGGCCGCCGCAAGCTCGGCATGCGCCACTTCGATGTGCAGCTCATCGGCGGCATGGTGCTGAACGAAGGCAAAATCGCCGAGATGAAAACCGGCGAAGGCAAGACCCTCGTCGCCACTCTTCCCGCCTATCTCAACGCGCTCACCGGCCGAGGCGTGCATATCGTCACGGTCAACGACTACCTGGCGCGCCGCGACGCGGAGTGGATGAGCCCGATCTACAGAACCCTGGGGCTCACCGTGGGCGTTATCGTGCACGACCTGGACGACGTGCAGCGCCGCGCCGCCTACGCTGCGGACATCACCTACGGCACCAACAATGAGTTCGGCTTCGATTATCTGCGCGACAACATGAAGTACGACCTCAAGGATTGCGTCCAGCGCGGCCACAACTTCAGCATCGTCGACGAAGTGGACTCCATCCTCATCGACGAAGCGCGCACGCCGCTGATTATTTCCGGGCCTGCAGAAGAATCCACCGACAAGTACTACAAAATCGACAAAATCGTTCCTAAGCTGATTAAGGACATCGATTACACCCTCGACGAAAAGCACAAGACCGCCACGCTCACCGAAGAGGGCGTGGCCAAGTGCGAGCGTCTGCTGGCGCTGCCCAATATGTACGACCCGCAGAACCTGGAAACGATTCATCATGTGTATCAAGGGCTGCGTGCGCACTCGCTCTTCACGCGCGACGTCGATTATGTGGTGAAAGAAGGCGAAGTGGTGATCGTCGACGAGTTCACCGGCCGGCAAATGCCGGGGCGGCGCTGGTCCGATGGATTGCACCAAGCGATTGAAGCGAAAGAAGGCGTGAAAATCGAGCGCGAGAATCAGACCCTCGCCACCGTCACTTTCCAGAATTATTTCCGCATGTACAAAAAACTTTCCGGCATGACCGGCACGGCGGAAACGGAAGCGAAAGAATTCGGCAAGATTTACGGCCTCGACGTGGTGGTCATTCCCACCAATCGCACGCTGATTCGCATCGAGAATCCCGACGTCATCTATCGCACGGAGGCGGAGAAATTCGAAGCGGTGGTCAACGGCATGATGCAGGAGGACGGGACCTACGCGTCAGGCATCAAGCAGCTGCATGAGAGTGGCCAGCCGATCCTGATTGGCAGCATTTCTATCGAGAAATCGGAAAGAATCGCCGAACTGCTGAAGAAATATGGCATTCCCCATCAGGTGCTCAACGCCAAGCAGCACGAGCGCGAAGCAAAAATCGTCGCGCAGGCCGGGCGCAAGGGCGCCGTCACCGTGTCGACCAACATGGCTGGGCGCGGAACGGATATTTTGCTTGGCGGCAATCCCGAAGCGATGACCCGCGAATACTGCCTGAAAAACAAGCTGGCGCTTCCCTATGCGCCGGCGGGCGCGGTGATCGGCAACGGCAACGAGCATCCCGCCGCGACAGAGACCGCCGACGAGGCTTCTCAGGCTTCCGCGGCGGGCGGAAACGGGGCGGGAAACGTTGCCATGGTGCTTTTCCAGCAGGAAGGCAAGATTTTCCAGGTGCCGCTGGAGCAATGGAAGCCGATCTACGATCAGTTCGCCGCGCAATGCAAGACGGAACACGATGAAGTGGTGGCATTGGGCGGCTTGCACATCCTCGGCACCGAGCGGCATGAGGCCCGCCGCATTGACAACCAGTTGCGCGGGCGCGCCGGCCGCCAAGGCGATCCCGGCTCTTCGCGATTTTTCCTCTCCCTCGAAGACGACCTGCTGCGCATTTTCGGCGGCGAGCGCGTGCAGAAATTTTTCTACATGCTGGGCATGAAGGAAGGCGTGCCGCTCGAATCGAAGATGCTTTCGCGGCAGATTGAAAACGCGCAGAAGAACGTCGAGGGCCAAAACTTCGAGGCCCGCAAGCATTTGCTCGAATACGACGACGTGATGAACAAGCAGCGCGAAACCATTTATTCGATTCGGCGCGCGATCCTCGAAGGAAAAGATCAGAAAGAAGATGTCCTCGCACTCACCGAAGAATTGATGGCGGATTTGGTCGATACTTATGCGCCGCGCGAACAGCATCCGGACCAATGGAACATCACCCAGCTCTCCGGCGAAGTGCTCAACCAATTTGGACTGGACATCAAAACGTCGGGAATCGACCCGCTGCACATGAATCACGACCAGTTGCTCGACACGTTGATCGAAAGGGCCAAGGCGCGTTACGAGGAAAAGGAAAAACTCTTTGGCGCGCAGATGATGCGCTGGCTCGAGCGGCACATCATGCTCGATATCGTGGACGCGCAGTGGAAAGACCATCTGCTGACGCTCGATCATTTGAAGGAAGGAATCGGCCTGCGCGGCTACGGCCAGAGGGATCCGCTGGTCGAATTCAAAACCGAAGGCTTCAAGATTTTCGAAGAGATGATGGGCCGCATCGATACCGAATCGGTGCGCTTCCTCTACCTGATGCAGCCCGCGCGCCCCGAGGAAGAAGCCAAGCAAATTGAACGGCGCCAGCAGCGCGCACAGCAGAATCTGCAGTTGCAAACCGGCCGCGAAAAAGCCGAGGTGCCGAAGCAGGTCCGTACCGGCGCGAAAATCGGCCGCAACGATTCCTGTCCGTGCGGCTCCGGCAAGAAATACAAGAAGTGCTGCGGCCGCAACGCCTGACGCTTTTTCCGCGTCCAAGCGAAAGCCCTTCCACCGCAATTCACGGCTTCTTGGGCTCGGCGATTTTCTGCTGCGTCGCGACGTGGAATTTCTGATAGTCGTAATAGTGATCGATCTCATCGGCGCGAAACGTCTTCAGCATCAGCAGCTTCGCTCCAACGTGCACTTCATCATAGGAAGGCAGCCAGACCTGATTGTTCACCAGAGACTGCTCAAACTGAAACGCTGAGCCTTTTTGCAAAGAGGCCAGCATTCCTCCGCCGATCTTCACGGAATTATCGAACCGCGCTTCCAGCCGCGCGACGTCCTGCGCCTGCGGATCCACCCAGACGGTTCCTATCAGGTCATAAACGAGTTTTTCCACCAGCTTCTTCGGCTTGTAATCCGGGTTCGGACCGAAATCGAAGACCACAACATCCTGGCCGCGAAAGCGCTCCCAGCGCGGATTGCTGAAGCGCGAAATGCGCAAGAAATCGGAAATAGTGACGTCATCATCGTCTTTCTTCGGCGGTTTTGCGGCTTCCTGGTCGTATCGCGCGGCGTCCTTGGTTAGGCGCTCGTCTTCTTTCTGTTGCTCGTCGGCGCTGAGCGGCTTGCCGTCAACTTCGATCTTGCGCGCCATTTCGTGCCCTCTGTAGTACGAAATCTGATAGAGGGTGGTCGTGCGTTTCGTCACTTCGCCTTTTCCGTCGACCTTGTCCTCTTCTTCCCGCTTCATGCACGCGTAGTCTTTCTGGATTTCATCGATCTGTTTTTGATTTTTGTCGATGGCGGTGAGCAGCGCAGGAATATCCGGCAGCGGCTTTTTCGAGAGATTGGGAAACTCAAAAGAAGCCGCATTCACCGTGGCATTGAAAGAAATGCGGCTCACGGCAATCTGAAAAGTGCGTCCGTTTTGCTGGATGGTCAGCTGGAATGGCTCGCGAACGCCCTGAACTTCGCGGTAATCCCCATAGCGGATCTCTTCTTCGCTGCCAAACGATACCGCGTTCGCTGTCTTGGAAACGGAACCCGTCGGCTTTTCTTCTGTGGGTGGCGCCGCGGCAGCTTCGATAACTTCCTTGACGATCAGATGGCTTGCACGGTCGAAATAGACGCGTCGCGTTTCCCCGGGCGGAATCTTCAGCTCCACCGCGTCCGCCGCCTTGCCATCAATGTTCTCGCTCCCGATGGAGCGCGCGTAGATTTTCAGTTTCTTGTAATTCGCCAGCGCGAAATTCAAATATCGCCCGGTGGCTTCCGCTCGCTTTTCTTCCGCCCCGAAGAGCGTGTAGAGGTTGCCGCTGCCCTGTTCGCCCCAGCACGAGCTTGCATTACACGCTTCCGCGATCTGCTCCGCCCCGAAAACGAATTCGCGGTAAAACTCTCCCGGCGCGGCGGTGATCAGAGTGAATTCACCGGCATCCGTTCCGTTGGCTTCGCGGACCGTTCCTTCCCAGTCAACGGAGCGGATTTTTTGCATCGCTTTCACGCCGCCGACGGCGCGAAGCGACTCTGCGATGATTTTGTCGGCGGACTGCGCGAAGCACGGCTGGGCGGCGGTGAGCAGAGCCGCTGCGGCAATCACAAGAAATGCTGCGCGGACGGAGATGCGCGGCAAGTCAGTTTTCATTCCATCCACCAACTACTCATACGCACGGGAGCGCCGAAGAGTTCACACACCGGGGCGATGCGAGATAGAATCAGGGGCCACGCCGAACTGTGATGCATTCGAAGAACACTTTCGTTTCCCGCGCCGAAAACGAAAAAAGCCTGCTGCGATTTTTGTGCGCGAATGGCCAGGCCGTCGCGCAACGCCGGCAAGTTTATCGGCAGGTGGCCCAATATTCTTGGCGCACTAACGAAAATCAGATCCTCTTCGAGGCCATCGGCGAATTGCTGACGGTTGCGCCAGAACAGATTCTGACTCACCTGCCCGCCGCACTGACGCGGCGCGGCTTCCCCGATGTGTCTTGCGACGAACTCGGAGCTCCCTCACACTTGCACGCAGCCGCGGCGCTCAAGCTGGCCGAAGACCTGCTGCGCGCATCACATACGGAATGACAGAACAAACGTTTCGCATTCTTTCGCTCATAGACGTCATCGGCATTCCCGTCTACGTGCTGCTGTTCATCTGGCGGCTCGAATTCAGCGCACGCTACGCGTGGATTATTTTTCCGTTGTGGATCGTCGCCAGTTTTCTGCTGCATCGCGATACGCCGAAGACGCTCGGCTGGCGCGCCGATAATTTGTGGCCGGCGACAAAATGGGCGCTGGCCGCCTTGGCGATTATGGCCGCGCTGCTCATCATCACCGGCGTCGCGCTCGGCCAGCCGCGGCATATCCCGCCGAACCTGCGGTCACCGGCAAGATTCTGGAGCTACTTCGCATTTTGCCTGCTGCAGCAGGTGGCGCTCAATTCCCTGCTCACGAATCGCCTGCTCTCGCTGCTGCGCCGCGATTGGGTTGCGGCGCTTACGGCAGGAACGATTTTCGCCGCGTGCCACTGGCCGAATCCGGTGCTGGTGCCGCTGACGTTTATTGGCGGCATCGTGCTGGCGTGGCTGTTCGCACGGCACAGAAACATTCTGCCGCTGGTGATGGTGCAGGCCATCCTCGGCTCGATTGCGTGGTGGAGCTTTCCCGTCGCGTGGCACCACGACCTGCGCGTCGGCCCCGGCTTCTACACGCACTGGAAATGATCTGTCGCATTATTCGTTTGCAGGCTTGTACCCCGCGGGGCAGCCGATGACGTTGCCTTCGTAGATCACTCCGCTGTCGTCACTGAAAAAAGAAAACCGGCACTGCTTGTCATCCACGCTTCGGAGGGCCAATTCGTAATTGCGGCGGTCGGAGGAGACCACTACAGCGAGATTCCAGCCCGGAACAACTTCGGGGCCGGCAGATAGTGACCGGCTCTGAAACTGCGTGCCCGGCTTCTCGTGTGCCGAAACGGCGCCAGAACGAAATAACTCGTCCCACGTCGCATAGCCGCCATGGCCGTACTTGTAATCGAGCTCCGCCGTGTTGATCAGACGCACGACACTCACGCCGGTCAGGCGGCTATCACGGCTGGTCTCGACCGCTTGCAACGGCGCCAGGGTATTTCGTGGCGGCGCTGTTTTTTGCTGTTGCGCTATCGCCAGGATCGAGCAAGCGAGTACGACAAATGCAACCATTGCGACTGCCACCGCACGCATCCTGTTCATCGTCGTTCCTCCTCCGTGCTACAAATTCCAGGAATCGAACTTGCTGATTGCTGCGGAGTGCGATCCCCTACCAGCTGCAATCGTTGCTTTGCGCGTGTTGGCCCAATGGCCGGGAATCTGATGGCCGCATTTGGGGCAGGCACCGTCCTGCAAAATGTTTTTGCGGACGTCGTGCCAGGAGCGTTCGATCAGGAGCGTGTTGCACTGCGGGCAATGGGTGTTGCCGCCATCGCTGAAAATGTTTCCCTCGTAGACGTAGTGCAGGCCCACTTCACGAGCGATTTTGCGGGCGCGATGCAGAGTTTCCGGCGGCGTGCGCGGCTTGTCCTGCAATTTGAAATCGGGGTGGAACGCGGTGAAGTGCAGCGGAATCTCAGGGCCAAGATGATCGAGAATCCATTCGGCGAGCTTGCGCGTTTCAGATTCGTCGTCGTTGAGTGTGGGAATCATGAGATTGGTGATTTCGAACCAGACATT
>JASHQB010000009.1 GCA_030037775.1 Candidatus Acidiferrales bacterium
TGGGCCGTATTTTCTCTGCTTCCGACGATTCGCCCGGCGCGCCGCTCACCGTGGTCCTCACATATGGCTACTGGCAGCGCAAGTTTGGTGCGGATGCTGGTGTCATCGGAAAGAATCTTATCGTCGATGGAGAATCCCGCCAGATCATCGGCGTGCTCCCGCGAAACTTCCGTTTTCTCGACAAACAGGATTTGGCCCTTATTCTGCCGCCTCAACTGGACCGCGACAAGACGCAACTCGGGAACTTCAGTTTCTTCGGTGTGGCGCGTCTTAAGTCCGGCGTCACTCTCGCGCAGGCAGATGCCGATGCCGCGCGGTTGCTGCCCGTCGCGCTTCGCAGCTTTCCGCCACAACCCGGCTTCGCTCGTGAAATATTCGAGGCCGCGCGTCTGACGCCGCGCATCGTGCCGCTCAAACAGGAAGTCGTGGGCAATGTCGGCGAATTTCTTTGGGTGCTCATGGGCGGCATCGGAATGGTTCTGCTCATCGCATGCGCCAACGTCGCGAATCTTCTGCTGGTTCGCACCGAAGGGCGACGCCACGAACTCGCTCTTCGGGCGGCGCTTGGCGCAAATCGCTGGCGCATCGCCGTGCAACTCTTGCGCGAGAGCATTGTGATCGGCGTTCTCGGCGGGATCTGCGGGCTGGGATTCGCTTGGGCCGCGTTGCGCTTCCTTGTCGCCTACGCGCCTGCCGGACTCCCACGCGTCAACGACATTGGCATCAGCGTCCCCGTTCTTTGTTTCGCTCTCGCGGCCACGCTCCTTACCAGTTTGCTCTTTGGGCTGATCCCCATCTTCAAGTACTCCGGTGCTCGTGCCAGCCTCTCCGAAGGCAGCCGCATCGCAGGCATCACACGCGAGCGCCATCACGCGCGCAATCTCCTGATTACCGTCCAGGTCGCGCTCGCGCTGGTGCTGCTGATTTGCTCCGGCCTCATGATTCGTACGTTCCTCGTTCTGACACACGTGGATCCCGGCTTCAGGCGCCCCTCCGACCTGCAAACATTTCGCATCGCCATTCCGAGCACCGACGTGCCCGATGACGCCAAAGTTCCGCGGGTCGAGCAGCAAATCCAGGACAAACTCGCCGCTATCCCCGGCGTTTCCGCAGTTGGCTTTTCAAGCTCTGTTCCCCTGGACGGAAGCAGCAACGTGGACAATGTTTTTGCCGAAGACCGCACTTACGCGAAGGGAGAACTCCCTCCCTTCCGCCACTTGATCTATGTCTCGCCGGGATTCCTGCAAACTTTCGGCACGCCGCTCATCGCCGGACGCGACCTGACCTGGACAGACACGTACGACAAACTTCCGGTCGTCCTTATCTCCGAGAATTTTGCCCGCGAATACTGGGGTTCGCCGGCAAACGCGATTGGCAAGCGCATCCGCATCTCTTCGATTGACGACTGGCGTCAGATCATTGGAGTCGTTGGCGATGTGCGCGACGACGGCTTGGACAAGCCCGCCCGCACCGACGTCTACTGGCCAGTTCTGCTCCGAAATTTCCGGTCCGAACCGCTTAGCGCGCTGCGTTACGCCACCTTCGTCGTGCGCAGCTCCCGATCGGGCTCGGAGAGCCTTGCAAGCGAAATTCGTCGCGCCGTTTGGTCGGTTGACGCCAAGCTTCCACTTGCCAACGTCTACACGCTGAATTTTCTCTACCTCAAATCTCTGGCGCGCACGTCGTTCACTCTGGTGTTGCTGGGCGTCGCTGGAGCGATGGCGCTTCTCCTCGGCGCGGTCGGCCTCTACGGAGCGATCGCTTACTCGGTGTCGCAGCGCACCCGCGAGATTGGCATTCGCATGGCGCTCGGCGCTCAACGCCGCGACCTGCTCAGACTCGTGCTGGGCGAAGAAATGCTTGTCGTGCTGACCGGTCTGGGATGTGGGCTCGCCGGCTCGGTGGCTCTGACGCGTTTTCTGTCGGGCTTGCTCTACGGCGTGAGTCCGACGGATCCGGCGACATTCGCAGCGGTCGCGCTTCTGCTCCTCGGCGTCGCACTCGCCGCCTGTTACATCCCCGCCCGCCGCGCCATGCGCGTCGATCCGATGGTCGCGCTCAGGTACGAATAAGTGTGCGCAGGAGATATTCCATGAACTGGCTGCGGCAGATTGCCTCTCGGCTTCGAGGCACCCTCGGAAAGCGGCATAGCGACCAGACGCTCGACGAGGAATTGCAGACTCACCTCGCCTTGCTCGTCGAGCAAAACATCGCGCGTGGCATGCCGCCAGAAGCGGCTCGCCGGGAGGCCAAGCTCTCGCTGGGCGGCGCGGACCAGATCAAGGAATCGGTGCACGATCATCGCGGCCTCCCGCTGCTCGACACGGTGACACAAGACTTGCGCTTCGGTTTGCGCATGCTGCGCAGGAACCCCGGCTTCACCACGGTCGCCGTGTTGACGCTCGCACTCGGTTTCGGCGCGAACACTGCGATTTTCTCTCTGGTCAATTCGGTGCTATTGAATTCGCTTCCGGTTGCGAACCCGCATGAATTGGTCCTTTTTTCAGATTTCGCGCTAGGCGGAGGTCAGTCGGGCAGACAAACGGGCATTTGGTCGCAATTTTCAAGCCAGGATTACGCCTACTTCAACGACCACAATCAATCTTTCAGACAACTCACGGCGTATCAGACGGATCGCACGATCCTGACCGTGCGCATGAACGGCGCCGAACGGCCCGAGTCCGCGCGGAGCACGATGGTTGCGGGAAATTTCTTTTCGTTTTTCGGATTGCACGCGGCCGTTGGGCGATTGCTCTCGCCCGATGATGATCAGGTTTCGTCCGCGCCAGTGGCCGTGTTGGACTATGGATATTGGACCGACAGGTTCCATAACGATCCCGCCGTAATTGGCACGACGATTGAGATGAACGGCATCCCCTTTGCGATCGTAGGTGTTGCGCCACGGGGATTCACAGGAGTCAACACCTACCTGATACCCAATCTGTGGATTACGCTGGCACGCCAGCCCGAAGTGATTCCTGGCCGTACATTCTCTGCGGATACCCATGAATATTGGCTCAACATTGTAGGCCGCCTCAAATCGGGCGTGAAAGTTCGTGAGGCAGAGGCAATCGTCAACACGCAGTTGAAGCAAGTGCTTTACGCCCAGACGGACCGGGAAGGCGAGAGCGATCAGGACATCGCCGACTCGCATGTTCAGCTTCACGCGGGTGCCGGAGGCATTTCCTATGTGCGTATGCGATACGCGCAACCGCTCGAAGTTCTCGCGGTGATTGTGGGTATCGTCCTGCTGATAGCCTGTGCCAACGTGGCAAACCTGCTGCTTTCGCGTTCGGCGGCGCGAGAGAAAGAGATCTCGATTCGGCTGGTGGTCGGCGCCCGCCGCGGCAGGCTGATTCGTCAGTTGCTTACCGAGAGTGTGCTGCTCGCCGCGATTGGCGGGGCGGTCGGAATACTGATGGCAAAATGGGCGGCGCGTGCGCTGGTCCTCTTGGTAGTAGGCCACGGCCTCGCAGAGGGCGGGCTCGACGGTCGCGTGCTGGTCTTTTCCATGAGCGTGTCGCTGCTTGCCGGGATTCTATTCGGCTTGGTGCCCGCCCTGCGGGCCGGCGATACAGACTTAACAACTCCGACCAAGGGCTCCTCGAGTTCGCGGCTGCGGCATGGCTTTCCTAATGCGATCGTAATATTTCAAGTAGCGGCCTCCATGGTGCTGTTGGTAGGAGCGGGACTCTTCGTGCGTACGTTTCAGAAATTGGCGGATCAGGACCTCGGCTTCGATCAAGATCACATTCTGCTTGTCGGAATCGACGCACAAAAGGCCGGGTACACACCCGACCAGACACCACAGCTATATGAAGAGTTGCTCGACCGGCTTCAGTCGATTCCGGGTGTGCGTTCCGCCACGCTGGACAACTACAACCCGCTTTCGGGCGATTCCTGGGGAAGTAACTTCACCATAGAGGGCCAGCCAGCCGTGCGCCCAACGCGCGAAGTAATGTCTGAATTTGTAGAGAAAGAGATCGTCGGGCCGCGCTATTTTGAAACCGAGGGCATCCCAATTTTATTGGGGCGCGATATAAACCCAGACGACCGCACCGGCTCGCCGCTCGTGACCGTAATCAATGAAGCCATGGCTCGGAAGTATTTCCCGGGTGTGAACCCGATTGGAAAGCGATTTTCACTGGGTGCGCCGTTCGATCCCAAGCAGGCACTGACCATTGTTGGGGTAGCCGCCGATGCGCGCTACTACTCCTTACGGGACGACGTGCCGCCGATGGAATTTGCCGCCGCATTACAGGTGCCGGGTGAAGATTCGCATAACGCAGCTTACGCCAAAGACATCGAGATTCGCACAACTGGCGATCCTCAGGCGATAGCGGCTGCCGTTCGGCCGACAGTGAAGGGAGTTGCCGCCGGTCTTCCCATAACTGGCATCGAGCTAATGAAGCAAGTGGTGAGCAAGACGCTCCGGCAGAATCGTGCCGTAGCGGAACTTTCGAGTGGATTTGGGGTCTTGGCTCTGCTGCTGGCTTGTACCGGCCTTTACGGCACGCTCGCGTACCGCGTCTCTCGTCGAACGCAGGAAATTGGCGTGCGAATGGCTCTGGGCGCGCAGCGTTCGAGCGTGATGTGGCTGGTCACGAAAGAAGGCCTGTCTTTGATATTGCCCGGCATAGTGATCGGCGTTCTGGTGGCGCTCGGCTCGACGAAAGTTATTGCGAGCCAGTTATTCGGAGTGAGCGCGAACGATTGGGTCACCTTCAGCGCGGTGGCGGCAGTGTTGATCGTGGTGGCAATGGCAGCGTGTTGGATCCCCGCCCGCCGCGCCACGCGCGTCGATCCGATGGTCGCGCTCAGATACGAATAAGTGTGCGCAGGAGATATTCCATGAACTGGCTGCGACAGATTGCCTCTCGGCTTCGAAGGGCCCTGGGAAAGCGGCATAGCGACCAGACGCTCGACGAGGAATTGCAGACTCACCTCGCTTTGCTGGTCGAGCAAAACATCGCGCGCGGCATGCCGCCGGAAGCAGCTCGCCGGGAGGCCAAGCTCTCGCTGGGCGGCGCGGACCAGATCAAGGAATCGGTGCACGACCATCGCGGCCTGCCATTTCTGGACGCTCTCGCACAGGACGTTCGTTTTGCCTTCCGCATGCTGCGCAAATCGCCCGGCTTCACCGCCGTCACCATTCTCACTTTGGCCCTCGGCATCGGCGCCAACACCGCGAT
>JASHQB010000137.1 GCA_030037775.1 Candidatus Acidiferrales bacterium
ACACGCTGAAGATCGAAGAAGACGTGCGCGCGGCATGGGGATTGCAGTGGCTCGAAACGCTCACTCAAGATCTGCGATACGCGCTGCGCATGCTGCGCAAGTCGCCCGGGTTCACCGCGGTCGCCGTTTTCACCCTCGGCCTCGGCATCGGCGCGAATACCGCGGTCTTCTCGCTGGTGAACGGCGTCCTGCTCAACCCGCTCCCGTACCCGCATCCCGAGCAAGTCGTCAGCGTGGGTGTTTCGGAGCCGGGCGGTGGAGAAAACAACGTTTCCTATCCCGACTTTCTCGATTGGGTCCGCGACAATCACTCGTTCTCCTCGCTGGCGGCATACTCCAGAGCGTCTGGCGGCTTCAACTGGATCGGCAAGACTGACGCGCAACGCGTCTCCTCGGTGGAAGTTTCCGCGTCTTTCTTTCCGACTCTCGGCGTCATTCCTATCCTCGGACGCAATTTTTCACCAGCCGATGATCAATTGAATGGTCCGCCCGCGGTCATTCTCGGCAATGGTTTCTGGAAGTCCAAATTCGCTTCCGCAGGTGACGTCATCGGCAAGACGATGAATCTCGACGGTACCGACTACAGCATCGTCGGCGTGCTCCCCGCCGATTTTTATTTTTGCTGCGCGAACTTTAATTTTGTGCTGGGCGATGTTTATGTCCCGCTCGGAGCGGACAAAAGCTCATTCATGCGGGATCGGAAGATTCATGCCGGAATCTTTGGGCTTGGGCGCATCAGGGATGGCGTGACTCTTGCGCAAGCGCGCGCCGACATGGCCCGTGTGGCAGCCAATCTCGCGACCACGTATCCTGAAGCAGACAAAGACGCTGGTGTCGCTCTGACACCGGTGAAGCAGGAGATGGTTAAGGATATTGAACCGCTTCTTCTGATTTTGCTGGCTGCCGTGGGCTTCGTCTTGCTCATCGCTTGCGTGAACGTGGCCAACTTGCTTCTCGCGCGCTCCACCGCACGCGCCCGTGAATTCGCCATTCGCGCCGCTCTCGGGGCAAGCCAGGGCCGCGTGGTCCGCCAGCTGCTTACCGAAAGCATGCTCCTCGCCTTCGGCGGCGGCGCGCTTGGCTTGTTACTTGCGTGGTGGGGAACGAGCGCCGCGCTCGCCGTTCTTCCCAGCACGCTGCCGCGCGCCAATGACGTGCGCATCGATCCGCACGTCTTGCTATTCACCGTCGCCATCTCTTTGGTCGCAGGAATTCTCTTCGGCCTCGCTCCCGCCCTGAAAACTTCGCATTCCGACGTGCAGGAAACGCTGAAGGAGGGCGGCCACGGCGCGAGCGCCGCGCGTTATCGCACGCAGGGCGTTTTTGTCATCGCCGAGATGGCTCTTGCCGTTGTGTTATTGATCGGCGCAGGTCTCACCATCCGTACTTTCGTCCGCCTCTTGAGCGTCAACCCGGGCTTCGACCCGCACGATGTGTTGTCCTTCAGCGTTGGCTTCCCGCCATCTATTATCAACGCTAACCCAACTACTGTTCGCGCTGAGCTGCGCCAAGTCAGTGATAAGGTCGCGGCCGTTCCCGGCGTGACCGCCGTCGCTTTGCTGAACGAAGCGCCGTTGACGGGGGATTACTCAGGCCTGCCGTTCTGGCTTGATGGGCAGGCGAAGGTCGCCAACCAAAATGACTTGCCCGACGCCGTATGGTCCGTCGCCAGCACTAATTACCTCAAAGTGATGCGCATCCCGCTTCTGCGCGGGCGCTTCCTCGGCCCGCAGGATGACGCCGACTCTCCGCGAATCTGCGTCATCGATGAGAATCTCGCGCGCAGCTACTTCCACGGTCAGGATCCCATCGGCAAGCACCTCCATTTCGATTTGGTCCTCAAGGGGCAGCTCGAAATCGTCGGCGTGGTCGGACACATCAACGAATTCGGCCTGGATGAAAGTCATAGCGTCCTGTATCCGGAGTTTTATATCCCCGTGCTGCAGCTCCCGGACGCAACGCTTAAACAGTTCGCCAGTTCACCGGGATATATTTTGCGCACGGCTGGCTCGCCGGATGCAATCACCGGTGCGATTCGCGATGCGGTCCACAACTTCAACAGCAAGGCCGTGCTTTTTGATCCGGAAACAATGGACCACATTGTTTCGCAAACGCTCGCAGCGCGGCGCTTCGCCATGATTTTGCTCGCTACTTTTGCGGCGCTCGCCCTGGTGCTTTCGGCGATCGGAATTTACGGCGTCATTTCCTACATTGCCGGCCAACGCACACATGAAATCGGGATTCGCATCGCTCTCGGTGCGCAGCGGGGCGACGTTCTCAAAATGGTCCTCGGTCAGGGCGTGACGTTCGCACTGATCGGCGTGGCGATTGGGCTGGCTGCCGCCGCGGGATTGACCCGACTGATGACAGACATTATCTATGGCGTGAGTGCGACGGATCCCCTCACGTTCACCGGCGTCGCCATTGTGCTCACCGTCGTCGCGCTGCTCGCGTGCTACGTTCCGGCGCGGCGGGCGATGAGAGTCGATCCGATGGTGGCGTTAAGGTACGAGTAGGAAGCTGAATCCATAGGAGTGCGCAGAACTCTTCTGTTTGGCTCCCCGGTAAGTCATTGCGGCCAGCCGGTTGCCTGCAAGAATTGTCGGAGTGACGTCGATTGATTCGTAGTCATGCGCCAACGGCCAGGAGAGGATCGGTCTGGTTGATGGCGAGGGACGTGACGATGAAGAGCACGACCCCGTCTGCGGGACTGATGGCCGTTTGCAGCACGCGGCCTTCGTAATCTTTCACGCAGCCAAGGTTCTGGCCGGTCTTCACTTTGTCGTTCACGGCAATCGCCGGATACCACAACGCCGTGTGCTCGCTGCGCAGCCAGAGAAAGCGTTCGAGCAGCGTCAATGGCGCCGGTTGCGGCGCACCACCGGAAATCATACCGAGGTGGCGCATCAAGCGGTTCAGGCCGCGCGTGTGATCGGCGACGTGCTCCGGGGTCCAAATGCCCTGACCGCCGGATTCAGCGAGGATGGAGGGAATGCCGGCGCGCGACGCGGCGCAGAAAGTGGAGCCGGGCGTTTCGCTGCACACCAGAAAATGAATGCCGAAAACTTTAGCCATTTCGAGTGACGTTTCGTCGACGCCTTTGTTACCGGTGCGAAAGAAAATGGTGAAGGGAACGAGCGCTTCGTTCAAATCGCCGCCATGCAGATCGACGTAATATTCGGCTTGCGAGATGACGTTGCGAAAAACCCAGTCGGCGATTTGTTCGGAGGCCGTGCCATTGGGATTGCCGGGAAAAACGCGATTGGGATTCTTGCCGTCGAGCGGGCAGATGTAAATGGAGCGCGCGGTAAATGCGGGCATGTCGATGACCGGCACAACGATGACGCGGCCGCGCAAAGTGTGGGGTTCGAGCCCGCGGCCGAGTTCGAGCGCGGCCGCGATGCTGGCGTATTCGGCGGCGTGGACTCCGGCCGTGACGACGAGAGAGGGGCCCCCTTCAGTTCCGTTGATGAGCCACATGGGAAGACGGTAAGGCTGGCCGTGCACGAGAAATTCGTTCACGCCAAAGACTTTTTCTCCACGCGCGGCGGAAAGCGATCCGACTTTCAAAATCTGTTGTGACATGACGAGCTCCTTATTTGCCTCCGTCGACGGCGAGCGTCTGGCCGGTGATCCATCCGGCATGCTCGCTGGCAAAAAATAACACGCCATTGGCGATGTCTTGCGGCGAACCGAGGCGCTTGAGGGCGATGCTTTCGATCAGGCGGCGCTGGCCCTCTTCGCCGTAGGACTGCCACTGCTTTTCGGTGGTCGGATTCGAGCGGACGAAACCGGGCGCCACGTTGTTCACCGTGATGCCCCATGGGCCGAGTTCGTGCGCAAGCTGGCGGGTCAAACCGATCTGCCCGGCTTTGGCCGAAGCGTAGGCCTGAATACCGGTGAGGCTGATGCCGAGGCCGGCGCCGCTGGAAATGCTGATGATGCGGCCGTAGCGCGCGGCCTTCATCACGGGAGCGACGGCCTGGCTGCAGTAAAACGCGCCGTCGAGATTCACGGCAAAAATGGCGCGCCAGTCGGCTTCCGAGATTTCCTCGAGTGGGCGGCCGACCTGGCCTAGAACGCCACCGGCGTCGTTGACGAGAATGTCGATGCGGCCGGTGGATTGGAGTATCTCAGCGATGAGGGTGTGTACGGCGGTGCGGTTGCTTACGTCGAGCGCGCGAATCTCGAGCGGCGTCCTTTGTTCCTTCGCCATTCGAGCGGTTTCACCGAGTTCGGCCTCAACTACGTCGCAGGCCACCACGTGCGCACCGAGACTTGCAAAGTTCAAGACGATGGCGCGGCCGAAGCCGTGCGCGGCGCCGGTCACGATTACAGTTCGATTGTCGAAACGGATTTGCATGGAGACGATGATTATCCTGAATGCGTGCTGCTTGAGCGCAGAACGGATTCATCATTCAGCAGTGCGAGATTGTCGAGCGATTGCGGGCGCGCACCGGTTTCCACTTCGTGCATGATAGATACCAGCCGTTCGATGTGAGGGATGGCGATGCCGGAGTGACGCGCCAGTCTCAGGATGGGTGCGAACTGTGCGTCGCACTCGGTCTTGCGATGGTGAACCGCAATGTCGCGCCACACTCCGCTGTGCGTCTTCGCGGAGCGGCGGTTGAAAGCAACCATGGCGTCGAACGAGGAGTCGACCGCCGCGGATGTTCGGCTGGCGCCGAACGCTGCGGGATCGTAGCCGTTGAAACCCATCGGACTTATGCCCTCGGTCGCAGCGACAGCCATCACTTCTCGAGCTAGCGCGGTCAGCGCTGGCCGCGCATCCCGCGAGTCGAGCACCTCGACGATGCTGACGGGTGTAAGGGCGCTCGCAAAGAGCAGAGAGCCGTATCCCATCTTGCCCCAGAGGTAGCCCCATATGTTGTCTGTGATGGTCGCATCCGGCTCAAACTGCCGCAGGGCGCGATGAACGCGCACAAGACGTTCGCTTTGGCGACCGTCCAGCTCGCCGACCACAACGGCGCCCCGCCCGCCAAAGTGCACTACGCCAGGCTCTAAGACATCGGCGCCGAAGTTGATAAACGCGCCCATGGTGCGCTCGCGGCCGACTACATCTGCGATGGTCAACTCATTGAAGCCGTTTTGCAGCGACACAACAAAACCGTCCGGAGCGAGATGCAGTGCAAGCTGCTTCGCCGCCGCTTCGGTATGCTGCGCTTTGACGCACAGGAAAATGGTGTCCCAGGTTCCGGAGACATCATCCGGTGAATACGCCGGCAGTGTCTGCACAAAGTTCTCGATCGGCCCAGTGATGGCGAGGCTTCGCTCGCGTATCGCGCGCACGTGCGCGCCGTTTGCATCCACCGCCGTGACGTCAATACCCGAGCGGCGCAGATAGGCGCCAACGGTCCCCCCAATGGCTCCTGCGCCCCAGATTAGAATCCGCTTCGGCGCGCCGGCTGCCTCTAGGGTCACGCCCACGGACCCTCAAGCGCCTCGCGCGTTTCCTCGACGCCAGCGCGCCACACCTGCATCATTTGCTCGTCGGGCTTTTGGTACACGCCGCCAAAATTGCCGTCGCCCAGGTAGGCCCGCACGCCCGCAGCATCCATCATGCGCATGCGGGCAAGGTCGATCATCGGCTTCTGGCCGTCAGGCAGCTTCACGTCCGACAGCCGCGTCCAGGCAAAGTTTTCCATCCATGACGCGTGCGACGCAACGGAATCGACGGCTGCCACTGCGGCGGCGGTCCGCGGCGCGTTCCACCAGTTGTGCCACTTCACGATGATTCCCGGATGCGCGTTCATCCATTCCTGCAGAATGGAACCGCCGGGAGTGTTTCCGCCGTGGCCGTTCACAAACATCACGCGCGTGAATCCGGTCTCCGCAAGACTGTCGAGAATATCCGCAACGATGCGCTGGTAGGTATCGAGCCGGAGGCTGATGGTCCCGGGATATGCGCGAAAGTAGGGAGTGATGCCATAGCTGAGCACGGGAAACACCGGCACGCCGAGAGGCTCGGCGGCCTCGCAGCTCACGCGCTCAGCCAGAATCGCGTCGACGGTCAGGCGCAGATATCCGTGCTGTTCGGTGCTGCCGACCGGCACGATAGCGCGGCGGTCCTGCTGCAATTTTTTTTCAACCTGCATCCAATTCATGTCAGCGATTTTCATATTGTTCCGGAGAACTTTAAGGCAGCCTGAAAGCCTTCGTCAAGATTGCAGTCCAACTGTGCAAATTCACTTGGTGGAACGGACACGGAGCCAACAAAACTATTGTCCTGCGGTCATGGTCTCCAGACCGTGCGCCGATGGACCCGTTTCCACGCGCCACAAAGCGAACGCGCATAGCACGGCAAGCATCGCAATCCCCGTGAACATCCACAAGCCGGCGTGGTAGCCCGCTCTGTTGACTGCGCTCGCCAGCCAGTGGTCATTGGCCCAGCCGATCAGCAGATTGATGATCACAAGCCCCAGCTGCTGCACTGAATCCAACATGCCGTTGGCCAAGCCCAGCCGCGACTTGTCCACCACGTAAACGAGTGCCGGCCACATCACCGCCGGCACCAACGCGAAAGCCACGCCCATCATCGCGAGCGGAATCACCGGCGAGATGTTCGTGAAACCCAGCATGGGGAACACAGGCACAATAAGCAACGAGCCAAACATCATAAGCAATGACCGACGCGCGTAACGATCGACGAGCAGGCCGAAGATCGGCATGCCGATTAGCGAGAAGAACGGCTCCATGCCCACCAGTAGCGATGCGGCCTGCGGCGAGAGGTGCCGCGCCTCGATCAGGAATTTCTGCCCGAAGGTCTCAAAGGGAAAAATGCA
>JASHQB010000138.1 GCA_030037775.1 Candidatus Acidiferrales bacterium
GCCATCCGCTCCTTCTCAAAATCTCCCGTCGTCGCGCAGCTGACCTACTCTGAAGAAGGCAGCACCTTCGACGGCACGCGACCGGAAGACGCCGTCGTTAAACTGAAAACAAAAAACGTTCAAGTCATCGGCGCCAACTGCACCATCGGTCCGCAGCTTCTTCTGCCGATTCTTCGCGAGCTTGCCAATTCCACGAGCGATTCCAAATTGCCGCTGAGCGCCATGCCCAATGCCGGCTTTCCCAAGCGTATCGGCGACCGTATTGTGTATCCCAAATCGTCGCCGGATTACTTCGCCGACTTCGCGCGCGATGCCGCCGCGCTTGGCGTTCGCCTTCTCGGGGGCTGCTGCGGCAGCACGCCCGAGCATATTCGCGCCATGGTTGACGCGGTCAAGAATCTTCGCCCGTCCAGCGCAACACATGTTTCTCCTGCTGGCATCGCCGAAGAGACTTTGGAGCCGCGCGAGAAAACGCGCCGCCTGGCCACGCGCGAGCCCGAAAGCCAGTTCTGGCGGAAAATTCGAAGCGGCAAATTCGCCGTATCCGTGGAAATCGATCCGCCCAAAGGCACCAGCGTCGACCGCGTGCTTGACCAGGTCAAGCGCGTCACCGCCTCCGGCTGCGTCGACGTCATCGACATCAATAGCGGCACGCTCGCGCGCGTCGGCATGGACGCGCTGATGCTGGCCGGCGCTCTCGAAGCCCATGGCATCGAAACCATTCCGCATCTCACCACGCGCGACGCCAATATCATCGGCTTGCAAGCCATGCTGCTCGGCGCATGGTCCGTCGGCGGCGTGCGCAACGTGCTGGCCATCACCGGCGATCCGCCGTCGCTCGGCGACCATCCCGAAACGAGCGGTGTCTACGAGGTGGATTCGACTGGCCTGGTCAAAGTGGTCGCGCGCCTCAATCAAGGAACCGACTGGGCGGGGAAAAATCTTGGCGGAGCCACGAATTTCACCATCGGCGTGGCCGTCAATCCTGTTGCCGACGACCTGGAAGAAGAAATCCGCCGCTTCTTCGCCAAAGTCGAAGCCGGCGCGCACTTCGCCATGACCCAGCCGATTTTCGACCCGGAGCACTGGCGCGCCTTCCTGAAAAAAATCGGCGGAAAATCACCGATACCGGTGCTGGTTGGTTTGTGGCCGCTCACCAGTTACAAACAGGCGTTGCGCTTGAACAATGAAGTTCCCGGAATCTTGATTCCCGAAGCAACTCTGAAGGAAATGGAATCTGCCGGCGCGTCCGCCCGCGATCGTGGATTCCACTTGGCGCGGCGCATGCTCGATTGGGCGCGAACGGAAATGTCCGGCGCTTACCTGATTCCGCCGTTCAAGCGCTACGAGGAAATCCTGGAGTTGTTTTCCTGAAGACGGCTCCGAGAAAGTTTTGGAGCCGCCGTGCAATTTGTAGTGGCGTCGGCTAGTTGACGACTACTTGGCCGTTCACAATCTTGATGCTGTTGATCCCCGGTGGCAGGCGCATCTTCTCCCGGTTTTCCGGCGACGACATGAGCTTATCCACGGCAGCATCGAGGGTTGATTGCGGCAACGGCAGCGAACCGAGTTCCCCCGCCGTCGGCTCGAAGTGCAAGTAGCCACCCTCCGAAGAGAGATGCCCGTCGAGTTCGAGCGACATGTCCTTGCCGTGAAAATCGAACGTCACATACGCTTTGATTAAATCGCCGACCATATTTACCTTCACATCTTTTACCGCGGACTGCACGTCGTCGATGGTCGGCTCGGCAGCAGGAGCCTCTGCGGATGCGGCGGGCGTGGCGCTTGAATCCGCCGCCGCGGCCGGACTTCCCGCGGCCGAGGATGCCGCGTCAGATTTTGCGGCGGCGTTAGCTAACTGCAAATTGGAATTGAGATATGAATTCACTTCCGTGGAATCGAGCGTGACCTGGTGCGGCTGATTTTGCTGCGCCGCGGTCTGCGCCTCAGAAAGCTTCGCAGCCGCGCGCGCGGCCGCTTGCGGATCGACGCGTACTTGCGGGGGAGCAGCTTTATGAAAGATCAGGAAAATCACGATGAGCAACAGCACGAGGCTTGTCCCGCTCATCACGCGATAGGCCGTGCGCCACGGAATGAAGAACCCTTCCGATGGCGCCGTCGAACTGGGCGGGGTCTCGGACTGCGCTGCGGCCGGCAGTTGTGCCGAATTGTCCGGCGGCGTTTTCGATTGCGAGTAATACGAAAATAGCGACGAACACTTCTGGCATTTGTCTCCGCTGGGTTGCTTATAGCCGCAATTCGGACAGGTGAGCATGGACGGCCGCTCCTCGGAACGGGAACAACTCTCTGAGACATCCTGAAATTCCAAGATACCGAAGGAGCTGCCGCTTCGCGACCCGTGCACGATTCTTTTGTCTTCCGAGGAACCTGTCCTGGCGAACAGCCTGAGACAGTCTAAGGAAATCCACTCGGCAAACGGAAACTTTTCATCCAGGATTGGGTTAAGAACAGAGCCGTCGGCGGATGCGAGCGCGCAGACAGCCGGGACAATCGAGCAACGGAATTATGTTCAGTTGACCATGCCCTTGGCGTTGGCCTCGGCCGCTTCCGGACTCCTGTCCAGGAGAAAGGAACTCCTAGTATTGTCGATGAAAGCTCGAATCTGTGGAACTTTTTCTTTGTCTAAGAGCAATTGTTGCTGTATGAGTGTGTGGCCCTCGTTCCATCAAAACAACATCCAGTGTACGCACATTTGCTTGGGAGGATAAATTGAGAAACGACAAGACCCGACTTGCGCTTCTGAGTTCGATACTTACCGGCTTGTGCCTGCTTTCGGGGTGTGCCAGAAACTCCACGCCAGTTGTTACCCCGTCGCAAGCGGTTGTTTTGCCTGGCCAGACAATTCAGTTTACGGCCACTCTAAACGGATCACCAAATTCACAGGTAGTGTGGATGGTCAATGGGGCCATGGGAGGTTCTCAGTCAACGGGAACAATTAGTTCAGCCGGCGTCTACACCACACCGGCCAACCCGGCGGTGCAGAATGTGACAGTCACGGCAGAGATTCCAGCGGACGGCGTACCATCGACGCCCGGTTTCGTTCAAGTTTTCAATCCCTCGAAGTTCACTCCCGGCATGGTGAATTCCACGAACAATCCGCTTGTAGCATCATATTCAATTCAGGCACCGGAGGGAGCCGGCGTCCAGATTCAATTTGGCCAAAGCACCAATTATGGCCTTACGACGTCGGCCCAGTCAGCCCCCAATTTCGGTGGAACGGTCAGTATCTTCGTAGCAGGAATGCAAGCCAGCACGACATATCACATGCAAGCCACTCTTTCTCTTCCAAATGGGACACAAGTTACCGATACCGATCACACGTTCGCTACGGGACCCCTGCCTTCCCCACCGCCCAGTATCACTGTCCAGCAACCGGGCAGCACGGCTCCGGCTCCCGGGGTTGAAATGCTATGCCTGGATCTCCTCTATGGAGGAAATGACCTTACAGGTGTGGTCACCGATCTATCTGGGAATGTTATTTGGTACTACGACTTTGGAGGCGTGGGCTTGTGGCCAGAACCGATGAAGCTATTGCCAAATGGCCATATACTAATGGTCGTTGCGCCCGAGACAAATGGGACCAGCGTCCCGCCCGGCGTCTCGACTGTCAACGAAGTCCGAGAGATAGATCTAGCAGGAGACATAATATATCGACTTACTCTCCCCGAAATCAATGCTGGTCTCACATCGATAGGAGCATCATTTCAGGCTTTAAATCTTCATCATGACATTCTGAAATTACCTAACGGGCATTACATTCTTCTTGTCAATTACAATGAGACCTTCGCCAACCAGGCGGGGCTCCCGCCTGGAACCATAGTGACTGGAGACGCTCTCATCGACTGGGATCCACAACAAGGTATTCCGGTGTGGACTTGGTCGGCATTCGACCACCTCGACGTCAGTCGCATCCCCTACGGCATCGCGAACGGTGTCGCCGATTGGACCCATTCCAATGCGCTGGTTTATACCCCGGACGACGGAAACATCATCCTTTCTATGCGAAATCAAAACTGGATCATAAAAATCAACTATGAAAACGGGAGCGGCGACGGAAGCGTTTTGTGGCACTTCGGGTACCAAGGAGACTTCACCCTGCCCAGTGGTGACTCACCGATCGAATGGAACTACGGGCAGCATTACCCCACAATCGCGGGCCCGAATAGCGCCGGAAGCTTCTCAATGATGTTCTACAACGATGGGACCAACCGCCTGGTGAACTCAAGTGGCGCGGTATGTGGTTCCCCCGGCGTCATTAGCTGCTACGCTAGCGTACCTATATTCAACCTCAACGAAACTACAAAAACGGCGCAGGTTCAATGGGAGGACAATCTGTCGGGGTCGGCCTACTCCGTTTGTTGCGGAGATGCTTTGGTACTTTCGAACGGAGACGTGGAATTTGACGTTGGTGACAATTTGTTTACGCCAGGCGTTTCATTTGTCCAGGAAGCAACCCAGGAACAGAGTCCGCAGGTAGTGTGGCAGATGAACATCCAAAACCAGCTGGCCTATCGTGCTTTTCGGATACCGAGTCTTTATCCAGGGATCCAGTGGAGTCAAGCGGCGCTTGCTGCCCAGACGACCGCCGACAGCCGTCTGCGCGCGCAGAGGACTGCACCGTCGCAGAAGCATTGAAGCGGTTGTCCGAAGGGTCTTAACCTAAGCTTCTATTTGCGGGCAGATGATCTTCCACAAACGGAATCGATGACGCTTGTCTACAGGAAGCCGCGGTCGATCGGTTGTGGGAACTGTGAAAGATAAAGCTTTTCAAGAAAGAACCGCCGAATTTCGCTTCTGACGCTTTTGATCTGGCGACTGCAGAGCCTGGTGGCTTCCCGAACACCGGATAACGTACGCTATTTTTCGCACATTTGAGGAGGAGAGGGTCTGGTTGGTAAAACAGAGGGCCTCGGGAAGGCCCAAGAGGAGGGGTGATGGAGCCCACCAACCAGGGAGAAGTGCCGAGGTTGAGCCAGGTGATCCAGATTGATGAGGGGAAGATTCAGGAGCACCTGGGAGAAGTCGTGCGCAGCACGGTGGAAGAGACGCTGAACGCGTTGTTGGACGCGGAGGCGGATCGGCTCTGCGGTGCGGAGCGTTATGAGCGCACCGAGGCGCCAGGACACGCGTGCCGGTTCCTACCAGCGGCAGTTGCATACCCAAGCCGGTCCCGTCCGCTGGAAGGTTCCCAAGCTGCGAAGCTTGCCATTCGAGACAGCGATCATCGAGCGCTACAAGCGGCGAGAGAGTTCGGTGGAGGAAGCACTAGTGGAGATGTATCTTGCTGGCGTGAGCGTACGACGCGTCGAAGATATTACCGAAGCGCTGTGGGGCACGCGCGTGAGCCCGAGCACGGTGAGCGAGCTAAACCAGAAGATCTATGCTCAGATCGAGACTTGGCGCAACCGGCCGATCGAGGGGAACCATGCGTATGTGTTTCTGGATGGGCTGTGGTTGAAACGGAGTTGGGGCGGCGAAGTGCGAAACGTGTCGCTGCTGATAGCGATCGGGGTGAACGACGAAGGCTTTCGCGAAGTACTGGCCGTGGCCGAAGGATCGAAAGAAGACAAGGCCAGTTGGACAGCATTTTTACGCCATCTGAAGGAACGCGGACTGAAAGGGGTGCGGCTATTCGTTTCGGATAAGTGTTTGGGGTTGGTGGAAAGCCTCGGGGAGTTTTATCCGGAAGCGATGTGGCCGCGGTGTACAGTGCATTTTTACCGGAACGTGTGGACGGCGGTGCCGGCGAGCAAGGTGAAGGAAGTAGCGGCGATGCTGAAGGCCATCCACGCGCAGGAAGATCGTGCGGCCGCACGCCAGAAGGCAGAACAAGTCGCCGCGAAGTTGAAAGAGATGAAGCTGACGGATGCCGCCGCGCTGGTGGTGGCCGGGATCGAAGAGACAGTGTTCTACTACGCGTTTCCGCGGGAGCACTGGCGGTGTCTGCGGACGAACAACCCGCTAGAACGTATCTTGCGCGAAGTGCGACGAAGAACGCGCGTGGTGGGAGCGTTCCCGGATGGCAAGTCCGCCTTGATGTTGGCCGCGGCGCGATTGCGCCATGTGGCCGGCACGAAGTGGGGCACGCGGCGCTATCTGGATATGAACCGACTCACGGAAGCGAGCGAAGCGGCATGAACGGCGGCACAAAAACTTTCGGCTCCCCCGAGGGGAGCCGAGCATTACCAGGCCTATGCCTCAACAAATGTGCGAAAAACTCTGGACACTACCGAATACCGATCAGTTTCAGGCGACATATAGAAGACAAACTCCGAGCCATAAATCAGATAAGCATACCAAAATGGCCGCGCCTGCAGGTGGAAGCGAAGGCTTGACCATCTCGCCGGCAGATCCCAAAGGCGCCGCAGCTTCCGGCATACGGCAAAGTGTCTTCGTCACCCGAGGTGTAGTGCTCCCCACTAATTTAGACAGTCAGGGCCTCGTTTTTTAGTACACCTGCAAAAGCCAAGAAGGCCTCGTGCGGGGTGCGATTTCGGACTCCGCGATGAGGCCGGTCGTGATTGTACTCCTCGATCCAACGAGCGATCGAGGCGCGCGCTTCTTCCAAGCTGCGATATTCCGCCGTCCAGACTTCCT
>JASHQB010000139.1 GCA_030037775.1 Candidatus Acidiferrales bacterium
GGGGATTCTGGTGGGAACTTTGGCGCTAGGCGGCTGCGCAGCCGGAGGTTCATCATCCACCGGGTCCCAACCGCCTCCCGTTCAAGGGAAGATCGAGCACGTCGTGATCATTTTTCAGGAGAACCGCACGCCGGACAATTTATTCCACGGGCTGCCCGGCGCAGATATCGCGAACAGCGGCTTAAATACATCCGGGGAGACAATTCCGCTGTCGCCGATCGCCCTGGCGAACAGCTACGACTTGTCGCATGAGCACGCGGCGTTTGTGCTCATGTATGACGGCGGAAAGATGGACGGGGCGAACGGAATTCCAGCCACTTGCGAGAAGGGCGGGACGAGCTGCTTGCCGACGAATCCGCAATACCAATACGTCGATCCGTCGGACGTGCAGCCATACTTTCAGATGGCGGAGCAGTACACGTTCGGGGACCGAATGTTTCAGACCAATGAGGGGCCGAGCTTTCCGGCACATCAATTCATCATCGCGGGCACGTCCGCACCGACGGCGACAAGTGATTTTTTCGCGGCGGAGAATCCGATCTTGCCAGGAGGCGCAGACACGACATCGAATGCCGGATGCGCCGCGCCTGCGGATGAAACAGTCGCGTTGATCGATCCACTTGGGCAGGAGAACACATCGCAATTCCCTTGCTTCGAGCACCAGACGCTGGGAGATTTGCTGGATACAGCGGGGATCAGCTGGAAATATTACGCGCCGTCGTCGGGCTCGATCTGGACCGCGCCGAATGCGATACAGCACATGCGATACGGGGCGGATTGGTCGAAGGTGATCATCCCCGAGACGCAAGTGCTGACGGACATCGCGAATGGAGATCTGGCGGGAGTGACGTGGGTGATTCCGAACGGACTCTCTTCGGATCACGCGGGGATAAACGACGGGAGCGGGCCGTCGTGGGTGACTTCGGTGGTGAATGCGATCGGGAACAGTCAATTTTGGTCCAGCACGGTGATCCTGATCTCATGGGACGACTGGGGCGGCTGGTACGACCATGTGGCGCCGACGATTCTGAATTCGTATGAATACGGGTTTCGGGTTCCGCTGATCGTGATCTCGCCGTACGCGAAGAGTGGGTATGTGTCGCACGTGACACACGACTTCGGGAGTTTCTTGAAGTTTACGGAAGAGGTGTTCAACCTGCCCTCGCTGGGATACGCGGACGACGGCGGACGATCTTTCGGACTGTTTCAATTTCAATCAGACGCCCACAGCGTTTCACTCGTTTGCGGCGAAGCTCGATGCGAACTACTTTCTGACGGTCAAGCGACCGGCGGTGGATCCAGACGACGATAACTAGACTAGGGGCCTCATTCGTAACGCAGAGCGACCATGGGGTCCACCTTCATGGCGCGGCGGGCGGGGATGTAGCAGGCCAGGAAGGCGACGGCGAGCAGCACGATGGCGACAGCGGCGAGAGTGAGCGGGTCACTCTGGCCGACTCCGTAGAGCAACTGCGAGAAGCTGGAGAGGACGCGAACGAGAACGAGCGCGGCGACGGCTCCGATGGCGACGCCGACGAGAGCCAAGCGCAGGCCCTGGCCGATGACGAGGCGGAAAACGTCGCGCTTCTGCGCGCCGAGGGCCATGCGGATGCCCATTTCGTGGGTGCGCTGGCCGACGGCATAAGCGGTGACGCCGTAGAGGCCGATGCCCGCGAGCAGGAGAGCGAGAGCGGCGAACGAGCCGAGGAGCATCATGGCGAAACGGCGAGGCGCGAGCGAAGACTCGATGATGTGGTGCATGGTCACGACGCCGGAAATCACTTCGTCCTTGTTGAGCTGGTCACTGGCGCGGCGAATCGAATCCATCAGGCCGAGGATGTTTCCCGAGGAGCGCATCACAACGCCGGTGTTCGAGGGCATCAGAGAGACGATGCTGTCGGGGAATTGCCGCACGGAAAAGTAGAACTGCGAGCGCAGGGAGTTTTGAGCGTCGGTGTCGAGCCCCCACTGTTTGACATGGCCAACGACGCCGATGATTTCAAACGCGTTGTCCACGCTTCCCTGGTAGATCACCTTGCCAACGGCGTCGCCATTGGGGAAATACTTTTGCGCCAGGACCTGGTCGACGACGACGACGGGCTTGGAATGCTCGTCGTCTTGGGCGGTGAAAAAGCGTCCCGCGAGCAAGGGAATGCGCATGACCTTCAGATAATCCGGGCCGACCGTATAGCTCAGCGCGCTGTACATTGCGCTTTGGCTTGAGGGCTGGGGCTGTCCTTCCACCCAGAAGGTGTTGTCGTCTTCGGCGTACATGGGCAGCGCGCCCCAGTAGAGCGACTCGGCTTCGACACCCGGAGTGGCCGCGACGGCTTCGTCGAAATTGCGGAGGGCCACGCGGATGGCCGCGGGAGAAGCGGTGTTCATCTGCGGCGAAAGAGCAAGCTGGAAGCTCAAGACATTGTCGGGATTGAACCCGGGGTCGACCGTCCAGAGCTGGGAGAGGCTGCGGATGACCAGGCCCGCGCCGGTGAGGAGCACGAGGGCCATTGCCATTTGCGTGACGACGAGAGCGCCTTGCGTGCGGTGGCGCGAGCCGACGGCGCCGCGGCCGCCCTCTTTCAGGGTTTCGAAAGTGTTGCGGCGGGCGGTGCGAAGCGCGGGGACCAGGCCGAAAAGAACTCCGGCGCAGAGCGAGAGCACCAGGCTGAACCAAAGGACGCGCGGGTCCATGCCCACTTCACTAGCACGAGGCAAAGTGGCGGGAAGCGCGACGAGCGCGGCGCGTGTTCCGACCGCGGCGAGCGCGAGTCCCACCGCTCCGGCGAGGATTGCGAGCAGGACGCTTTCGGTGAGCATCTGGCGAACGATTCGGCCGGTGCCGGCGCCAAGAGCCGAGCGCACGGCGATCTCGCGGCTGCGAGCGGTGCCGCGAGCGAGCAGCAAATTGGCGACGTTGACGCAGGCGATCAGCAAGACGAATCCCACCGCTCCGAGCAAGAGCAGGAGGAATCCGCGGACTCTTCCAACCATTCTTTCCTTCAAGGGATCGAGAGTGGCGCCGGTTCCTTTATCGGCGTCGGGGTAGGTTTCGGCCATGTAGTTCGTGACGCGCTGCATATCGGTGCGAGCCTGCTCGATGGTGATCCCGGGTTTCAGGCGGGCGATGCCGTGGATGCCGAGGCCGGCGGAGCGATTGGCAAGCCCGGGAGCCGGAAATTCGCCAAGTGGAGCGTAAATGTCCACGGGGGCCATGGGCAAGTCGAGATGGCCGGGGAAGACGCCCACGATCGTGTAGCCCTTACCGTCGAGAGAGATGCCCTTGCCGATGACGCCGGGTGACGAACCGAATTTTCGTTGCCACAGGTCCGTGCTGATGGCGACGACGTGTGCTAAGCCGATTTGATCTTCTTCGGCGGTGAAATAGCGGCCGAGGACCGGCTTGACGCCGAGCATGGGAAAGAAATCGGAGGTGACCATGGCGGCGTCGAGTTCTTCGGCATTGCCGACGCCGGTGAGCAGGTAGCCGCTCGAGCGGGAAACGGCAAAGTAGGAAAAGCATTGGTTGATGCGGTGCCAATCGAGGAAATTGGGGTAGGAAATCGAGCCGCGCGGGCCGAAATTGGGTTTGCTGGCGGCCACGGTGACGAGGCGATCGGGGTCAGGGAAGGACAACGGATTCAGCAGGACGCCATTGACGATGGAGAAGAGGGCGGTATTGGCTCCGATGCCGAGGGCGAGCGTGATGATGGCGATGGCGGTGAAGCCGGGAGATTTGCACAGCATGCGGAAGGCGAAGCGGATGTCGGCAAGAAAGCTTTCGAGCGAGGGCCATTGCCAGACTTCGCGGCTGCGCTCTTCAAGAAGCGTGGTGTTGCCGAATTCGCGGCGGGCGGTGCGCGCGGCTTCTTCGCGGGACATGCCGGATGCGATGAGGGCGTCAAATTTTTCGCGGAGATGCTCTTGCATCTCGGCGGAGAGATCGGAATAGAAGCGGCGGCGTGAAAACAATTTGCTGAACCAGTTCATGACAGCCTCCTGGAAGCTGGCGCGACTAAATCCGCGAGAACGACGATACCAACACCGGAAAGAAAAGGCCGGCGGTACAAACGGACCGCAACAAATGCAAGAGCGTCACTCATAACGCAGAGCCACCATAGGATCGACCTTCATCGCGCGGCGAGCGGGTAGATACGCGGCCAGCAAGGCGACAACAAGAACCAGAATCGCAACGGAAACAAATACCCTCGGGTCCGTGGGCCGCACTTCATAGAGGAGGGAGGCCATCAGGCGCGTCAGGGCGAAAGCGGCGACGAGGCCGATCAAAACGCCGAGCGCGGCCACTTTGACGGCTTTGGTAATGACCAGCCGCAGGACGTCGCGGCGCGTGGCGCCGAGCGCGACGCGTACGCCGATTTCGTGGGTACGCTGAGCGACTTGGAAACTCAGCACGCCGTAGACGCCGACGAGGGTGAGGATGAGGGCGAGCGCGCCGAAGGTGCCCATCAGGAGGGCTTCGAAATTCGTTTCCGAGATGGAGCTGGAGCCGCTGATGAGCTGGGACATTGGCTCAAGGTCGGTGATGCGCTGGTCGGGAGAGATGCTGGTGATGGCGCTGCGGAGAGCCGAGGCGATTCCGGCCGGGGCGTTCGTGCGAATGACCCAGTCAACGCCGCCGTTGACCGCGAGGCCCTGAGAGGCTGGTACATAGATCATCGGCGGCGCGGGCCGATCTAAGTATTTTCCCTTGACGTCAGCGACGACGCCGATGACTTGGCAGACGGGCTGTGGAAGCTGGAAATACTGGTGGCCTTGAAATGCCCCGATGAAAATGCGGCCGCCGATGGGATTTTCGTTGGGCCACCAGGCGCGCGCGACAGTTTCGTTGATTATGGCGATCGGCACGGAAGAGGTGAAATCGTCCCGGCTGAATGCGCGGCCACGCAGGACAGAAATTTGCATGGTGGAAAAATAGTTGGAAGAAATGGGGCGATACTCCATGTCGCCGATGCTGTCTTGCGGACGGCCGTCGCGCTGCATGGGAATATTGCCCTGGCCGTGCAGCGGAGCGGCGGAAACAAGCGCGGCGGATTGGACGCCGGGAATTGACTGGATGCGTGCGAGGGCTTGGCGTTCAAAATTCCAAGCAGCGTTTGGATCAGACTTGTCCGGACCGAAAGGCGTGCGCATGAGGACGAGATGCGACGGGTTGAATCCGAGATTCTCCTGGAAGAGATTGTAAAGGCTTTGGATCAGCAGGCCGGCGCCGATGGCGAGCATGAGCGCAATGGCAACTTCGCCGACGACGAGCGCGTCGAGCAAGCGCGAGCGGCTGCGGCTGGGCCCGGCGACTGCACGGCCATCTTTCAGCGTGCTGTTGAGGTCGAGCTTGCGCGTTTGGAAGAAGGAGGCGAGGCCGAAAACGAGGCTCGCAGCGATGGCGACGAGCGAGGTGAAGAGCAAGACGCGGCCGTCGAGTGCAATGCGGTCGACGGAGGGAAGGTCCCAGGGAATCGCCGATACGAAAACGCGCAGCGAAGCCACCGCGGCGCCGAGACCGGCGGCGGCCCCGGTGATTCCAAGGAGCAGGCCTTCGGAAAGAAACTGCTGGAGCAAGCGGCGGCGTCCCGCGCCGAGGGCGAGGCGAATCGAGATTTCCCTCTGGCGCGAGGTGGCGCGGGCGAGCAGCAAGCTCGCGACGTTGGCGCAGGCGATCAGAAGCAGCAGGGCGACGGCACCGAGAAGCATCAGGAGGCTTTGGCGATGGTCGCTCGCGAGGTAATCCTGCAGGCGGTCGAGATGAAGGACGCCGGCGCCCTGGTGTTGCGTGGCGGAGGCCTGAGCGAAAAACTGCGCGCCGAGGAGGCGCGCTTCGGCGTTGGCTTGCGAAAGCGAGACACCGGGTTTGAGGCGGCCGATGACATCGGTGTTCAGTCCGTTATCGCCGAGGCTGTGGCCGAGTTGCAAGGAGACGAACAGATCGGCGGGCTGTGTGTACTTGAAGCCGGGCGGCAGGACGCCGGTGATGATGTAGCTTTGGTTGTTGAGGACAATCTGGCGGCCGATGATGTTGGGGTCGGCCGCAAAAGCGTCGCGCCAGAGGGAGTCTGTGAGAACGGCAGCGGAAGCGCCGTTCTCGCGTGTGAATTCGCGGCCGAAGGGGCGCCCCAGTTGCGGATTCACGCCGAGCGCTTCAAAGAATCCGTCGGTAACGAAATCAGCCGTCACCCAGCGTCTAGAGGTACTTTGCGTTAGTTCCACGTCTTCGTAGCCTTGAGAGCCTGCGACGGCTGAAAAACTCGTGGCGTGGTCGCGGAAGAATTCGAATTCAGGAACGGACAAGTCGGGTATCAGTTCGGTCTTGTCGAGCCAGCCGAAGTAGACGATCTGGTCGGAGTGCGGGTAGGGAAGCGGGCGGAGAATGATGCCGTCGACGAGGCTGAAGATGGCGGTGTTGGCGCCGATGCCGAGGGCAAGAGTGAGGACGGCGATGAGCGTGAAGCCCGGGGATTTGCGCAGCATGCGCAGAGCGAAGCGAACGTCGGTGAAAACGCTCTCGAGGGATGGCCATTGCCAGACTTGGCGGCTGCGCTCTTCGAGCAGGGTCACATTGCCGAATTCGCGGCGAGCGACGCGCGCGGCTTCGGCGAGAGATAGACCCGAGGCGACCAGCGCGTCGGTCTTTTCCTGTAAGTGTGCGGCCATTTCAGCGGAGAGATCGGCGTAGAGGCGGCGGCGCGAAAAAAGTCGAGTGAGCCAGCTCATATGGAACTCCTATTCATAACGAAGTGCCACCATGGGATCGACCCGCATGGCGCGGCGGGCGGGGATGTAGCAGGCGAAGAGCGCCACGAGAACCAGCAAAAGAGCAACAGCGGTGAAGGTAAAAGGATCAGTGGCCTGAATGCCGTAGAGGAAACTGGTCATCACTTGCGTCACGGC
>JASHQB010000140.1 GCA_030037775.1 Candidatus Acidiferrales bacterium
CGTCGCCCTACGCGCTTCCCGGTGCGCTCGTTTTTCTGCTCGTGCTCCTGCTCTATTTCCGCGGACGCGCTCTCGGCGGCTTTCTCGCCGTTCGCTGGCGGTTGCGCGCTCGCCGCGAAGGCCAATTGCCTCCTGAACTCGCCGCCTTCGAATACCGCCAGATGCTGCGCCTGCTTGAACGCCGCGGCTGGCGCAAATCTCCCGCGCAGACGCCTCTCGAATTCGCTGCTTCGATTCGCGTTCCCGAATTCGCCGGGCCCGTCGCCGAACTCACTGAGCTCTATCAGTCCGCCCGGTTCGGTTCGCAGCCCGCCGACGCCCGCCGAGTCTCCTCCCTCTTGCGGGCCATCAAGGATCTCCGCCTGACGCGCAAAGAGTTGCGCGCTTCCTAATCGAATCCGCCGGCAATCCAAAATACAATCTCGGCGAATTTCAATGGTGCCCACAAACAGGTTCACGTCAAGAGAATGCGTAGAAAGGGCTGTTCCAGGGAAAATCCCCGTCTGACAGCTACTTTATTTCGAGGACTTCCTTTTCCTTCGCAGCGGACAAATCTTCCACCTTCTTCGTCTCCGCGTGTGTCAATTTCTCCAGCTCGTCCAGCGCGCGCTTCTTTTCGTCTTCGCTGATTTTCTTTTCCTTCTCCAGTTTTTCGACGTGCTCCTTGATGTCGCGCCGGATGTTGCGCACCGCCGTACGATGGTTCTCCAGCACTTTGTGAATCATCTTCACCAAGTCTTTTCGCCGCTCTTCGGTCAGTGACGGAATCGGCACGCGCAACACTTTCCCATCGCTCGTCGGGTTCAATCCCAGGTCCGCCGTGCGAATCGCCTTGTCAATTAGCGGCACCGCCGTCGGATCCCACGGCGAAATCACGATCATACTCGGGTCCGGCACGGACATCGTCCCCAATTGATTGATCGGCATCGGCGTCCCATGATAATCCACGCGCACATTGTCGAGTAGCGCCGTGTTCGCGCGCCCCGTGCGCACGCTCGCCAAGTCCTTGCGAAAGTCCTCCACCGCTTTTTCCATTCGCGTTTTCGCCTGCGCCAACGCATCTTTCGTGTTCGCTACCGTGGTCATTTGCCCTCTTCCGCTTCGCGCCGCTTTCGGCGCGATCCAATCTCTAACGTCTGGCTTTCAACATCCAACTCACGCTGTCACCACCGAACCGACGTTCTCGCCCATCACCACGCGCCGCAAATTCCCCTCCACATTCATATTGAAAACGCGTATCGGCATCTTGTTGTCCATACACAGCGAAATCGCCGTCGAATCCATCACCGACAGCCCCTTCTTGATGACGTCCATGTACGTAATCTTCTCGAACATTTTCGCGCCTGCCACTTTTTCCGGGTCCGCGTCATACACGCCATCCACGCGCGTCGCCTTGATAATCACTTCCGCCTTGATTTCCATGGCGCGCAGCGCCGCCGCCGTGTCTGTCGAAAAATACGGATTCCCCGTGCCCGCGGCGAAAATCACGATGCGCCCTTTTTCCAAGTGCCGCGTGGCGCGCCGGCGAATGAACGGCTCAGCCACCTGATGCATTTCGATCGCGCTCATCAGCCGCGTATGGCATCCCACTTTTTCCAGCGCGTCCTGCAACGCCAGCCCGTTGATCACTGTCGCCAGCATGCCCATGTAGTCGCCCGTGGCGCGATCAACCGAAAAGCTCTTCTGCCGCCCGCCACGAAAAATATTCCCTCCGCCTACCATGATCGCTGTTTGCACACCCAACCTGTTCACTTCGTTCAACTCTTGCGCGATCCCCGCCACCGTCTCCGCGTGAATTCCCGCGCTCAGCGGACCCTGCAGCGATTCGCCGCTGAGCTTCAGCACGATTCGCCGGTAGACAGTTTCCGTTCCAGTCGAACGCGAATTCGCCGTCATGTTGGAGGTGCCCACTCGCTGGTTTCCTCTCGTACTCGCTCTTTAGCCAAGCACGCTACAAACTTCGTCGCGAACGCTCGCCCCGCGCTCTCGCTTGCGATGCCCCACAAAACTTCGCACGCATTCTAGCAGAGATCTTTCTCCCCAGCACACTGGCGCTGCCATTTCGTCCTGTCACCTCCAGTCTCATCCTCGGCAGTCTTGACCTCGCTGTTCCCCGGCTTCAGTTGCTGACCCCCGGCCACTCATCACTGGCCACTCATATTTTATTCCCCTTGCACTTCTACAAGAGAACGTGTACCCTCCTTCCTGTAGAAGCATAAGGGGACAACCACACAGTGACAGTGACCACGACTCGTCTCGATCTCCCACAAGGCACTCTTGATCTTCTGATTCTGCGCACCCTGGCTCTCGCCCCGCAGCACGGCTGGGCTATTTCCGAGCGCATCCATCAGATTTCGAGCAAAGTGCTGCAAGTTCAGCAGGGCTCGCTTTATCCCGCTCTGCATCGCCTTGAGCGTCGCGGCTGGATCAAGGCCCGCTGGGGCGCGTCCGAGAACAATCGGCGCGCGAAATATTACGAACTGACGGCAAGCGGCCGCAAACAGCTCGAAGCGGAAACAACCGCCTGGGAGAAACTCACTGCTGCTGTGGCCCAGATTTTAGAAACGGCTTAGCCGCAAAAAGGAGGAAGCTCGCATGAGAGACCCTTTGAACCCTCGCACGTTGTTGCTGTTCGTTGCCGTCGCTCTCTTGCTGGACGCTGCGTCGCAGACAGCCGGCGCGGGCGGCACTACCATCAAGGGATGGATCTCCGACGAAACTTGCGCGCGCGGGCGCGCCAGCGGCGGCGTCTTCACGGGAACGAATCCCGAATGCGCGAAGAAGTGCATCGCTTCGGGCAAGAAGATGGTCTTGATCGTTCCGGATCAGCGAACGCTGTTGACCGTCGCTAATCCCGACGCGGCCAAAGCCAACATCGGTGACCTCGTGGAAATCACCGGAAGCGTCGAAACAAAAACCAAAACGCTGCACATTGACAGCTTGAAACTACTGACGAAAGGCGTGGCCATGTGCGGTCTGCCGGCGAAGAAGTGAAGCGAACCGTCGTTCGCACTGACTTTTTTTACCGTTAGAAAGAATCCTATGCTCAACGATCTGCGATTGCGATTTCGCTCTCTTTTCAAGAAAAGCGCGGTCGAAGAGGACCTGAACGACGAGCTCCGTTTCCACTTCGACCAGCACGTCAAAAAACTCGTCGCTTCCGGTATTCCTCCCGCCGAAGCCCGCCGCCAGGCCCACCTCGCTCTCGGCACCCACGACAAGATCCACGAAGATTTTCGCGACGCCTCCGGCGTCCGCTTCTTCGAAGCTCTGCTGCAGGATATCCGCTTCGCTTTGCGCACGCTGCGCAAATCCTCCGGCTTCACCGCCGTCGCTGTCCTCACCCTTGCCCTCGGCATCGGCGCCAACACCGCGATTTTCAGCGTCCTCGAAGCCCAACTCTGGAAGCCTCTGCCATTCCCGGATTCCAAAAGCCTCGTCGTCGTCTTGCGCGCAAACGCGAAAACTCATGGCCACACAACACTTTTTTCCGCGCCCGATCTTCCCGATTGGCTCGTCGCGGCCCAAAGCTCTTTTACCGACATTTGTGAATTCCAGGGCTACGATTACTATGCCACTCCCGGGCATGACACCGCCGAGATGGTCACCGCGCGGCCCGTCTCCGCCGCCTTTTTCCAGACGCTTCGAATGCCTCCCGCGCTCGGCCGATCATTTCTTCCGGGTGAACAACAAGAGGGGCACGACTATGAAGTCATCCTCAGTTACGCGTTTTGGCAAAAACACTTCGCATCAGACTCGAGTGCTGTTGGCCGCACGCTCGTGCTCGACGGCTCTCCGTACACAATCGTTGGCGTGGCGCCTGTCGGTCTCCACCTGGAGTTTTTCGGCGACGCCGACATGTACGTTCCGCTCGTGCCCACACGAAAAAACAGCCTGACCCGCACCGGCACGGGCATTCTCGTCGTCGCGCGGCCCAAACCGGACGCAACCCCTCGACAACTTCAAGCGCAGATGGACGTAATCGCCGCTCAGCTTGCCAAGCGCTATCCCGAGCGGAATGCAGATCTGAGTCTGAAAATCGAAAGCCTGCCCGAAGCTTTCACTTTCGGCCAGCGCGGACTGTTTTTCTTCGCCGGAGCAGCCGTGCTCGTCTTGCTGATCGCTTGCGCCAATGTCGCCTGCTTATTGCTCGCCCGCGGACTCACCCGTCAGCATGAGTTTGCAATTCGCTCCACGCTCGGAGCAAAACGCCCCGTTTTGCTGCGGCAGTTGCTCGTCGAAGGCGCGCTGCTCGGTGCGGTCGGCGGCGCGCTTGGAATCGTGGCGGCGACCTGGAGCGCAAATGCATTGAACGCTCTGCTTTCGCCGGATTTCTTGAGCAGAACTGTTGCTCCTCGATTGGACGCGGGCGTTCTCGCCTTCGCTATCGCGGTTTCGCTGGCCGCATCCGTCCTCGCCGCTCTTGCTCCTGGCCTCTTCGCCTCGCGCGTGAACCTCACCGACGCTCTTCGCCATAACAGTCACACATCGTCACCTGCTCCAGCGCACCGCCGCTTGCGCAGCGCATTCGTGATCGCCGAAGTTACCATGTCCGTCGCGCTTCTCTTCGGCGCGGGGCTTTTCCTGAATAGTTTCACCCGCCTCATGCGCGCGCCTCTCGGCTTCGATCCACATAACCTCATCTCTCTTGGCTTGACGCTTTCGGACAAGCGCTACACCCAACCGCAAAATCTCTGGCTCGCCGAGCAGCAAATCCTCGAACGCGTCCGCGCTGTCCCCGGCGTCACGGACGCCGCCTTCGCTTCGCAGATTCCCTATGCCGGCGGCATCGGTGCCGGTTTTTCCATCGTCGGAGAACCGGTTCCTCCCGGTGCCGAAAAACCGAGCGCGATTCTGAGCAGCATCAGCCCCGATTACTTTCCGGTCATGAAGGTTCGCTTTCTCGCCGGCCGTCCCTTCAGCGCCCAAGACGCGCAAAACTCTACGCATGTGGCGATCGTCAATGAAAACTTTGTTCAGCACTACCTCCAGCATCGAAATCCCATCGGAGCGGAACTGGACATCGATCACATCGGCTTCGACACTTCCTACGGCAATGTCCGCGAGCGCATCGTTGGCGTCGTTCAAAACACGCAGCTGTTCGGTGCCAACGAAGTTCCGTTTGATTTTATCTACGTTCCCACCGCGCAGGTTCCCGTCACCTCCATGAACCTCTCCGTTTTCCTTGTTGCCTCCACGAGCGTGCCGCCTAGCTCCGTTGTTTCCTCAATTCGCCATGAAATCGCGCAAGTGGACACGGGAATTCCCGTCACGCACGTTGCCACTATGGATGAACGCGTTTCCGATTCGCTTCAAGGTGCGCGCGGCAATCTGATTCTCATTGGCGCTTTCGCCACAATGGCGCTCGCTTTGGTCGCCGTCGGCATCTTCGGCGCGATCGCGTACTCTGTCGAACAGCGCACGAGCGAATTCGGTATTCGTCTGGCGCTGGGAGCTATGCCCTCGCGAATTCTGCGCCACACTCTCAAACAGTCCGCAATTCTCGGTGCTTCTGGAATCGCTCTCGGCGTCGTTGTCTCGCTTGCCCTCGGACGCGCCCTCGGCAGCGCCCTCTACCTCGTACCGCAGCAGCACGCCGGCCTACTCTATGGGGTAACCATCTTCGATCCGCTCACGCTCGCTGCGGCTTGCGCGCTTCTCGCCGGCATACTCTTCATGGCCAGCTACATTCCCGCCCGCCGCGCCACCAAGGTCGATCCCATGGTCGCGTTGCGGTATGAGTAGGTTCACTCAAGCAGTGGTCGCGCTGCGATATGATTAGCGCGCCGCCCGAACGATTCTTGAGAAAGCGCGCAAAAAAAAAACGGGACGGAATTTTCATTCCGCCCCGGTAAACCTTCGATCGTCAGACGATGTTGGCTGCTATGCCGTCGGCTTCGAAGTTTTGGCGGCTTCGGCGCCGGCGATGGGTACAGGAGAAGGCGAATCCGTTTGCGGCTCGGCCGCCTCTTGCCCTCCAGCCGCTGACTTGCCGTCCGACTCGCCGACCTTGAAGCGTGAAAAACGGCGCACAGCGATGTTTTCGCCGATTTTTGCGATGGTCTGAGCGATCAACTCTTTCACCGTGAGGCCTTCATCGCGAATGAAGTGCTGTTCGTAGAGGCAATTCTCCTCGTAGAACTTTTCCATTTTACCGTTCACGATTTTCTCGACCACGGCATCCGGCTTCCCCGTAGCGCGTGCCTGCTCGCGATAAATTTCGCGCTCGCGCTCCAAAATCTGCGGGGTCACTTCTTCGCGCCGGAGAAAACGCGGGTCCAGCGCCGCGACGTGCATGGCGATGTCGTGGCACAGGCGCTGAAAATCGTCCGTGCGCGCCACAAAATCGCTCTCGCAATTCAGTTCCAGAAGCACGCCGATTTTGCCGCCGGCATGAATGTAACTTCCGACCAAGCCTTCGGATGTTGCCCGCTGCGACTTTTTTTGCGCCGCCGCTTGCCCTTTCTTCCGGAGCACCGTCACCGCATTTTCGAGGTTGCCCTTTGCCTCAAGGAGCGCGTCCTTG
>JASHQB010000141.1 GCA_030037775.1 Candidatus Acidiferrales bacterium
GGCTCCGCCTCGAAAACCTCGTTTTCCGGAGGCAAGGCCTGCGCCTCCGCCGCGTTCGCTTGTGCCCTGGGCTGCTGAATTTCGTGGTAACTGGGAAGAACCGGCGTCGGCTGCGCGGGAGCTGGCGCCGCTCCCGGCTCCTGCGGCGGCCGTTGCGTGTTCGCTGGAGCGCGAACTGCCTGCGCCTGCAGCCGCAATTCCATGGTGACAAGCTCACTCGCAGCAATCGAAATGTTCTCGCGCGCGAAGCCGGCGAACCCTTCTTTTTCAATCGTCAGCTTATAAACTCCCGGCGTCACATCTTTGAACCGGAAGATTCCATCCGCCGTAGTCGCCGTCCAAAGCGTTCGTCCACCCGCAGCCGCTTGCAAGGTAACTTTCGCCCCGCCCACCGGCCTCCCCGCCGAATCCCGCACCTCGCCTTGCACCGCCGACGTCGTCGCGCTCGGTCGCGTTAGCCTTTGATTCTGCTGCGCGCCACTCGCGCGTGCACACACCCCGCAAATTCCGGCGACCGCCATCGCGAGCAGCAACGCCGCGCACTTCCAGCTCGCGCGCGCGGATACACCCACATTCCATCTTCGGAGAAGCCTGCGCGACCACATGGCGATTCCGGAGCCCACAGGATGCGCTCTTTGCTATCACACGCCCCGCACCCCGGCAAGAATATTCACTTACTTTGTGCGCGCTCTGTTGCTTGAGAGGAACCGACTCGCCACCGGACGCCCTCTGCGCCTTGAGTCGCGGCCCCGTATGTGTTACCTACATCTCAGTTCGCCCTGAGGTGTCCACTGCGTCTCGCGATGCAAACGACGGGTCGCCCGAAAGATTCTCTTGCCGCGCTGTCTTCCGCGGCCGTTCCTCTCGCTCTTGCCGCCGCTTTTTGCGCCGGTCTTACCTCCTGCGCCGGAACAAGCTCCTCGTCCAACTCAAACTCCTCGAACTCTCCGCCGGCCGTCGCGGAGCTCTCCGCCTCGCAGGTCCAGTCTATCGCGCAGGCAGCCGCCGCGGCCGTAAACGGTCCCTACGTCATCGCCGTCACCAATCGCGAAGGCGACATCCTCGCCGTCTATCAAAAGCCCGGCTTTTCCCCTACCTCAGTGGGCAATTTCGGTCAAACCGTCGACACCAACGAGCTCGCCGTCTCCCTCGCCCGCACCGGCGCATTTTTCAGCAACGACCAGGCGCCTCTTTCCTCGCGCACCGTGCGCTTCATCAGCGGCATTCATTTTCCTCCCGGCGTCACGGACACTCCCAACGCCGCGCTTTACGGCATCGAGAACACCAATCGCGGCTGCACGCTCTCAACGAATTTCAATCCCGGCGAATCCACCCCGCCCGCGCTTTCCATTAGCGGAGCGCAAACTGGCCTCGGCGTCGCCACTGGCAAAGTCGATGTGTACGACTCGAACCCCAATGCGGTCAATCCCGGTGGCGTCCCTATTTTCGAAAATGGTGTTGTGCTCGGCGGAGTTGGCGTCGCTGGCGCGCCTCCTGACGTTGCCGAATATGCTGCCTATGCCGCCGCCACCAGCAACGGTTTTGGGCCCACTCCCGCCGCTCCCGGGGTGATTTTCCTCAACGGCATCGCCTTGCCATTCGTTAGTCAGACCACTCTGCCCTCGGGCATGTCCGCCGGCACCGCCTCCGGTGCCACTTACCTCGTCGGTCCCGTCGCCAGCCCCAACCCCGCGCCGGAAGGCTATCTCGTCGGCCCGAACCCCGGCCCGGTCGGCGGCCTCTCCTCGGCGCAGGTCAACTCCATCGTCATGGCCGCCGTCAACACCGCCAATCAGACTCGCGCCGCGATTCGCCTGCCCATCGGAGCCCGCGCAAAAATGGTCATCTCCGTCGCGGATCTCGATGGCGCCATCATCGCGCTCTACCGCATGACCGACGCCACCGTCTTCAGCGTCGACGTCGCCGCCACCAAGGCGCGCAACATGGTCTATTTCAATAGCGCCTCGCGCGCCGCCGCCGATCTTGCCGGCGTTCCCATCGGCACCGCCGTCACCAACCGCACCATCGGGTTCGGCGCGCAGCCTCTCTTTCCTCCGGGCATCGACGGCACCGCCGTCGGTCCATTTTTCACGCTTTACACCAACGATGTTGCCACTCCCTGTACGCAAGGCTCCCAGCCTGCCAACGCGAATCAAAGCGGCATCGTGTTTTTTCCAGGCAGCGAAGGAATTTACATCAATGGTCTTCTCGTCGGTGGCCTCGGCGTCAGCGGCGATGGCGTCGATCAGGACGATTATGTGACGCACGGCGGCGACGCTGGCTTCGAACCGCCCACATCCATCCAGGCCGACCAAATCGTCTTGAACGGCGTTCGCCTGCCCTATCTCAGTTTCCCGCGCAACCCCACTGACTAAACCCGCGCGGCAATACTCGCTGCGCTCAACCCTCGCGCAGCTTATGTCCCGCCAAATTCCCCAGCCCGTCATACGCCGCCTGAGCCGCGCCTTTCTCTCCCGCCGGCCCCGAGCCAATCACCACCAGGTCGTATCGTTCCATTCCTTCTCCTGCGGCTCGCCGCTATCGCCGCCACTCATCGATCAGATTCGCGACCAGCCCCGTCCAACCTGTCTGATGGCTCGCGCCCAGTCCTGCTCCCGTGTCGCCGTGGAAATATTCATGGAAGAGCAGGAAGTCCCGCCAATGCGCGTCGTTCTGAAAAATCCGCGTGCCTCCATGAATCCGCCGCGCCCCGCTCCCGTCGCGCACAAAGAGCTCGATCATTCGCCGCGCGATTTCCTCGGCCATTTGCTTCGGCGTAACGCTTTTTCTGCCCGACGCCGCCGTCTTCACCGCGAAATCCTCGCCAAACGCCTCACCGAATTTCTTAAGCGACTCCACGATCAGATAGGATGTCGGAAACCAAATCGGCCCGCGCCAATTCGAATTCCCGCCTTTGATTTTCGACGCTGCTTCTCCCGGTTCGTATCTCACCTCGCGTCCTTCGAACACAAACGGCTCCTTCTCGTGCCGCTTGGAAAGGCTGCGAATTCCCGCTACCGACAAAAACTCCTCCGCGTCCCACAAATGCTCCAGAATTCGCGAAAGTTGCGCGCGGTCCACGATGGACAAGACGTGCCTCCGCATCCCCTCCCGCGTTTCCGAATAACACGCGTCGCCCACCAAATCCGGCCGGTTCCGTATGAACCAGTCTACATTCGCCGCGAACTGCGGAAACGGCTCCAGGTCGCTTTCCTCCAGCACTTCAATCGCGAACAGCGGAATCAGCCCCACCATGGATCGCACCTCGAAGCGATGCACTCGGCCGTCCGGATAGCGCAGCACATCGTGAAAAAATCCATCCTCCGCGTCCCAGAGCTGGTAGTCGCGCCCGCCCATCTTCTTCATCGCCGAGCCGATATAGATAAAATGCTGAAAGAACTTCGTCGCCAGCGCTTCGTATGCCGGATTCTGCCGCGCCAGTTCCAGCGCGATGCGCATCATGTACAGGCAGAAAAATCCCATCCATCCGGTTGCGTCCGATTGTTCCAGGGTCGCCCCGCCCAGTAATTTTTCGCTCCGATCCACCACCGTGATGTTGTCCAGTCCCAGGAATCCGCCTTCAAAGACGTTCAGCCCGTCGCGGTCTACTTTGTTCACCCACCACGCGAAATTCATCAGCAATTTGTGGAAACACCGCTCCAGGAACACGCGGTCGCCCGCGCCCGCATTCTGTTTTTCGCGCTGGTAGACGCGCCAGCACGCCCACGCGTGTACCGGCGGATTCAAGTCCGAAAACTCCCATTCGTATGCGGGAATCTGCCCGCTGGGATGCAGGAATTGCTCGAACAGCAGAAACCACAAATTGTCCTTGGCGACGGAAGTGTCCACCAGCGCCAGCGTCACGCAGTGGAACGCCAAATCCCACGCCGCAAACCATGGATATTCCCACTTGTCCGGCACCGCCAGCAATCGCATCGAATTCAAGTGTCGCCAGTGCGCGTTGCGCAGCGATTTCCGCGCTGCCGGGGGAGGGAAGCGCGCGTCGTCGCCTTCCAGCCATTTCTGCACGTCGAACAGATAAATCTGGTTGCTCCACAGCATTCCCGCGAGCGCCTGTCTCTGAATTATTTTTTCCTCCGCGCTCGCTTTGGGCGGATGAATCGTCTCGTAGAATTCGTCCGCTTCACGTTTCCTTTGCTCCGCGATTGCGTCTATTTCTTCCAGCGGCGCGTCCAGCATCTCCGGGCTGAACCGCAGCCGCACCACCGCCGACTCGCCCGCTCGCACATTCGTTTTGTAATGCAGCGCCGCTTTTGTTCCGATTTGCTGCGGATTCAAACAGTTTTCGCCGCCAACGATCGCACGATGAAATGCATCCTTCGTATACGTCTTGCGGCTCTTCGCCCACCCGCCGTAGACCGCCGGAGCATTGGTTTCGTTGTCCGTGAAAAGCAGCGCCGCGCCCGCTGGCCCGTACAAATATCGCCGTCCGACGCGGTATTCGAACATTAGGTTCGGCAGCATGTTTGCTGCGCGGTCGTCCGCCAGCAAACTCACCGCGTTTTTCGCCGCCGGCCCGGGACGAATTGCCGGCTCCGGACCGGGCGGATTTGTCCACGCCCACGTGTTGCGGAACCAAATCTGCGGAATCACGTCGAGCCGCGCGCTTTCGCTTCCGCGGTTGAACGCTTCCACGCGAATCGCGATATCTTCCGCCGACGCTTTCGCGTACTCCACCACCACGTCGAAATACGCATTGCCCTCGAACACGCCCGTGTCCAGCAGTTCGTACTCCGGCCCGCAGCCGCCACGGGCCTGATTTTCATCGATCAGTTTCTGATACGGAAACGCGGCCTGCGGATATTTGTACAGCATTTTCAAATAGCTGTTCGTCGGGGTGGCGTCGAGGTAGAAGTAATACTCTTTGACGTCTTCTCCGTGGTTTCCTTCGCACGGAGTCAGCCCGAACATCCGCTCCTTCAGGATGGCATCGCGCCCATTCCACAACGCCAGCGACAGGCACAGCAGTTGGTAGCGGTCGCAGAATCCCGCGATGCCGTCCTCGCCCCAGCGATACGCTTTGCTGCGCGCGTGGTCGTGCGTCAGGTAGGTCCAGGCGGAGCCGTCGGCGCTGTAATCCTCGCGCACCGTGCCCCAGGAGCGCTCGCTCACGTACGGGCCCCAGCGTCGCCACGCGCTGAGGCCCGCCGCGTTGCGCGGTTCGGCGATGCGCTGCGCTTCTTTTGTTTTGGATTGGAAGATGGCCGCAAGAGCGGCCGCGCCGGCGCTTTTGGCCGGTTTTTTAGCGCGGGGCTTGCGCCCCCGTTTTGACTTGTCGGACGAATCAGGCAAAGTGGCGAAATCTTACCAGAAGAAAACCGGCTGCGCGTGTTTTCGCCAATTGCCTGCGTCTAGTTCTGCACGGCGTTCCCGCGCCGGGAAAATCACGCCGTGCAGATAAACGGTTACCTGTTCTTGACGTTGTCCGTGGACGAGATG
>JASHQB010000142.1 GCA_030037775.1 Candidatus Acidiferrales bacterium
ATCGCGGTGTTGGCGCCGATGCCGAGGGCCAAAGTGAGAATGGTGACGGCGGTGAAGCCGGGCGATTTGCGCAGCATGCGGAAGGCAAAACGAACGTCCTGTGCGAGAGCGTCCAGAAATGGCAGGCCGCGATGGTCGTGCACCGATTCCTTGATCTGGTCCGCGCCGCCCAGCGAGAGCTTGGCCTCCCGGCGAGCCGCTTCCGGCGGCATGCCGCGCGCGATGTTTTGCTCAACGAGCAAAGCAAGGTGAGTCTGCAACTCCTCGTCGAGCGCCCGGTCGCTGTGCCGCTTTCCCAGGGTGCCTTGAAGCCGAGAGGCAATCTGCCGCAGCCAGTTCATGGAATATCTCCTGCGCACAGCTTATTCGTATCTGAGCGCGACCATCGGATCGACGCGCATCGCCCGGCGCGCCGGAAGGTAGCAGGCGAGCAGCGCTGCGCCGAACAGCAAGAGCGACACCGCGGCAAACGTCAGCGGGTCGTTTGCGTGCACGCCGTAGAGCATCGTGGCCAAAAAACGCGTGACGGCAGCGGCTGCGCCGATGCCGATGGCGGCGCCGATGAGCACCAGCAAAACTCCCTGACCAACAACCAGTCGCAGCAAATCCCCTCTCTGAGCACCGAGCGCCAAGCGAATGCCGAGCTCGCGCGTGCGGCGAACAATTTCGTAGCAAAGGAGGCCATAAAGTCCAATGCAAGCGAGGAGCAGCGACAGAGCACTGAAAAGAGACGAAAGGCCCGCGATCAATCGCTCCTGATAGAGCAGTTGATCAATTTGTTCCGTCTGTGTTTTGAAATCGGAAAGCAGAAGGCTGCTGTTCACCTGTCTTGCCACATCGCGAACCAAAGGAATCAGTGCCGTGGAATTCGCTTTTGTGCGCAGCTCGAATTCCGCTCCACTGTATTTTTGAAGCGTGTAGACGGTCGGCGCAACGGCATCCCGTAAGCTGTTGTATTTTGCGTCGCCGACGACGCCGACGACCTGCCAGTCGGCTTTCTTGGAGCCGCTGTCGCTGACGCCGCGGCCCAGCGGATTTTCATTGCCAAAAAACTTCTTGGTGAAAGACTGGCTAATTACCACGGGTTGCGGGGTTACCGAGGATGTGAAATCGGCGGCGGTGAACGTCCTGCCAGAGAGGAGGGGAATACCCATCGTTTCAAAGAAACCGGGGCCAACACGGAGCATGTCCGTAGAACTCGCGGACGACGCAGGCGCTCCGGGAAGCTTGAGATCTTCGGTCATACTGCCGCCGCTGAGAAGAGCGCCCATCGAGTAGGTTACGGAGGTGACGCCAGGCAGCGCAGCGAAACGTGTCTGGAGTGCACGATCCAGTTGATAAACTTGCGGACTGTTATCAAACACAGTGTGCCCGGCCATGGTCATGTCCACGGAGAAGAGAAGCAGGTGGTCCGTTTCGAAGCCTACGTTCATCTGCTCCAAGTTGATGAGCGTGCGCACGAGTAGGCCCGCTCCGGCAAGCACCACGATGGAGAGCGCAACCTGCGCGACAACGAGCAAGCTGCCGAAGGCGAGCCGACGGCCAGCGAAAAGTGCCAACGGCTTGCTGGCCACGCCCTTAAGGGCAGGCGCGAGATCCACTCGCGTGCTTTGCAGCGCCGGCGCAAGACCGAAAAGAACAGACGCGAGCACGGCAACCCCGATTGTGAAAAGCAGGACTAATCCGTCGGGACGGACGTCGAGATCAATTGGCGAAGACCAAATGTCCCAGAGAAATGCGACAAGCACACTGGCGCTCCAGTACGCAAGCAAGGTACCGAGTGCTGCGCCGAGGAGTGAAGTGAGCAGGCTTTCCGTGAGCAACTGGCGGGCGAGCCTGCCGCGAGTCGCACCCAGCGTGAGACGCATGGCAATCTCTTGGCGTCGCGAGGAAGCACGAGCGAGAAAGAGACCGCCCACGTTCGCGCAAGCGATCAGCAAGATGATTCCGACGCAAGCCATCAGGACAAAGAGAGGCTGCGAAAATTCACGCCGCAGCGAAGTGAGTCCGCGCGCCGCACTGACCAATTCGATTCGGGGCAAGTCGTTTGGCTTGAACATGGCGGTTGAGCCAGTCGTCGTAGCGTTCACGAAGAGGACGCTGAGAGCGGATTGCGCCTGCGACCGGGAAACGCCGGGCTTTAGGCGAGCCATCATCTCGAGCCACGTCGAATTTGCAGCGGTGCGTTTTGGAAGATAAGGCGCGACGTAAGCCTGGGAAGATAATGGCATCCATACGTCGACCGAGCGGCCGGGATCGATTCCGGTGAATCCGGGCGCGGTTATCCCTACAACGGTGAACGAGGTCTTCTCCAAGAGAATGGATTTGCCGATGATCGAAGGATCGCCGGCGAACCGGCTCTTCCAAAAGGCGTAGCTCAGCATGGCAGTGGGTTGTGAACCGGGTTGATCGTCCGCGGGCCCAAGCGTCCGCCCGAGGATGGCGCGGGTCCCAAGCGTCGCGAAGAAATCTCCTGATACGAGCAAGCCGGTAGCCATGCTGACGGAACCGTTCAGGGTCAAGTGCTCTGATTGCCCTCCGATAAATGTGCAGAGATCGGAAAAAATGTCGTGCTGCGAGCGGAGCTGCTCAAACATGGGATATGAAAATGTGCAACCGCCCGGCGGCGCTGTAGGGTTGATTATAAAAAGCGCTTGGTCAGTGGAAACGTCAGGACAACCGGACCAGTTGTAGCTGGAATTCGTGCTCGGTTCGTGCGCAGCTCTCCACTCCAAGAGGATCAATTGCTGCGGATTGCGAATGGGGAGAGCACGCAGCATGACAGCGTCAATCAAACTGAAAATCGCGGTGTTGGCGCCGATGCCGAGGGCCAAAGTGAGAATGGTGACGGCGGTGAAGCCGGGCGATTTGCGCAGCATGCGGAAGGCAAAACGAACGTCCTGTGCGAGAGCGTCCAGAAATGGCAGGCCGCGATGGTCGTGCACCGATTCCTTGATCTGGTCCGCGCCGCCCAGCGAGAGCTTGGCCTCCCGGCGAGC
>JASHQB010000143.1 GCA_030037775.1 Candidatus Acidiferrales bacterium
GAATGCAGCGGGAAAATCCTCTCTACGCCAATCCCGAAGCTCACTCGCCGCACCGTGAAGCTCGCGCCGGCCGTGTGCCCGCGCCGTTTGATCACCACGCCTTCAAACGGCTGGATGCGCTCTTTTTCCTTTTCGCCTTCCGCTTCACGCAATTTTACGTTCACCCGCACCGTATCCCCAGGGCGGAACGCCGGCAAATCCGTGCGTAGTTGAGACTCCTGCGCCTTATCAATGGCTCGATTCATGTCCTTAATTTTCCGGCAGACCCGCTCAGGTGGGGCCAGCTCACTCTGCGCAATTTCCTAATATACCCGAAAACGCCCGTTTTTGGCTACAAAATTGAGATTCGTTTTCCGCACGGCTCGCATTCCGCTCAGGGTCGTGCTAATTTTGTTAAGGATTTCGCCTGACTTTTATGTTTGAGAATCTCACCGACAAGCTTCAGCGCGCTTTCAAGAATCTTCGCGGCCAGGGGAAGCTGACCGAGGAGCATCTCGACGCTGGCCTGGCGCAGATTCGCGAAGCGCTTCTCGATGCCGACGTCAACCTCGGCGTCGTGGACGAAATCATCGCCCACATCCGCGAAAAGGCCCTCGGCTCGGAAGTTCTGCTGCAGCTTTCTCCCGACCAGCAAGTCGTAAAAATTGTTCGCGACGAACTTTCTGAACTCCTCGGCAAGGAAGTTCGCATGCAGTTCGCCTCGCGCCCGCCCTCGGTATGGCTCATTGTAGGACTGCAAGGCTCGGGCAAGACCACCACCACCGGCAAACTCGGAAAGTGGCTCGGCGAGCATGGCCATCGTCCCGTCGTTGTTTCAACCGACGTGTACCGCCCGGCAGCTCGCGAACAGCTCGCGCAAGTGGCCAAAGCCACGCGCACGCCGAACTGGCCCGGCAAAGAAGCCGACAAACCGCTGGAATTGGTCCGCGGCGCAATGCGCGAGGCAAAGCTTTCTGCTTTTGACGTGGTGCTTGTCGATACCGCCGGCCGCTTGCACATCGACGACGAACTGATGAACGAGCTTTCTGCGCTGAAAAAGGAGCTCTCGCCGGCGGAAATTCTCTTCGTGGCCGACGCCATGATAGGCCAGGACGCGGTTCGCTCGGCTGGAGAATTTCACAAGCGCCTGGGCATCACTGGCGTGGTGCTGACCAAGCTCGATGGCGACGCGCGCGGCGGCGCCGCGCTTTCCATCCGTAAAGTTACCGGTGCTCCCGTGAAGTTCGCGGGCATCGGGGAAAAATACGACGCGATTGAGCCATTCCATCCCGACCGCATCGTTTCGCGCATTCTCGGCATGGGTGACGTGCTCACGCTCATCGAAAAAGCCGAGAAGACCATTGATGAAAAGCAGGCCCGTGAGCTGCAGCACAAGCTAACTCACGATGAATTCACCCTTGAGGATTTTCGCGACCAACTGAAGCAGATTCGCAAAATGGGCTCGATCGAGCAGTTGATGGGCATGCTTCCCAAAATCGGCCCGTTTGCGAAGCTCCCGAAAAACACCGAACTCGACGAGAGCCGCCTGAAAGTCGCCGAGGCCGTCATCAATTCCATGACCGCCGCGGAGCGCGGAGACCACAATCTGATCGATGGCAAACGCCGCAAGCGCATCGCCCGGGGCAGCGGCACCAGCGTTCAGGAAGTCAATGAAGTGCTCAAGCAGTACGCCGAAATGCGCCGCATGATCAAAATGTACGGCAACTCCATGCGCGGCAAAATGCGCGGCCTTGGCAAGCTCCGCTCCGGCTTGTCGCAATAACAGGAATCCACGGAACAACAGACGGCGGCGTCGCGTAAATTCATTATGAAAACTCTCGCTGCGCTTCTCGTGCTTCTCGGTGGTCTGATCGCTTAATCGGGCTTCGACTGTCGGTCCTGTAGGGTCTATTCCTGCTTTCGAAATGAGCGGCCTTGGGCTATACTTTAAGCTGTTTTTTGGGAGGAATATACCGAGTGTTGATGATTCGCCTGTCCCGCATTGGCAAAAAGAAGCAGCCGACCTACCGTGTCGTTGTGATTGAGAAGACCCGCCCTCGCGACGGCCGCTTCGTTGAAATTGTGGGAACTTACGATCCTTTGAAGAAACCTGCAGTGGTGAATTTAGACGCCGAGCGGATCAAGTACTGGCTCGGATGTGGCGCGCAACCCAGCGATACCGTCCGCAGCTTTCTGCGCCATCAGAAGATAGCCTGAAGCGCTGTACTGCTTAGCTGCAGGATCTCCAACGCCCGGACTCAAGCTCCAGGGAATTTCGCCCTTTTCCGGAGGTTTCTCATGAAGGAGCTGGTTGAAGCCATCGCGAAAGCTCTTGTCGATCATCCTGAACACGTTTCCGTAAAATCCATTGAAGGGGAACAGGTTACAGTGCTTGAATTGCGCGTTGCCCCCGACGATCTCGGGAAAGTGATTGGCCGGCAGGGCCGGACGGCAAAATCTATTCGCACTCTTCTGGGTGCAGCCGGTATGAAATTGAAGAAACGCTTCACCTTGGAAATTCTCGAATAACGTGGGCGATTCCCCAGCCAGTCGCGTCACTCTCGCCAGAATCGTGCGTCCGCAGGGACGCCGCGGCGAAGTTGCGGCCGAAATTCTCACGGATTTCCCCCAACGGCTAACACGATTGAAGTCTGCACTGCTTTGGGACGGCAAGAACGCACCGCGACAAGCTGTTATTCGGACCTGCTGGCTAAGCCATAGCCGCGGCGGCCAGGCCATTTTTCACTTCGAAGGTTCCGATTCCATTTCTGATGCAGAAAAGCTTGTTGGCCTCGAAGTTCAAGTGCCCGCTGACGAACGCGTCGAACTGCCTGCGGGTAGCTACTACGTAAGCGATTTGATCGGCTGTGAGGTTTTCGCGACGGACAGGAGTGCCGCGAGCCTGCAGAAAATTGGCGTCGTGCGTGACGTTCAATTCACGGGAGAGGGCGTCGCCGGCACTCCCAATCTGGTGATCGATTCAGCGCGCGGCGAATTGCTGATTCCCCTGGCAGCCGAGATTTGCCAGCGCATCGACGCCTCCGCCCGTCGCATTGAAGTTGCGCTACCCGAAGGTCTCCTCGACTTGAACCAAGCCAAACAGTAGTGTGTGAAAGCTTTGCTGGCTATGAGGTAAGATTTGGGGCTGTGCGCTTCGACCTGATGACGATTTTTCCGGAATTTTTTCGCGGGCCGCTCGATTACGGCATCGTACGCCGCGCGCGCGAAGCGAAGTTCATCGACGTCGCCGTGCACGACCTCCGCGATTTTACTCATGATCGTCACCGCACCGTCGACGATCGGCCGTTTGGTGGCGGCGAAGGCATGGTAATGAAGCCCGAGCCGATTTTCGAGGCGGTCGAGTCCCTGGTTGGTCCGGTGGACGACGCGCAAAAGACCAATGTGCCGACGAAGACGGCGATTGTTCTCCTTTCTGCTTCGGGTAAGCTGTTTAGTCAGCAAGCGGCGCGGCAGTTCGCGCTACTTGAACGCATGATCTTGATTTGTGGGCGTTATGAAGGCGTGGACGAACGCGTCGCCGAGCATCTTGCTACGGACGAGATTTCGATCGGCGATTTCGTCCTTTCAGGCGGGGAACTCGCCGCAGCCATGGTTCTCGATGCTATAACGCGGCTTATTCCGGGCGCGCTGGGCAACGAAGATTCCGCCGAGAATGAGTCGTTTTCGGCCGCTCTGCCGGTTGGCGTTCGGGATTCATCCTCCGTACAGCAAATCCCGGATTCATCCGCTCCCACCGCTCGTGGCATTCTCGATTACCCGCATTACACGCGCCCGCAGAATTTCCGCGACTGGGAGGTTCCGGCAGTTCTCGTCGGCGGCAACCACGAGGAAGTGCGCCGCTGGCGCGCGCTCGCCGCCATTGAAAAAACGCGGCGCAACCGCCCTGATTTGCTTGTCGGCAAGACCTCGCGCGCGGAAGCAAGAGCTTCGGGAGAAATCGACTGATGGCCATCATCGATTTTCACAACCACTATTATCCGCCTGCGTATCTTGATGCCCTGCGAAGCGGCCACAGCGTCGTAAAGGTCGACGTGGACGCCCGGGGCAATCCCCGGCTGCACTATCCCGGAGATTACAATGTGGCCGTGCGTGGCCATCGGGACATCGATTTTCGTGAGGCCGAGCTGGCGAAATACGGCGTCGATGTCCAAGTCATCACGCTCACCACTCCGGGAACACATGTCGAATCACCTGTGAACGCAGCGAAGCTGGCGGCGCTTGTCAACGATGCGTTTGCGGAAGTCGTGGCGCGCAAAAAAGGGAAGTTCGCGGCGCTTGCGACCTTGCCGCTGAACGATCCGGCCGCATCGGTGAAAGAATTCGAGCGCGCCTCCCGGCAGCTCGGATTCCGCGGCGCGATGCTTTTCAGCAACATCAATGGAGTAGCGCTCGCGGATGAGCGCTTCTGGCCGCTCTATGAAGTCGCCGACGACCTGGGTGCGATTCTGCACATTCATCCGACCGCGCCCGTCGGCGTCGAAGCCATGCAAGACTATTGGCTGATGCCTCTGGTTGGTTTCCTCTTCGACACGACGCTGGCCGCTGAAAAGATCGTATTCAGCGGAGTTGCGGAGCGTTTTCCGCGAATTCGCTGGGTGCTCAGCCATCTCGGCGGCGCGATTCCGTACATCGCGGAACGAGCCGACCGCGGTTTCCATGCCTTCGAGGAGTGCCACGCGAAGATTTCAAAGCCACCGAGCGAATATCTGAAGCAGTTTTATTATGACACGGTGAATTTCGATCCCCTGGCGCTGAAGCTCGCCGTTGATTTTGCCGGAGCCGGCCATATTTTGGCGGGCAGCGACTATCCACATCAAGTGGGAAGCGTACCTTCGATGCTGGAGTCGTTGCGCAGCTTGCAAGTTTCGGACGCGGATCGCGCCAGAATCCTCGGCGGCAACGCCGCGCAATTGCTAGAGCTGTAAATCCGGCTCGTTCTTGATTAGTTCTGTGTGGTCGCATACACTTGTTGTTTCGCCTGGATGAATTTATGCAGGCTGAGGCGCTGCCGTACCTCGAATTCCACTGTTGCGCCCGTTTAAGGAGAGGATTCGTTGCCGAAGCGCACCTTTCAACCGCATGTTCGCCGCCGCCACAAGAAACACGGTTTCCGCGCGCGAATGAAAACAAAGAACGGCCGCAAAGTGCTGGCGCGGCGCCGTGCCAAAGGGCGGCACGCGCTGACGCGCGTTTAAGCGATTCCGCGTGGACGAAGACGATTCTCTCGCTGGGCCTCCGACGAAGCGAAGTTTGCCGCGCGAATGGAGGCTGGTGAGGCGCGCAGAATTCGACGCCGTCTATCGCGAAGGGCGGCGGCGTTCGAGCGCCACGTTTGTGATATTCACGCGGCGCAACAGTCTGTCGAAAGACCGTTTTGGGATGAGCGTCAAGAAGGCGCTAGGCAACGCCGTGGTGCGGAATCGAATCCGAAGGCGCGTGCGCGAGATACTGCGATTGCATCGTGAGGAGATTGCCCTGGGATGGGACGTGGTAATACATCCGAGCCGCGCGGCGGCGACGCTGCAATTCGCGAAACTCGAAGCCGAACTTCTTTCCCTTCTGCCGCGACAAAAGCGAGACACGGAATGAATTTGCGCAGGCTCTCACGGTGGCTGGCCCTTGCCGGCGTCCGCATCTACCAGGTTTTCCTGGGCCCATTTTTGGGCGGCGGCTGCCGATTTCAGCCCTCCTGTTCCGCATACGCTTATGAGGCCATCGAAAAATTCGGCGCGCGGCGCGGGGCATGGCTCGCGGCGAAGCGCCTCATCCGTTGCCGCCCGTTTTCCAAAGGCGGCCTCGATCCTGTTCCCGAAGGATCGTCTGAAACAGAGCGCGCAAAGCAGGGTTCGCGCAGCATAGCAGCGCCAAATGACGGTAGAGCCGTGGAGGTCTTGCGTTGAGCGACGAGCAGCG
>JASHQB010000144.1 GCA_030037775.1 Candidatus Acidiferrales bacterium
TCCGCGCCTGTGCGAGGCATAGCGGCAGGCGACGTCGTTAAGGTCAGCTATAGCGAAGGCCCGGAGGGCCGCATCGTCGAGCGCGTTGAAGAATTGCGCGCCCGGTAGAGACATCTGCCAGCTTCCGTAGGAGTATCCGTCCGCTTCTGCGGTCAAATCGCAATCTAAAACCCGCCCACTCCTCCGCCGCCGAATCCGCCGCCGGAAAATCCACCGCCGCCAAACCCGGATCCTCCCGCCCCTCCCGCGCTCCGCGGCGACGACGCCAGCGCGCTTCCCGTTTGCATTGACATCAAATTCAAATCATTCACCAGCAAAAACGTCTGGAAGCCCCCGCCGTACGGCCCGGAATACCACTGCGGCGGCTGCCGGTAAATATCCTGAAACGCGCTGGCCCACTTCTTCTCCACGTGCAACGCCATCGCGTACGGCAGAAACTTCTCGAACATCTCCGGCGTCTTCACCATGCGCTCGATCTGGTCCTTCTCCACCCGCCCCAGAAAATCCTCAAATCCCAGCACCTTTTCCAACTCCCGCTCGCCTTCCACCGTCCGCGCAGACATGAAGTATCCGAATCCCGCCACGATCGCGGCCGTCAGCAGGCCCGAGAGAAGTATCGTCGCAAAGGCCATTCCCATCGCCTGCGAAATCGGCCTCGCCACAAAAAATGATCCAAAGGCGAGCGCGATTCCAGCCGCAATGTAGCCCTGATGCATCCTGTCCGGACGCCGCTTATAAAACTTGCTTGCCATCAACCCATCGAACATTCGATTGCGAATCGCCGGCAGATGCACGTAGAAGTGATTCTGCAAATCCGTCAGCGACACCGCGTCGCTCGCGCCATCATCGAAAAGCGCCGTGAGCAGCTCCTGCTCGTGCGGTTTCAGATCCGTCCACTCCGAAGCCGCCGTGGTGCGATGGAAAATAAAATTCTTGTGATGGATCAATCCCATCGCCTGGCTCGTCTCCTGCTGCTCGATTTTCAAATATCCCCGCACCGCCAGGTCCACTATCGTCGCCGTGATGTCCCTCATGGCCACTTCGTTATCCACCAGCGTCCCGGCTTCCCCCGGAGTCAGCTTGTCCGGCGGCTCGTACTGCACGCTGATCGGATTTCGCCGCGGGTCGCGCCCGTTCGAATACCAGAACCACGCCATGAAAACGAACGCCACAATCGGAAGCCCGAACGGCCAGTTGCTGCGCAGAAAAAGAATCACATCGTCCAGCGCGCTCGGCGGATGAACGAATCCTTTGTCCCATCCCACCACCGCGGTCAGCCCTTCGTGATAGAAGAGCGGCCGCTGCATCTGGATTTCCACCACGTTGTCGGTGATCTTTACCGTCGCTTCCTGCCCGCGCTCCCCGTAGGCGCCGCTGAACGCCTCCGCGTGGAGCCCCGTCACGCCCACAGGCAATTCGATGTGCGCCGACGCGTTTTCCACCGGCGCGTCCGTCTCATTTCCCGTCACGTTCCAATACAGCTCGTCATGGTCCGCGAAAAATCTCAGCGCATCCAGCGCCTTGTATCGGATCACGATCGTCCGCGTCGCATCCTCCGCGCCCGGCACGTAAATCTTGAACTGCTTGTACTGCCCGTGCTTCGACACTTCGTACTTCAGCGGATTTCCGTCCTGGTCTGTGATGCCTTCCGGCACGATGAAGAGCGTGTAGTTCAAGCCCATCGACCCGCGATACTCCACCGGAATCGTGCGATAGATTCCGTGCCACAGGCCCTGGAAATTCACCGTAAGCGTTTCCGTCACGTCTATTGTGGAATCCGGCTGCACCACGACCTGGACATCGAAGTTCTGTATGGTGAGTTGCCGCGCGTGCGCTGCGGAAGCCGCCGCAAACGCCGCGGCCAGCCCAAAAAAGAGGAGAATTCCAGCGCGGGAGAAACTCCGCATCAGCCGCCCGCGCCTACTGCGTCGCACCAGCTTGAAAACTCACTTTGGGCGTTTCGCGCTCCGCCGGCGTGCTCGTTTCGAAGAATTCCCGTGGCTTGAAGTTGAACATCCCCGCAATAATATTCGACGGAAACACCGCGATCTTCGTATTCAAGTCGCGCACCACCGCGTTGTAATACCGCCGCGCGTTCTGAATGCTGTCTTCCAATTGATTGAGCGTGTTTTGCAGTTGGGTGAAGCTCTCCACCGCGCGCAATTGCGGATATGCCTCTGCCAGCGCAAACACCTGCCGCAGCGCCGAAGTCAGCGTGTTCTCCGCATCCGCTTTCGCCGCCGGACCCTGCGCGCTCATCGCCGCGTTGCGCGCCTGCACCACGCCTTCCAGCGTGCCCTTCTCGTGCCCCGCGTATCCCTTCACCGTCTCCACCAGATTCGGAATCAGGTCATAGCGCCGCTTGAGCTGCACGTCGATGTCCGACCACGCGTTGTCGCACTGCACCTTCAGCCGGACCAAGCTGTTGTACATCCCGATCACAATGAAGACCAGGATGACGATAATCCCTAGCACTACCCAACCAATCATGGCGCCTCCTATTCAGAATACGCTTCCCCGCGCGCCCTTATTTCACTCTTCCCCGCTCGACCCGCCGCCAGCATACGTGCCGCCTCCTCAATTGTAAAGCGCCCTCGCTCACTTGGCGCTCACCACCGGCTCCGCCCTCGCGAGTTTATCTGGCCTATACGTTCGTTTTGCGTTATCTTGCACCCAGACAATACGGGACAAACTTTCCTCTCTCATGCTCTTCAAAACCCACAGCGCCACGGTCTACGGCATCGAAGCCTATCTCGTCGAGGTCGAGGTCGACGTCGGCCCCGGCCAGCAGGGAAATTTCAACGTTGTCGGTTTGCCAGACATCGCCGTCAAGGAAAGCCGCGAGCGCGTGAAAGCCGCGCTGAAAAACTGCGGCTTCGATTATCCCGGCTATCAGACCGTGACTGTGAACCTTGCTCCCGCGGACATGCGCAAAGAAGGCTCCGCTTTCGATCTGCCCATCGCCCTCGGCCTCCTCGGATGCCAGGGCACATTTTTCGGCAAGGCCCTCGCCGATTATGTTTTTCTCGGCGAGCTCTCTCTCGATGGCAGCGTGCGCTCCGTGCACGGCGCTCTCTCCGCCGCCATCGCCGCCCGCGAACAGGGAATCAAAAACGTCATCGTCCCCGAAGCCAACGCCAAAGAAGCCGCCGTCGTCGAAGGCATTCGTGTCTTCGCCGTCAAGTCCCTCCCGCAAGCCACCGACCTCATCAATTCTCCCGAGTCCTTCGCCGCCACCTCCGTGGACACCGCGCAAATGCTCGGCGAGGCCAGTTCCTACTCTGTCGATTTGCGCGATGTCCGGGGCCAGCAATCCGCCAAGCGCGCTCTTGAAGTCGCCTGCGCCGGCGCGCACAACATTCTGTTCATCGGCCCGCCTGGCGCCGGAAAAACCATGCTCGCCAAGCGCATTCCCACCATTCTTCCGCCTATGTCCCTCGACGAAGCCATCGAAACCACGCGCATCCACAGTGTCGCCGGCGTACTTGACGATTCGCGCGGCCTCGTCGGCACGCGCCCTTATCGTTCTCCGCACCACACCATCAGCGACGCCGGCCTCATCGGCGGCGGCGCCGTTCCCCGCCCCGGAGAAGTTTCCCTCGGCCACAACGGCGTGCTTTTTCTTGACGAGCTCCCCGAATTTCAGCGCAACGTCCTCGAAGTTCTTCGCCAGCCTCTCGAAGACGGTGTTGTCTCCATCGCCCGCGCCGCCATCTCGCTCAGCTTTCCCGCGCGCTTCATGCTCGCCGCCGCCATGAATCCCTGCCCTTGCGGTTTTTTCGGCGACGCCACCCGCGAATGCCACTGCTCTCCCATGCAGATTCAACGCTACGTCTCCAAAATCTCTGGCCCGCTCCTCGACCGCATCGATATCCACATCGAAGTCCCCGCCGTGCGCTACAAAGAGCTTCGTGACGGCGCCGCCGTCGAATCCTCCGCCGCCGTGCGCGACCGCGTCATTTCCGCGCGCAACATTCAGCTCGCGCGTTTCCAGAACGAAAAAAAGATTTACTCCAACGCGCAGATGCCGCCCAAATTGCTCCGCAAGCACTGCGAAATTTCCGCCGATGGCGAAAAGCTTCTCGAAACCGCCATCCAGAAGCTCGGACTTTCCGCACGCGCCCACGATCGCATCCTCAAAATCGCTCGCACCATCGCCGATCTCGACGCCGCCGCGGCTATCCTGCCGCGCCATTTGAGCGAAGCCATCCAATACCGCACTCTCGATCGCACGTACTGGGCGTAGTGTACCCTCCGCCTATGGCGCGGCACGCCAGACTCACGCTACGATGAATTGCCGCGAGCCTCCAGTTGACTTGCGATGAGGGCCGTGCAAGGATGGCGCGCTTCTGTTTTC
>JASHQB010000145.1 GCA_030037775.1 Candidatus Acidiferrales bacterium
CGCGCCATGCGCGTCGATCCCATGGTGGCCTTGCGCTACGAGTGAAGGAGGGAGTTCATTATGCGCCCCGGCAATTGGCTCTACATCATTCCTCTTCGGCTGCGCGCGCTCTTCCGCCGCCGTCGCGCCGATGAAGACCTCGACGCCGAGCTTCGCGACCATATCGAGCAAAAAACGGAATCCTACGTAGCAGGCGGCCTGACCCCGCGCGAAGCCCGCCGCCAGGCCCTCATCGATCTGCGCGGCCTCGACCAAACCAAAGAGCGCTGCCGCGACACGCGCCGCGTCACCTGGCTCCAGGACCTCGCGCAAGATCTTCGCTACGGCCTGCGCATGCTGGGCAAGTCCCCCGGCTTCACCGCCGTCGCCGTCCTCACTCTCGCCCTCGGCATCGGCGCCAACACCGCAATTTTCAGCCTCATTGATGCAGCCATGTTGCGAACGCTGCCCGTACTGAGGCCTGACGAGCTGGTGCAACTGAAAAGGCACGATCCCCGATACACCAGCATAGGGTCGCCCAGCTTCAGCAACCCTCTCTCTTTTCTGTGGGCCGGTGGAGACTCGCCTGTTTTCAGCAACCCTCTGTGGGAGCAAATACGAGACCAGCAGGACGTTTTCTCAGGCGTGTTCGCCTGGAGCAATATTCAGTTCGATCTCGGTCGGGGGGGAACACTGGAACCCGCCGACGGGTCGCTGGTGAGTGGCGACTTCTTTACGACCTTAGGGCTCTTTCCGGCTGCCGGACGCTTGATTATATGGTCTGACGACTACCGCGGCTGCCCACCCGTTGCCGTCATTAGCTATGGGTTCTGGCAGAGTCACTACGGCGGCGCAAAGACCGCTGTTGGCAGCGTTCTTTCGCTCGACAAAGACCTCTTTGAGGTCATTGGCGTCGCTCCGCCTGGCTTTCATGGAATGGATGTGGGTTGGCACTCGGAAGTCTTTGTGCCGATCTGCACCGTGGAGATTTCTGGTATTCAATCACTAGACGCGCGTTCTTCGTGGTGGCTGAACGTAGCTGGCCGGATTCCCAAGCCCGGCATAAGCCGAGCCCAATTGACCGCCCGGCTCCGGGTCCTTTCCCCTCGCATATTCAGCGCCGCTTTGCCCCAATTCTGGCCTGCGGACGAGCAGCGGAGCTTTGAGAAGGAGAAGCTGGTTGCCATTTCGGCTGCGACAGGCACTTCATTTACCTTGCGGCAGCAATTCGACCAGCCCCTGCAGGTTCTGATGGCCATTGTGGGCCTCGTGCTGCTAATCGCCTGCGCAAACATCGCCGGCCTGATGCTGACTCGCGGAGTTGTCCGTGAAAAGGAAATCGCCGTAAGGCACGCGTTGGGTGCAAGCCGGTGGCGGCTAATTAAGCAGCTCCTTACGGAATGCATTCTCCTGTCTGCGATGGGCGCGATCGTCGGATTTCTTTTCGCGCGCTGGGGCGCTGTTCTTCTGATTCGCGATTTCTCCATTCACAGTTTCTTCGCCTACGGGAATATGCCTGTGCCCCTCGATCTCTCACTCGATGGCCGTGTTCTTGGATTCACCGCTGCAGTTGCCATTCTGACTGTGGCCCTGTTTGGTATTCTCCCCACCCTGAGGTCCACAGGAGTGTCACCGACTTCGGCCATGAAAGGCAGCCTCGAATTCGACCATCCGGCTGGATTCCGCAGCCGCAACTTGATTGTGGCGTCGCAGGTAGCGTTTTCGCTGGTGCTGTTGGTGGCCGCTGGATTGTTGTTGCGCAGTTTCGCGAAGCTGGCAACGCTCGATCCCGGCTTTGATCCCAAGAATGTGCTGATTGTCTATGCCCAATTGTGGCCGGCTGTGCCGCAAGACCTGCGCCCCGCCGCACTCGAACAAATCGAGAACCGGCTGCGGGCTCTTCCTGGAGTGCTTTCTGCGAGCCGCTCATCAATGACACCTGCCGAAGTAAGCTACGGGCAACATGACGTCCATACCGAGTGGTCCAAAGGTTTCACCGAAGCAGAGTCTATGTCGATGTCCGTCAACGTCTCGCCTGAATATTTTCAAACGTTGCGTATGCAATTCGTGGCGGGGCGCAACTTCAATAGTGGCGACACAAGCACCTCTCCGGCGGTGGCGATCATCGACCAGACGGCGGCGCGCCGCTTCTTTCCGGGCCTCGATCCCCTTGGCAAAACATTCTGGATTGACGGCGTTCCGGGGCGAACGGGCCCTCCGATCGAGGTTGTGGGTGTCGTCCGGAATGCCAAGTCCGTGTCGCTGCGGGAGGAGATTCATCCCACGATCTTTTTTCCGACCACTCAGGCTCCCGACATCCTGGTGGCGAATGCGTTCGAGTTGCGCACTGCAGTAAGACCTACAGCGCTGATCTCGTCCGTCCAGGCGGCTGTAGCCTCTGTGAACTCCGGGATTACCCTTGAGTTCCACACGCTGACACAGCAGGTAAGCGACTCGATGGTCCAGGAGCGCCTGCTCGCCCAGCTCTCCGGCTTCTTTGGCTCCCTGGCGTTATTGCTGGTGTCAGTCGGTCTTTACGGCACGGTCAGCTATCTTGTGGCACAGAGGCGGAGAGAGTTCGGAATTCGCATGGCACTGGGGGCAGAACCGGGTTCAATCCTCCGGCTGATCATGCGTGACGTTTTTTCCGTTGTCGCTGTCGGTCTCCTCGCTGGTATAGCCATGTCGCTGGCAGCCACAAGGGTGCTCCAGCAACTGTTATTCGGGATCGGTCCACGTGATACCGTGACCCTGGTGGTGGCAGCGGCGGCACTGTCCCTCGTTGCGCTAGTCGCAGGTTACTTCCCAGGGCGACGGGCGACGAAGATAAGCCCAATGGAGGCGCTCAGGCACGAATAGTATTCAACTGACCACTGACCACTTGCCGTCCTCGCCGCGCGTCAGGGAGGGTTTCGACGCCCGATTTCTCTCCTGTTGATTGTCGACAAGAATGGCCTGGTCCTAGGACCATGTTTTGCCTCGTTTTTTCCGAATTGGCCTGCTCGTGAGGCTGCAGCGCCGACACGGTTCCGGCGGCAGGGTATGTACCAAAATTTACGTTTTTCCTGAGGAATTCGCAAATTTCTAAATTCGCCACTCTCAAAAATCGCCCCAAACCGCATTTTTGAATGGCCTGCTCTACCAGGCCACTTTTCGCCATTTTGGCCCTGGAAAAGAGCCAATTTGGCCGCCGCGACCCGCACCCGCGTTGCAGCCAAAAGAGTGCATCGCCGGTACAATATGAATGAAGGAGCGCTGTTACTCGGACGAACAGAAAGATGAAGATCGGCATCTTAGCGATCCAAGGAGACTTTGAAGCGCACGCGCGCGCGCTGGAAAAATTGGGCGTGCCATTTGTTTTCGTGCGCGCGCCGGAAGATTTGCAAGACGTGGACGCTTTAATCTTGCCGGGCGGCGAAAGCACCACGCATATGAAAATGCTCGCGGAGACAGGCCTGGAAGACGCGATCCGGAAAATGGCCGCGAGCGGCGGCGCGTTTTTTGGAACTTGCGCCGGCGCAATTCTGCTGGCGCGTGAAGTGAAAGGGCCGGCGCAACAATCGCTCGGACTGATCGACATGACCGTGGTGCGGAATGCATACGGACGGCAACTGTCGAGCGAAGTGCTGATGCTGCCCACGAAATTGCGCGACGAGCCGATGGAGATGGTTTTCATTCGCGCTCCCGTGATCGAAAAAACCGGAAGCGGCGTGGAAGTGCTGGCGGAGCGCGAGGGAAAGCCGGTGTTGGTGCAGCAGGGAAGAGTGATGGCGTCGACGTTTCATCCGGAACTGAGCAGCGACACAAGCATCCACGAGCGATTTATAAACATGGCGGGAAGCGGGACGCGCCACACAAAGAAATGAGGCCATGAAAGAAGGCGGTAAAAATCCGCAGCGGACAAAGATCCTTTTCGTTTGCTACGGGAATTCGTGCCGGAGCCAAATGGCCGAGGCGATTGCGCGACATCACGCCCCGAAACTGATCGACGCCGAGAGCGCAGGGATTACGCCGCTGGGGCGCGTCGCGCCGGAGACGTTGGCTGTGTTACAAGAGATCGGGATTCGCGCGGAGGGGCACTACTCGAAGGGCATCGCCGACGCGCTGGAGTTTTTCGAGCCGGAGATGGTGGTGAACATGTCCGGGCAGGACTTGAGCGGGTGGTTCGCGACAAAGGATGTGGTGGATTGGAAGGTAGACGACCCGTACGGAAGCGATCTGGAAGTCTACCGGCGAATCTGCCGGAACATTGAAGAGAAAGTGAAAAAGCTGGTGAGCGAGTTGGAGCAAGAGAAAAAGAAGTGAGAAGAGAAAAGACGAGCGTCTCGCAGGAAGATTATCTGAAGGCGATCTGGGAGATCGTGCAGGAGGAGCAGACGCCGATCAGCGCACGGCTGGCGGAAGATTTGGGAGTGACGCCTCCGGCGGTGACCGCGGCGCTGAAGCGCATGACGCGCGGAGGATACTTGCGCGTGGAGCGCAGCGGGCGAATCGCGTTGACGCCGAAGGGGCAAAAGATCGCGGAGCACATGGTGCTGCGGCACAGGCTGGCGGAAAAACTGCTGACGGACGTGATTGGACTGGAGTGGTCGCGCGCGCATGAAGAGGCGGAGAAGCTGGAGCATGGCTTGTCGGCGGAAGTGGTGGAGTTGCTGCTGAAAAGATTCGGACGGGAGAGCCGGTGCCCGCATGGCGTGCCGCTGTTTGGCGGGCTGCCGAAGCTTAGGAAAAAATACGGCGCAGTGAAATTGGCGGAGGCGCCGGCGGGGCGCGCATACGAAGTGATGCGCGTCTACGAAAAGGAGCGGGAGTTTCTGAATTTCCTGGCGGGACTGGGAATTTTGCCGGGCGCGCGCGTGCGCGTGTTGAGGCGCGAGTACGACGAGACGATGACGGTGACGCTGGGCGGGTCGGCCAAGAAAATTTATCTGGGCAAGCCGGCGACGAGCCGGATCTGGGTGCGGCAAAGACCGTGAGAATCGAGAATCGAAAAGCGAAACTCGAAAAACGAAAACTGAAATTCGGAAAGCGTGACGACTTCGCGCGGATGAAGCGCCCCGCAAGAGCGTCCGGGGCAGGCGCGATAGAAAGAGAAAACGCAAGCTGACGGTTGCGCGAGGCTGCAGGACACTGCCCAGGACGCCCTTCTGCGGTAAAGCTTACTCCCCTTGACATTCTACTCGAGGCGCGCTAGCCTTCACCTAGAATGTCTACCAAAGAACAAAAAAAACGCATCGAATTGCTGCAAGGGACGCTGGACCTGCTGATCCTGCGCACGCTGCTGCTGGGGCCGACGCACGGGCACGCGATTGCGAAGGCGATTGAGTTCAACTCGGACGAGGTGTTGCAGGTGGAGCAGGGCTCGCTCTATCCGGCGCTGCACCGGCTGATCAAGCGGGGGTGGGTTTCGGTGGAAAAGGGCACGTCGGAGAACAATCGGCGGGCGAAGTTTTACAAGCTGACGGCGAAGGGGAGGCGGCAACTGACGGTGGAGACGAGCAAGTGGGACAGGGTCGCGGGAGCGATTGCGCGGATTCTGCGTCCGGCGGAGCGGGAGGGGGAGTCGTGAGGCGGCGGGAGCGGATGATGGAGGAGCTGGACGAGGACATCCGCGAGCACATTGAGAGAGAGACACAGGAGAACATCGAGCGGGGGATGGGGCCGGAGGAGGCGCGGCGGCGAGCGTATGTCAAATTCGGGAACGTGAGGCGGGTGAAGGAAGAGACGCGCGCGGTGTGGAGCGTGGTTTGGCTGGAGCAACTTTGGCAGGACGTTCTATACGGACTGCGCATGTTGCGGAAGAGCCCGGGATTTACGACGGTGGCGGTGCTGACGCTGGCGCTGGGGATTGGGGCGAATACGGCGATGTTCAGCGCGCTATATGGACTGGTTTTGCGGCCGTTGCCTTACACGGATGCGTCGCGGCTGGTGATGCTATGGGACTCGAATCGCAGAACGGGACTGAAGCACATCACTGTAATGGAGGGTTCGTTCCCTATTCTGGCGAGCCAAGCGAAGAGCTTCGAGGGGATGGCGGCCTTCACTTCCGCAGACCTAGAGGGGGGGCTCCTCGCTGCGAGATTGTGGGGAACGGAGGAGCGCGTGGCCGCCGCTGGGGTATCGCCTCAGTTCTTTTCGGTTTTGGGAGTGACGCCTTTCCTGGGAAGGACATTCACGGCGAGCGAGGGTGTCGCGACCTCGAAGGACAACAAGTGGCAATTTGCTCATGTCGCGATTCTGAGCTACGCATACTGGAGGCAGCATTACGGAGCGAGCTCAGATGCGATCGCCAAGACAATCACTGTGAACAGATTTGGAGAAAAGAGACAGTACACGATTGTCGGCGTGATGCCGAATGGTGTTGATTTTCCTTATCCACTCGCGCCGAGGAAGCCCGATGTCTGGACTAATGCCGCACTCGTTCAGACGAGCCTCGGAGGAAACGATCTCGAAGTTGTGGGCCGCCTAAGGGCTGGCGTGAGCCTGGCCCAGGCGCAGGCGGAGATTCACACGATTGCGGATCGCATCCGTGCAAAATACCCTAAGGATTACAAAGATGAAGATGTGGACGTAGTGCCGTTGAGCAGCGAATTGAGACGAAACGTGGGCAGTATTCTGTGGGCTTTGCTGGCGGCGTTCGGCTTCATTCTGCTGATCGGCTGCGCCAATGTGGGCAATCTCTTGTTGGTGCGCGCGGTGTCCCGTGAAAAAGAGATGGCGATTCGCGCGACACTGGGCGCGAGCCGATTGGCGCTGCTCCGTCAGATGCTGGCGGAGGCGGTGCTGCTTGCGTCCGCGGGAGGCGCACTAGGGTTGTTGCTCGCTTACGGAAGTCTGCGGGCTTTTCTGGCCCTGCTCCCACAATCGATTTACATTCCGCGGTTGGATTCGGTGACGCTGGATACGCGACCACTCATTTTCGCAGCGGCGTTTTCGGTACTCGCCGCGGGAGTGTTCAGTGTGCTTCCGAGCGTGCGTTTGACGCGCCCGAATCTGAATGAAACGCTGAAATCGGGAAGTGCTTGCAAATCGTCGCCGGCGCGCTCCGTACTGCGCAGGCCGGGCAGCGTGCTGCTGGTGGTGGAGGTGTCCTTGGCGCTTGTTTTGCTCACCGGCGCGCTGTTGATGCTAAGGAGTATGCAAAAGCTTCTTGCTGTGAATGGGCAGTTTCAGCCCGAGCATCTGTTTTCGATGAACATCGTTATCGACAACGCGTATTTAAATTCGCTGCCCGAAAACGATAACGATTCAGTGCGGATTCGATTCGAGCAGTTTGAGCAACGCGTCGCGGCATTGCCTGCGGTGGAAGAGGTTGCTTTGGCAGATGGGTTTCCGCCGGTTCCTCACCCGCACAGTTTCGACCAGTTCAAGGCCGACAGCGGCGGAGGGCTGATCGCGGAGGGCTTTCAACCAGCGGACGAACACATTGTGACGCCGGAGTACTTCGACATGATGGGTATGCGGATTCTGCGCGGGCGATGGTTGACAGATGCGGATCGAAACGGAACATTGCCGGTGGCGGTGATCAATGAAGCGATGGCACAAACCTATTGGCCGAACCGCGACCCACTGGGCGTGAGTGTGGAACCGAAGTTTCGCTTCACCGACAAGGACATCTCGTACACGATTGTGGGAATCGTCCGAGAGCCGAAACAATTCGGGAGTGGCCAGACTCCCCTGCCTGCGGTTTATCTGTGTTCTTCGCAGGTGCCTACTGCATTTGGTTCTGCGATTGTGCGCACCGCTGGAGAACCGCAGGGTTTGGCCGCGGCAATGCGCAACGCCGCTTTGCAGATGGTTCCTGGACATATGTTCGTGGGCCAAGTGGAGACAGGCGACGACATGATCTCGAAGTCGAGCGCGCAGCCGCGGTTTACGGCGCAACTGTTGACGGCGTTTTCGACTCTCGCGCTGCTGCTGGCGGTGGTGGGCATCTACGGGCTCGTCTCGTATTACACGTCGCGGAGAACGCATGAAATCGGAATACGCATGGCGCTGGGGGCGCAGCGCGCAAACGTAATGCGGCTGGTGCTGCGAGAGGGAATGCTGATCGTCGGGCTAGGAGTGGCCATCGGTATCGTGGCGGCTGGCGTGTTCGCAAGAACGCTGGAGAGCTTGCTGTATGAAGTGTCGACCGTGGATTTTTCCTCGTTTGTGGCGTCGGCGGTGGTGCTGGTGATTGTGGCGGTGGCGGCGTGCTGGATACCGGCGCGGCGAGCGATGAGAATCGAGCCGATGGAGGCGTTGAGGTACGAGTGAAAAAACGGTGGTCAGTGATCAGTGGTCAGCCAAGACCGAAGCGATGACAAGTGACGAGTGGATGGTGGCGAGTGACAAGGCAAGGCAAAGACGGTTTGAGCACAATGCGGCGCAAAGAGCGCGGCTGATGTTGTGAGACGCGAAGCCCGAAACTCGAAACATGAAGAGGTCGCGCCTGCTTGGGGCAGGCAGGCGCAGGGCAGCGCAAAAGCAAGAGCGCTCTTTAGGCAGCGACCAGCGAACGCGGCGGAGGAAGGTCAGCGATGAGGCGGCGGGAGCGGGGAGCTAGAGGGTGTCGATGGGGCGAGGAGTTTTGAGGACGAGGCAGCGGGCGAGCAGGTCGTGGAACGCCTGATGGCGCGGGGGAAAAGCAGCGAGGAGACAGTCGATTAGGAAATAGGGAATGCCGACGGTGGGAAGGTGCAGCAAGAGGCGTCCAGTGAAGAAGCGAACGCTGGCGCGGCCGAAGGTTACACGGCGGCCTTCGTTATCCGTTACATGAAGATCGAGGAATTTCTTCCCAAGAGTAGCCTGCCAGGCAGAGCTTTCCGAAACGGCGAAATACAGCCAGTTGCAAAGAATGTACACAACGAGAAGCACGGTGAGGAAGCGCGCGCCGAAAAGCTGAATGACCTGGCCGGGCGCTGCGCCGGGGGAGAGCTCGGCGAACTGCTTGGGAATGTGCGCGGCGACGGAGTAGAAGGACGAGACGACTCCAACGAAGAGCGCGAGAACGGCGAAGTCGATGGCGGCGGCGAAAAAGCGCGCTCCAAAGGAGGCGTGAGCGATGGGCGGCGGCGTGGAAGCGGAGTCGTCGGGGAAATGTGCGGAGGAAACGCGAAAGGATTTTGCGGCGGCGGGAGCAGTGACGGAGTTTTGCACGGGCTT
>JASHQB010000001.1 GCA_030037775.1 Candidatus Acidiferrales bacterium
GACATGCTCCCCAGCAAACCCCCAAGTTCATCGGATCTGGTGCGCAGGTATAACTGCTTCAAGAAACGGAACATCGCCGCATACGCTTGGTTTTCCGTCATCGTATTCGTTCACACCTTCCCCCTCCTCAACTCCTCCAGCGGATAAAACGTCCCTCTCCACACCACTCCGCCGCGCCCCAGCGTCACCACCATCGAACGCAAAGTAATGTACACAATCACTAGCGCGCCCAGCGCATGCGTCACGCCAAACCATCTCGACGCCCGCGCTCTCGGCATCAGCAGCGCCTCGAAAATCATCGCTGCAATCACTGCCGCGCCCGCCGCAATCTGCGCCGCTCCTCGCGCAAAAATCACTCCCAGCACTGGCAGCACGCTCACGATGAACGTATTGCACGCCACTATGATCGCAAACACCACATTGAATTCCATCCCCGCAAACATATTCTTCGTCAGTCCCTTCACAATATTTCCAAATCCGTCCTGCCAGCGCACGTTCACCAGATGCTCGCCCGGCGCCACAATCGACCGGAATCCTCCCACCTTCACCAATTTCCCCAACTTCATGTCGTCCACCACTTCCATTGCCAGCCGCTTGTGCGTCCCAATCGCTTCATACGTCGTCCGCCGCACCATTTGAAACGCGCCCACTCCCATGTACGCCTTAGACTTCGGGTCGCGCGTCTTCCACGGACTCATCAATGCAAAGCACGCGCCCAAGTATCCCAACGCCACCGGCTCCCAAAATCCGCGCAGGTCCAACCGCACCAGCAGCGTCAAATGGTCCGCCCGCTCTTGCTCCACCACCGCCAGCGCCCTCCGCAACAAATCCGGCGCAAACTGCACATCCGCGTCCGTAAACACCAGCCAATCTCCGCTCGCCTTTTCATACGCCAGCGCCAGCGCGTGCGGCTTGCCCAGCCAGCCCTGCGGCAATTCCGTCACATGAATTACTCTCAGCCGCGCATCTCTAGCTGCCGCCTCATCCAGAATTTTCCCCGTCGCGTCCGCCGACCGGTCATCCACCGCGATCACTTCGTAATTCGGATAATCCAGCTTCAGCAGGGAACTGAGCGCCGCTGGCATCTTCTCCGCCTCATCGCGCGCCGCAAATAAAATCGAAATTCGCGGAAACGCCGGCCCCGCAAACGGCGCGACCGCCGTCAGCGAAGGAATCCTCGCCATCCCGCGGTACGTCATCACCGTGGAGACAATCCAGAAGAGCGCTAGAAGCGCAAAAAAAACCGTCGCTGCGATGTGCAAGTCGATTTTCCAGGCACGAAAACGGCGAAAACGCTATCCTATCACGCGCCATGTCGGCCACGATTTCGATTGTCGGAGCCGGTCGTCTGGGCCGCGTCCTCGCGCGCAGCCTGCACCGCGCCGACTGGAAAATCGCCGCCGTCGTCGCGCGTTCACAGGCTTCCGCGCGTGCCGCCGTTCGCTCCATTGGCGCTGGCTACGCGCTCGCCGGCATTTCCAGCCGCGTCCTCCACGCCAACGTCATTCTGATCGCCATTCCCGATGACGCCATCCCCGAAGTCGCCGCCAAACTCGCGCGCATCGGCGGCGACGAATGGCGCGGCAAAGTCGTTTTGCACACCAGCGGCGCTCTCGATGATTCCGTGCTCGCTCCTCTCGCGCAGCGCGGGGCCGCTACCGGCGGCATTCACCCCCTGCAGACTTTCAGCGGGCGCAGCTCGCCGCCGCTCGAGGGCGTGGTCTTTGCTCTCCACGGGAACCCTCGCGCGCAGCGCGTGGCCCGCCGCATCGCCCGCGCCGTCGGCGGCATTTCCGTCACCGTGCGCGCTGACGCCAAGGCCGCCTATCACGCCGCCGGCACTTTCGCCTCGCCCTCGCTCCTGGTCATCATCGAATGCGCCATGCGCCTTCTGATGGACGTCGGCTTTTCCCGTCGCCGCGCCAAAATGGCCCTTCTGCCGCTCATCCGCCAGACCATTGCCAATTTCGAACGCTTCGGAGCGAAAGAATCCTGGACCGGCCCTGTAGCGCGCGGCGATTTTTCCACCGTCGCTCGCCACGCCGCAGCCTTATCCGCCAAGCCCGCGGAAATTCAACAAGCCTACGCCGCCCTCGCGCGCCTCTCCGCGCGTCTGCTCGCGAACGATCCTCGGGGAACTTTGCGCCATCTTGATCGCGTCTTTTCGCAACAACGCTGACCACTGTTCACTGGCCACTTCTTTTCACTCGCCCTGAACGTTTTGCGTCATAATTGTCTGCGGTCCTGAAGGAGGAACATTGTCCCAATTACAAATTCCCGTGGAGACCGAAACCCTCGCTAACGGCCTCCGCGTCGTCGTCTCCCCCGATCACTCCGCGCCCATCGCCACCGTCGGCGTCTATTACCAGATCGGTTTTCGTCTCGAGCCCCGCGGCCGCAGCGGCTTCGCTCATCTCTTCGAACACATGATGTTTCAGGGCTCCGAGCACGCCGGCAAAATGGAACACATTCGCCTCATCAATTCCTCCGGCGGCGTCCTCAACGGCTCCACGAATTACGATCTCACGAATTATTACGAAGTCGTGCCCTCCAACGCCCTCGAGCGCGTCTTGTGGCTCGAAGCCGACCGCATGCGCGCCCTCAAAGTCGACGACGAAAATCTGCGCAACCAGCGCGACGTCGTCAAAGAAGAAGTCCGCGTCAACGTCCTCAATCAGCCTTACGGCGGTTTTCCTTGGCTCGATTTGCCGCCCGTCGCGTTTCGCAATTGGCCCAACGCCCACAATTTCTACGGCGATTTCGCCGATCTCGGCGCCGCTTCTCTCGCCGATGTTCGCGCCTTTTTTCATACCTACTACGCGCCCAATAATGCCGTCCTCGTCATCGTCGGCGACGTCGACCCCGCGCAGTCTTTCGCTCTCGCCCATCGTTTTTTCGACGACATTCCGCGCCAACCCGCCCTCCCCGTCGCGGACATCACCGAACCGCCGCAGCGCGAGGAGCGTCGTGGCCAGGTCGAGGAAAAATTCGCGCAGATTCCCGCGCTCGCCATCGGCTATCATGCGCCGCAGCGCCACGATTCCGACTTGCATGCCGTCGCGGTTCTCGACCGCATTCTCCACGGGGGGCGCGCCGGCCGCGTTTATCGCAGTCTCGT
>JASHQB010000146.1 GCA_030037775.1 Candidatus Acidiferrales bacterium
GGAGGGCGGGACAAAGCCACCGGCGAAGCGATACCGTGCTGGACGTCGGACGAGAAAGCGATTCCGTTTGCGCCGCTTCCGTTGCGGGGGTTTATCGCGCGGTCGGCGATCCCGGTGGGGCTGCTGCGGCGGCCGGTGAAATTCCGCAACCTGTTTCGAAGCGCGCTGCGGAACCGCGAGGCGGTGAAGCGAGCAGCGATTCCCGTGGAGCAAACGCGTGGGCCGATCTTACTGGTTTCCGGCGGCGATGATCGCGTGTGGCCAGCGGCGCGGATGGCGGAGATGATTGTGGAGCGCTTGCGAGCGTGCGGGTTCGCTTACGGCGTGGAGCATCTGAATTATCGGCGCGCGGGGCATTCGCTGCGTTATCCGGCGATGCCCACGACAGTGAGAATGTCGCGTTCGCGGGGGATGAAGTTCCCGATTTTGTTTGGCGGCACGGCTTTGGCAGATGCAGAGGCACAAGCGGATGCATGGCGGCGCTCAATCGCGTTCTTTCAGAAAAATCTGTGAGAAAGACGGCCCAAGCAGGGGCATGTGTTAGAATCGATTGCGGTGAAGGAAATTCTCAAGGAACTCCTCGAATTGCAGGACGTGGACACGCGCTTGAATGCGGTTCGCGCGCGTCTGGCGACGTTTCCCAAACGACTGGCCGAGCTGCAGGTGCGCGTCGACGCCAGCCGCGGGGCGCTCAATCAAAGCAAGGAATCCCATTCCAGCACGCTGAAAGACCGAAAACGCTACGAGCTGGACGTGGAGCAGTGGAAAGAAAAAGTCCGAAAGTACAAGGACCAGGCTTACCAGGTGAAAACCAACGAAGCGTACAAGGCGCTGCAACATGAGGTCGAAATGGCGGAAGCGGAGATCGCCAAGGCGGAAGACCGGCTGCTGGAGCAGATGGTTTCGGGAGAACAGTACGACGGGCAAGTAAAGGCGGCGGAAAAGACGTTCAAGCAAATCGAGGAGCGAGTTGGCGCGGAACGCGCGGAAGTCGAGGCCGAGAAGAGTGTTGCGCAAAAAGAGCTCGCGGAACTGGAAGCGGAGCGCGCGAAGGTGGTGAAGGCGATTCCTGAAGATTTGCTCGATCATTATCAGCGCATTGCCAAAAAGCACGGCGGAATCGCTGTGGCGGAGGTGCGCGGAGAAGCGTGCTCGGCTTGCGGGGCGCGGATTCGGCCACACGTGTTTCAGATTCTGCGCCGCGAAGATACGTCGGATCTCTATCATTGCGAGCTTTGCACGCGGATCCTCTACTACGTCGAGCCGCCCGCGGAGGCCCAGGCAGCCGCGCAGGCCTCTACAGCGCAGAACGGCAAGGGCTGAGCGTTGTTTGATCCGCCGCAACTCGGCGAACCCCTTCCTGCAGGCCCCTTAGCCCAGCGATGACACGCATCCAAAAGACATCGCCGCCCTCGAGCGCACGCCTGTTTGATGAGGGGCATACCGCGCCGCCGGCGGGCGTTCACACGGCGAACATCGACGGAGCGTCGCGAGGCAATCCCGGGCCGGCGGCGTATGCGGTAGTCGTGCGCGGGGCCGATGGCGCGACGATTGCGGAAATCGCAAAGTGCATTGGGCGGAAGACCAACAACATCGCGGAATACTACGCCCTAGTTGCGGCGCTGGATTATGCGGCGACCCATTCGATCCGGGCTTTGCGGGTGCGCAGCGACTCCGAGCTGCTGGTGCGGCAAATGCAGGGACGCTACCGGGTGAAAAACGCGGACTTGAAACCGCTGCACGAACGCGCGCGGAAACTGGCGCGAGGGCTGGATTACTTTGTGATTGAGTACGTGCCGCGGGAACAGAATGGCGATGCAGACGAGCTCGCAAATCTGGCGCTGGATGGCGGAATCGGCGGGGTCAGGGCCGACGGCCCGCCGCAACGAGCTAACATGGGAACTCGCGAAGATGCGCCCGCGCCGATGCGGATTCGCGCGCGGTATCGCAGCGGCGTGTTCGTGCCGGCGAGCGCCGTGGAGCTTCCCGAAGACGCCCATGTGGAGCTGGAAATCCGCATCTCGAAGAATTCATAGCCACTTCGTCCATCTGCTACGTTGTTCATAAGATAACTAGGTAGTACCAAAGATGGATTGCGGCAAGCCGCCGCGGGTTGCTACATTTCGCCCTATCCCAAAGGGTGAATTGTGGCTTCTCTGCTCGAAAAACTGCCAACCATTCTGATCCTCGCCGTTCTGGTGGGGACTTTCATCTCCCTGCGGAAACATTCACCGTCGGAGCGCACGCGTCTGTGGATCGTGGCGTGGGCGCTGATTTTCGTGCATTTTTTCATCCAGATCTTCGAGACGCGAACGGGACTTGTCGAACAAATTTTCGAGTCCATTGACATAACCGCGCTGGAGCTTTCCGGCGTGGTTTTTCTGGTGTCGCTGGCGCGCTCGGCGGAAGACAAGGTGCGCCGGCACGTACTCTTTGCCATTCTGGTGCCATCAGCGGCGGTGCACGCGATTGGGGCTACGTTCGACTGGCACAATCGCTGGGCGATGACGTTCGCGCTGGCGGTTTTCTTCTTCGGGATGGCGGGCTTCGCGTTCTTCGCGCACAAGGAACGTTCGCGTTTCAATTTGAACCTGGGAGCCTTGCTCGTTGTGCTGGGGACGTGGGTGGTGACCGCTCAGGCGCGTGGCAACGCCGATCTCGGAGTGAATGCAATTCTCGCCGCGACGTTTGGAATTTGCGGCTTTCTTTTCTGGAAGCGCTTTGGCGGGCACTCTCTGGGAGTCATCACCGTTTCCGGGGGCTTCTTGTGTTGGGGAGCCGTTTTTCCCGTCGGGACGCTGATCGCGTATCTATATCCGAAATTACAGGTGAATCCAGAAATATGGAACGTTCCGAAGTACTTCGTGGCGTTCGGAATGATCCTGTCTGTTCTGGAAGAAAAATCGCGCATCGTCGAAGAAAGTGGGGCGCGCGAACACGAAGAAAATGCACTGATGTTGCGTTTTTCGCGAATCACTTCGCGCCTGCTGGGAGGCGCCGACCCATCTACTCTTTGCAAAGAGATTGCCGAAGCGCTCACGGGGACGCCGAGCTTTCGCTGCGCCGGGGTGATCCTAATGCGGGAGGATGGCTCGCTGTTTTTGGCCGGCGCGACCGAATGCTCGACGGAGGATGTGAAGGCGTTCGAAGCAATTGTGGGACAGAGCGCGGGCCGCGTCGGTGAACTCTGCGCGGCGGGAGAAAGACTGGGGAGCAATTCGTTCCGCTTAGAGCCGCGGGTAATCCCGGGCCAGGAAGGCAGTTTGGTTCCCGAGGTAATTGTGCCGCTGATTTCTTCCCGCGCTACTTGCCTGGGCTGGATCGCGCTTTCCACGGCCAAGGACGCAAATGAATCCATCGTAGCAGAAATTGCGCGCGTGGAAATGCTGGCTGCGGATCTGGCGGTCACCATTGAAAACGCGCGGCTGCACCATCAACTGGTGCGCTCAGAAAAGCTAGCCGCGCTGGGGCAACTGGTCGCCGGCGTCGCCCACGAATTGAATAATCCGCTGACGGGCATCATCGGCTACACCGAATTGCTTTCCGACGAAGTCATGCAGGAGGCCGCATCGAAGAAAGTGACGAAGATCGGAAACGAAGCGCGGCGGATGCACCGGATCGTCAGCGGGTTGCTGCGATTTGCCCGCCAGAGCAATCCCAGCGAAAGAACGGCGAACTTCGAATCCGCGCTGCACGACGCGCTGCAGTTGCGGGAATTTCATCTTCGGAAGCTCGCGATCCATGTGCGAACGGAAATCGAGCCAGCGCTTCCCTCGATGGCGATCAGCGAGGATGAACTCAAACAGATTCTGCTGAATCTGCTGAACAATTCGATCGACGCGCTCGAGGAGAGCGGCCAGCGAGTGATCCGCATTCATGCGCAGCGGCACAGCAACCGCGTGGTTCTTATGTTCGAGGACAGTGGGCCGGGATTTTCAGACCTGAATCGTGCGTTTGATCCGTTCTATACGACAAAGCCCGTGGGCAAAGGCACCGGGCTGGGATTGAGCATCTGCTACGGGATCGTGCGGGAGTGCGGCGGCGACATTCTGCTGACAAACCGCAAGCCGTATGGCGCGAGCATCAAGATCGAGATTCCCGCGGCGGATGCCAGCCGCACCGTTCCTGCCGTTCTGTAAACCCTCACTTCAGGAAATATGCGCGGTAGAGAGTGTCGCGCTGCGCGGGTATGTAGCCAGCGTCGGAAATGATGCGACGAAGCTCGGATTCGTTGGTGCGATTGCGGACGCCGGCGGCGTAGACCACGTTTTCCTCGATCAAAATGCTGCCGACATCGTCGGCGCCAAACTGCAAACCGACTTGGCAGACCTTGATGCCCGGCGTGAGCCAGCTCGATTGGATGTGGTCGATGTTGTCGAAGTAAAGGCGGCTGATGGCGAGAGTTTTCAGGTACTCGACGGCGGTGGCTTCGGGGATCCTCTTGCCCAGCGGGGTATTGTCCGGCGCGAACATCCAGGGAATGAACGAGGTGAATCCGCCGGTGTCTTCCTGAATGCGGCGCAGGCGCTCGAAATGATTGACGCGATGGCGATATTCTTCGCCGCACCCGAACATCATCGTCGCGGTGGTGCGCATGCCCAGCGAATGCGCCGTGCGGTGCATGTTTTCCCATTCGTCCGCGGTGCACTTCAGGCGCGAGATACGATGGCGAATTTCGTCGTCCAGGATTTCCGCGCCGCCGCCGGGAATCGACTGCAAGCCGGCATCAGCAAGACGCATGATGGTGTCACGGATGGAGAGCCCGGAGACTTCGGCAATGCAAATGATCTCCGGCGCCGAAAAGCAGTGCAGGTGAACCTGCGGATACCGCTGCCGGATCGACGAAAGAAGTTTCTCGTAATAATCGATTTTCAGATCGGGATGCAAGCCGCCTTGCATGAGTACGCCAGTGCCGCCCAGTTCGAGCATCTCGTCGATTTTTTTGTAAATTTCCTCGAAGGACAAAACGTAGCCCTCTTTGTGGCCGAGGGGGCGATAGAAGGCGCAGAACGAACAGTATTCGGTGCAGAAGTTCGTGTAATTGATGTTGCGGTCGATCTGGTAGGTGGCCACGCGCGGATCGTTCTTCGTCCGGCGGACTTCATTGGCGGCCATGCCGATGCCGACGAGGTCGTCGGAGTTGAAAAGATCGAGCGCTTCTTGCTGCGTCAGGCGCATGCTTAGCTGTCTACCTTTGTTCCTGCGTGTAGAAAAACCGGATCACCCTGGCGCACGATGCCTTCGCGCAATACCGAGCCGTAGACGCCAAAGCAATTGCCGTGATTCCTGGCGACGAGTTTGGCGACTTCCGGGGAAGCTTCGGCGGTCGCCGGATCCAAAGTGATGATAGCGCACCGCAAGTTGTTCCGCACCACGGTGAACGTGAATTTCTCGCCGATGCGCAGGCTCGCGCCGGTCAGCTGGTCCTCGTAATAAGGTTTCTCATTATCCCAATCGATGTAGAAATTGGCGCGGAAGCGAGTGTGTTCGAGCGGCAATCCCGCCTCTGCAGCCAGGGATTTGACCGTCTCTAGGCCCAGCAAGGAAACCGGGCAGGCATCGTGCATAGCGCGCTCCGAAAAACGCAGCTCCAGTTCGCTGCCAAAGCGCTTTTCGAAGTATGGCGTAAAGGAGGGATCCGATGGGGAGAGTTTTTCACCCTCGGGAGTTGTGATTTCGGCGGCGAAATCTTTCTGCGCAGGATGCTCGTTCGCAGGATCCGGCGCGGCCAAGAAGCGCGGGCGAAACAGCAGCATTTCGTGGCGTTCGCGCGCAGTCATCCAAGGGAAATTGGAATTCTTGCTGCGGTCGACAAAGGCGTAGGCGCGGTCGCCGACCAGGCCGGAAAAGGTGACAAACACTTCGTTCAAATCCTCGCCAGCCATGCTCTTAAACGGGTAGCGGCGCAGGATGCGCAGAGTGCCGAGTCTTTCTGCGTTCGCTGAGTCAGACACGGCTCACACGCCCTGCCGTGCCGAGGTTCCGGCCAGCGAGGAGACGAATCGCAGAGGACGAAGGCGAGGAATCAAGCCCGCAGCGGCGCACTTTTCGAAATACAGATTCAGTCCGGCTAGATTCTCTTCGTCGAGGGAAAAATCGATATTTTCGCGGAGATACGCTTCGAGGGCTGGCGCCGGAAGGTCAAGCTTCAGGGAAGCCGCCTCCGCAATGTCGCTTATATGTCGCAGGCCGAACTGCTTGGAAGCTTCGAAATCAGCGGCAATTTCCGGCGTCATTTTTTCACTGCGTCCCGCCCAGATGGCCAAAACACAAGGCTTGCCGGTCATCTCGCGCCATTGGAATGCAACGTCGTAAACGAAAAGCGCAGGATAGCCGGGTACGGGCAGCTCTTCGGGGTCACCCTGGCAACACGCACCCTCGCCCGGCTTCTTGGCGAACAGGCGATCCATTTTCACGGCGACGCGCAGCGCGGGGTCGCCAATGATCAGGGCGGCATCGGCCTTTGCAAGCATGGCTGCGGGGTCCGGTTCGGCGTCGATGAATTCCGGAGCAATATGCCAGTTTTCCGCCGCCAGCAGACGGACCAAAGCAGCGGAGCTTCGCGAGCTGGTATCGAGGGTGATGCTGCGGACGCGATCGATCGGTTTTTTCGACACCACCAGGATGCTGCGGACTTCGTTTTTGGCCGCAACGGCCATTCCGGGCAAGGAAACAAGCCCATCGATCCGCTGATATTCAATGGCGGGGATGATGGCGACGTCTACTTCGCCAGCACGCAGAGCATCCGCACACTTCGCCGGCATGGTGAACGAAAGATCGTATTTGCCGGCAAGCGGACCTTCGGTGAAACTCCATACCAAGGGCGCGGTGTTGAGATACTCGACGATGGAGATTCGGAGTCTGGCCATCAAAGTTTTCGAGACGAATGAGAATTCTCAATATAGCATAGGGATACGGACTGAAACGAGCGCGGGCGGGGCATACGACGCAAATCGCTTGGCGTAAACGGCCGTAACTGATGCAACGATGCGATTCGCCGTGCGCATCCTAGCCCAGAATCGAGGTGAACCTTCGTGAAGCCCAGGACGTGGTTCTCCGCACTGGTTTTAATTGCCGCCGCAGGTTTTTCAAGTACACCAAGCGCATCGATTCCTAGCCCCCAAGAAGGTGCAGGCAGTATTGCGTTGGCGCTGGTGGGCGGCCGCATATACGTTTCGCCCTTTCAGGAGCCCATTAAAGACGGGGTGGTGATCATTCAAGACGGAAAGATCGTCGCGGTCGGCCGCAAGGGACACGTCAAGGTTGCCGAAGGCACAGGGATGCTCGACTGCAGCGGAATGTTTATCATGGCCGGATTCCAGAACAGCCATGTCCATTTCACCGAGTCAAAATGGAATAATGCGGCGCAATTGCCGGACGGCCAATTGACCAGCCAGTTGCAGGGAATGTTCTCGCAGTACGGCTTTACGAGCGCTGTCGACACGGGATCGATGCTGGAAAACACACTGGCTTTGCGCCAGCGGGTGGAATCGGGCGAAGTGCTTGGGCCGCGAATTCTGACCGCAGGTTCGCCTCTCTATCCGCCCAACGGGGTTCCCTACTACGTGAAAAGCACTCTGCCGCCGGAGATTATGAAGCTGTTGCCGCAACCCGCGACGCCCGCCGAGGCTGTGCAGCAGGTCGACGAACACGTCGCGCAAGGCGCGGACATCATCAAATTATTCACAGGGTCGTGGGTGGCAAAGGGGCAAGTGGTGACCATGCCGCTCGATGTCGCGAAGGCGGCAGTGGCTGAAGCGCATAAAAAAGGAAAACTTGTTTTCGCGCATCCCTCGAATGTCGCGGGCTTTCAGATCGCTCTCCAAGCCGGCGTCGATGTGCTTGCGCATACGGTCGAGGACACGCGCGGATGGAACCCGTCGTACATTTTCCAAATGGAAGCTCATGGAATGTCGCTGATTCCAACGCTCAAACTTTTCGTAAACGACGACAACTTGAAGGACATCTTGCAGGAAGCGCATGACTATTCGCAGGTATACGGGCAGATTCTGTTTGGAACGGACGTCGGTTTCTTGCCCGATTACGACCCAACGCAAGAGTATTTGCTGATGCAGCAGGCAGGCATGGATTTCGACCACATCCTGGATTCGCTGACCACGGCTCCCGCGAAGCGGTTCGGCGAGTCAAATGTTCGCGGCCAAATCAAAGCCGGGATGGATGCAGACCTGGTCATCGTGACACGCGATCCAGAAAGCGATATTCGCAACCTGACGCGGGTGAACTACACATTTCGCGGTGGCCGAATCATCTATTCGGTGGCTGAGCGCTAACCTGAGGCTGAGCCGCATCCGGTGCAATGCGGGTGCCTAGATCGTGCTCCCTTGTTCTGCGCCTGCCACGGAGATTCGTGGCAACTATGTTTGCGGAAGCTGGCCGCGCTTCTCGTAGAAAATCACGGCGATAATTACGGCGACGATGGCGAGTCCCGCGCCAAATTCGCCGATCAGATATCTTGTGGCCGTGGCCGGACGCGTGAGCGGGTCGAAAAACGCCTGGATGAAGATGTTATGGCTGGCGTGCAAGAACATCCCGGTCCAAACGCTGCCGGATTTCAACCGCATCCAGGCGAAGAGGAAGCTGATTCCTATCACCATGACCGTAAAGCACATCAGCGAATACCACGCAGGGCCCGCGCCGTGATAGTTGGCGAGCAAAATCAACGGGTAATGCCAAAGCGACCA
>JASHQB010000010.1 GCA_030037775.1 Candidatus Acidiferrales bacterium
TTGAACATTCGATTATAGGCGGCGGGGCGGGAGGGGTCAATTTGGCGGGCACCGCGAAGAGCGTTAGAATTCGAATCTCAACAGGATGACCAGTAAACCTTCAGACGCACTTGCCGAATTGAATGCCGAACAGGCCGCGGTGGTGGAGCACGGCGAAGGGCCGCTGCTCGTGGTGGCGGGGGCGGGGACGGGCAAGACGCGGGTGATCACGCGGCGCATCTCGCGGCTGCTGGAAGCGAATCCCGACCTTTCCGGCGAAAACATTCTGGGTCTGACGTTCACCGACAAAGCAGCGGAGGAGATGAAGTCGCGGGTGGTGAAGTTCGCCGGCTCGCGCGCCGAGGGCGTATGGCTGAGCACATTCCATAAATTCTGCCTGGAAAAAGTTCTGCGCGAGACGAGCCCGGGCTTGCAGTCGATCGAGCCGGTGGAGCACTGGATTCTGCTGCGCAAAAACATCCGCGAACTGGCGCTGAAGCATTACACGCGGCTAGCGGAGCCGGGCGAGTTCCTCAGCGCGTTCGAGAAGTTTTTTTCGCGCTGCCAGGATGAGCTGGTGACACCGGAGGATTACCAGCGGTACGCGGAGGGCTTGCGCCGCGCTTACGAGGCGAAGAAAACGGCGCTGGACGACGAAGCGCGCGCGGCGGAAGAGGAGAATTTGGCGCGGCTGGAAGAAGTGTCGCGCGCATACCGCATCAGCGAGCGGCTGCAGCGCGAACGGAACCTGATCACGTTCGGCGGGCAACTGCTGCGTTCGGTGGAACTGCTGCGGGCGGATGAAAACCGGCTGGCGGCGCTGCGCGAGCAGTATCGCTACATTTTGGTGGACGAATTTCAGGACACGAACATCGCGCAACTGGAATTGCTGTGGCTGCTGGCGGGGGAGCGGCGCAACATCCTAGCGGTCGGGGACGACAGCCAGGCGATCTATCGTTTCCGCGGAGCGTCGTTCGGGAGCTTCACGATTTTCCTACAGCGATTTTGCGGCGCGGCGAAAGAAGCGCGAACCGATGGATTGCCGCTGAAGTCGCTGACGCACAATTACCGCTCGACGAAGCGCATCCTGGACGTGGCCAGCGGGGTGATCCAGCACAACGAGCGGCCTACGTTCTTGCCGCACAAGGCGCTGGTTACGGACAATCCCGCCGGCGAAAAAATCCGCATCGTGGAATTTGCGACGCCGGAGGAAGAGGCGCATTGGGTGGCCGGCGAAATCGAGCGGCTGCATAAAGCGGGCCGCGCGTGGAAAAGCTGCGCGGTGCTGTACCGCAAGCACGCGCACCGATCGGAAATCGTGGAAGTGCTGCGGCGAAAGAAGATTCCGTTCGTGATTCGCGGGCTCTCGGTGCTGTCGAGCACACTGGTGCGGGATCTGGTGGCATACCTGCGCCTGGCTGCGGTGCCGTCGGACAACGTGGCATGCGCGCGTGTGATCGCGGCGCCTTACTGGCGATTCGAGCCGCGCGACCTGGTGCGACTTGCGGAGCGCGCGAGGAAAAACAAGTCACTGATGGACGCTTTGGAGTCGCCGCAGCAGGAATTACCGTTTGCGTCGCACGCAAAAGTAACCGAACTGCTGGCATTCCTGAAACGGCTGCGGCAACTGGCGTCGCGCGCGCCGGCACGGACGGTGTTTGACGCGCTGGTGGCGGAGCTGGGGCTTTCGCCGCTGCCCTCGGACGCCGACCGGATGCACCTGGAGCGCTTCGCGAAATTCCTGGAGGAATGGGAAGCGAAGAGCGAAGAAAAATCGCTCGCGGCGTTCATCGAGTATTTCGATTTCTTCCTGCAAGCGGACGGAGACATCGCGCAGACGGAAGAAAGCGCGGACGACGCGGTGCAGTTGATGACCGTACACAACGCGAAGGGGATGGAGTTCGACCACGTGTTCGTGCTGACGGTGTCCGAAGGAGATTTTCCGGCGCGGCCGCAGGCGCCGGTGCTGGAGTTTCCGGAAGCGCTGATGAAGGAGGAGCAGCCCAAGGGCGAATTCCGCATTCAGGAGGAGCGGCGGCTCTTTTACGTGGCGCTGACGCGGGCGCGGCGGCTGCTGACGATTTCGACGGTGATCAACCGACGCAAGAAACCGTCGCCGTTCCTGGAAGACATTCTGGCGGATCCGCGGCTGGCGAAGGCGCATGCGGAACAACTGACGCCGAAGGTTCGCTTGCCGAAGGAAGAGGAAACAGTCGGATCGTTTCCCGCGCACCCGCTGCTGCCGCAACTGTTCCCAATGATTCCCGAAGATTCGCGGGCGTATTCGAAAATTGCGCTGTGGGCGAAGGCGTATCACCCGCCGACAGGCGAGCCGCTGCAACTGAGCGCGTCGGCGATCGAAACGTACCGAACGTGCCCGATGAAGTATTTGCTGCAACAAGTGTGGGGAATCCGCGGCGAGCCGCAGGCGGCGATGACCTTCGGCAATGTGATGCATTTGACCATCCGTGAATTCGTACGTGAAATGCGCAAACGGAGAAAGGTGCCCTTCGAGGAAGTGGCGGCGATTTTCGAGCGCGAATGGCACGCGGCGGGATTCCAGGACGATTATCAGGAAGAAGAATACAGAAAAGCGGGGCTGGAACAGCTGCGAGCTTTCTACGAGAGCTATGCGAGCGCGCCGGCGGACGTGCTGCATCAGGAAAAATCGTTCGAGCTTCCGCTGGATCCGAACGTGGTGGTTTTCGGGCGCATGGACCAAATCAACCGCCTGGGGCCAAAGGAAATCGAAATTGTGGATTACAAGACCGGGAATCCCAAACGCGAGAAGCAAGCCAAAGACAGTTTGCAACTGAGTTTGTATGCGCTGGCAGCGCAGGAAGTGCTGGAGCTGGAAGCCGAGCGGCTGGTGTTCTACAACCTGACGACGAATGAAGCGGTGGCCACGACGCGCGACGCGAAGGCGTTAAACAAAGCGAAGGCCGTCGTCGCCGAAGTTGCCGACGAAATCCGCGCCGGCGAATTTTCCGCGAGGCCGGGATTCAGCTGCCGCTACTGTGATTACGAGCCAATTTGCCCAGCGCACGAACAGCTCATCTCGATTTCCCAGAACTGACACTGAAACAGCGGGCACAAAAGAAAAGGGGCAGCGTTTCCGCCGCCCCAAACTGATTTTTCTTTTCGACTGCCGGAATTCGAATCCGGCTGCCGCGCATTTCACTGCTTTGAAGCTTTCTCCCTGCGAGCCAGCCGCGAAACAGAACGCGCATCTCACTCGCTGCATCTTTTTTACGTTTCGCTTCGCGCAAAGTCAAGAAAAAATCTCAGCGCGAGGCGTGAGGGTCAGCGCGGGAACGGCGCGCAATAACCCGTGCGCGCGGTGACAGCGAGGCCGGGACGTTCGACGCGCACTTCCAGACCATGACAACTGCCGCGGCCCTGTGTTCTGGTGGGCTGGAAACCCAGCGTGTATTCGTTGCGCGCCTCTTCGGTGAGCTTCGCGTAGAGCGACTCCAGTTCCTGCGGGCTGCTGGCGGAGACAACGTCGCCGCCCGTGGGCGCGGCATATTGCGACAGACGGCCTTTGCCACGAAGCAGGAGAGTGTCCGCCGCAGAAGTGACAGAGACGGCGTAAACGGAAACGTTCGTAGAAAACAGAAGCTGCAGCGTGTTGGTGAAGCTCCACTGATTATGGCGGTCCTCGGTGCCGTCGGAAACGATGAAAATGATTTTGCGGCGATCACGGCCGCGAGTGCGCAGCATTTCCGCCGAGTAATGTACGGCGTCGTCAAGATGCTTGGTGACGCCGTTGTTACTGGTGCCGAGAACGGGAATTTCGGGCGTGCCGCTGACGGTATGGCCATTGATCAGCGGCGGAGACATCATGGTAGCCGAAGGCGTGCCGGGAACGCGGGAATCGAGGTTGTCCTTGGGATTGGTGCGAATCTCTTTCAACTTGGCGAAGAGTGCGTCGTTGTTCGTGGTGAAATCCAGAACGGTCTTTGGATATTCATCGAAGCGCACCAGCGCCACTTCGTCCTCGGCGGAAAATCCGGCGGCGATGCTGTCGAGGCTCTCCAGAACTTTCTGGGAGAGGTTGGCGGGCAAATCATCGTCGAGGAGCACGACGGCGGAAATGGGAAAAGCCTGGTCCCAGAAATTCCTAATCTGCTGCTCCTTGCCGTCCTGGAATACGCGGAAGTCGCTCTGTTCCAAGTCGGGGACCAAATTGCCCGTGGGGTCCTTGACAGTCACCGGTACGAGGACCACGTTTGTCTGAAAGACAATGGCGACCGGCGGTTTTTGCGGCTGTTGAACGGGTTTGGCCGGGGGCGGGGTGGTGGATTGCGCGGCAGGATGCGCCAAGCTAGGGGGAGGAGTGGTTGTTTGCGCGGACGCGCACACGGAGAGCAACAGCAGCAAGCAAACCGCAAAGAATTTTTTCATTCCCCCTGCCCCAAGCAATGGTTAAGCTTACATCGTGAAAGCGACAAACTTGCCACGAGGAGCACGCATCCGTTCGGGCCTATCACGCATCGTAGTATCCGCCGTGAAGAAGCGCAACAATTATACGCGGGCGCTGCGGACCCTAGGAGCGTTGGCGGGGTGCTTGGCGCTCGCGGCGTTTGGCCCTCAGTTTAGGATGCCGCGATTTGCGAAGGTGCTGTCCGCGCACGCCCAGATCCCCGTTCAGATTCCCCCGAAGAAGCCGGCGGACCAGCAGAAGGAGGTACCGCAGGTCGGGGGCACGACGAAGATCAACGTCAACCTGGTGCGGCTGTATGTGACGGTGCGCGACAAACACGGGGCGATTGTCACCAACCTGGGAAAGAGCGACTTCAAGGTGTACGAAGACGGGACAGAACAGAAGATCGCATTCTTTTCCAAAGATATGACCGATCCCATCACGCTGGCGATGATGATCGATACCAGCGGCAGCCAGGCGCACTTGCTGGATGCGGAAAAGCAGACTGCCTCGCGTTTCTTGAGAGATATCCTGAAAAAGGACGACCTGGCCACGGTGATTTCGTTCGACACCACAGTGAACATGCTGGCGGACTTCAGCGACGATCAACAAGTGCTGCAGAGCGCGATCGATAAAGCGGAAATCAACGCGCCCATAGCTTTGGGACCGACAAGCGGGGATATTCCGGGGACCGTTCTTTACGACGCGATCAACCAGATATGTGCCGAGAAACTGCCGGAGGAGACGGGCCGGAAGGGGATGATCATCCTGACCGATGCGGAAGACGAGGGCAGCACGTCGACGCTGAGAAGCGCGATTTACGCCGCGCAAGAGGCAAATGCCGTGGTTCACGTCCTGCTGATCGCCGAGCGAATGGGCTACTTCATGGCGGGGCAATCATACAGCGGGGACATGGTGGCGCACGAAATGGCAGAACAGACGGGAGGGCGCGTCATACCGATCCGCAATAACAACGACCTGGATAAAGCGTTCGACGAGATTTCCGAGGAACTGCGCAGCCAGTATATTGTCGCGTATTATCCCGCCAACCAGACCGCAAACGGCGCCTATCGCAAGATCAAGGTTGAAGCAACGCAAGACAAGCAAGGGCTGAAAGTCCTGACGCGCGAGGGCTACTACGCGCCAAACCGGGCGTCGGAATAGAAGACCCGACGCTTGGCTCCTACGGAGTAAGTATTTCCCTTTGAAAAAAAATCTGCGGCGGTGCGCTACGGATGCGAGGACGCGGACACTGCTTCCGCGGGCGTAGTGACCGGCGCTGTGGCGTAGTATCCCTTGCGAGAGCGCACGGTAAGCCCTTTGCGGTCCACGCGAAGATCGACTTTATGAAACTGGCCGTCGGCTTCCTTGTATGGCGGCGTATAGCCGATCAGATACTGGCTACGCAGTTCGTTTCCGATATCGAGGAAGGATTGCGCGAGGTCGTCGACGCGGAAAGGATAGAAGGCGCG
>JASHQB010000011.1 GCA_030037775.1 Candidatus Acidiferrales bacterium
TACTTGCCCTCGCGAAGATATACGTTACCCATGTTTTCAAATCCGGCGTCGATGTCCGGCGCGAGCGTGGTGACCTGACGGAAAGCATCGAGCGCTTTGGCGTAGGCGCCCTGCTCAAAGTAGGCGCTCCCGATTTCGTCCTGGTTATTCCAGAAATACGGATTGAGCTGGATGGCTTTCTGAAAGGATTGCATGGCCGCCGGAGCGTTGCCGCTCTGTAAGTATGCGTCGCCCAAGCGGACATAGGCCTCATCCGAATTGGGGGCGAGCGCCGTGGCGCGCTTCAACTCCGCTACCGCTTGATTGTACTTGCCTGTGAGGCTGTAGGCGCTGCCGAGTACGAAGTGAACCTCTGGCAGCTTATCGTTCAGTTGCTGCGCTTGCTCGGCGGCCGCCAAGGCCTTGTCCGTCCACAGGCTGTCTTTCTTTATGCTGTACATTCGCAGGCTGGCGTCGGCCACACCGCTATAGGCCAGTGCGAAGGAGGGATCCTTGTTCACCGCCTCGGTAAAATAATCCAGCGCGGACTGCACGTCTTTGCTTTGATGTCCACGCAGGGCGTTTCGCCCGCGCAGATACAAATCGTATGCGGCGATGTTATAGGTGGGGCGAGCAGCAGCGCGAGCGATTTCGTCACCGGTGGGAGTCAGGTTCAACGCGGTGACGAGCTGGTTGTAAATTTGGTCCTCGATGGTGAAGAGGTCGCCGGTGACCCCATTGAATTCGTTGCTCCAGAGACGACTGCCGTCCGCGCCGTTTTCCAGATTGATGGTGATGCGGATTTTGTCGCCGGAACTCTGCAGCGCGCCCTGAACGAGCAGGTTCGCGCCTAAAGCGCCGGCAATCTTTGGCAAAGGCTGGTTCTGATTTGTTTTTGCCGCCGCATCAGCCGACGTCATGCGAACGTCTTTCAATTGAAACAGTTTTGCCGACAGGGCTTCCTGAATGCCTTCGGCCAAATACCCGATTTGATGCGCGTCGCCCAGGACTTGCAGGGGCAGAACGGCGATGAAGCGGCCGCTCGAAAGCGGGGGCACACCTGGCGGAGCCGCGGTCGCCGCGGGGCCTTGCCCGCCGCGTCGAAAAATGTGGCGAACGGAGGGGATTGCCAGAAGAGCAGCCAGAAGAATGGCCACGGCGGCGGCAATCCACCAACGACGGGCAATATCCGGAAGAATCCCAGCCAGGCCCTTCGCGGCCGGGGTGACGCGAGCGGCGCGTAAATCGGTGAGAATCTCGCGCGCATCTTGATAGCGGTGCGCGGGGTCGCGCTCCAGGCAGCGGAGGATGATGCGCGCCAGATAGTCAGGCACTTCCGGATTGATCTGCTTGGGATTGGGAGGCTTCTCTTTGACGCGGCGATACATGATCTGCAGCGTCGACTCGCCCTTGAACGCATCTTCGCCCGTCACCATCTCAAAGAGAATCAGCCCCAGGGCATAGAGATCCGTGCGCTTGTCCACCTGGCCGGATTCCACCTGCTCCGGAGCCATGTAACGCGGCGTCCCCAAATACTGCCCGGTGCGGGTCATCCCGCTGGCGCTCGATTCGAGCGACTTGGCCAGGCCAAAATCCGAAACGTAAACGTGGTTGCCGGCGCCGACGAGAACATTTTGCGGCTTCAAATCACGGTGCACGATTCCTTCGGAATGCGCGGCGTCCAACGCTTCGCAAAGCTGCTGGGCGATGTCTTGTGCGCGCTCGATGGACAGTTTTCCCGCACGCAGCACGTGATGGAGATCCGGGCCGTCGACGAAGGCCATCGAGATGAACTTGACGTTATCGGCTTCGCCCAAATCGTGAATGCGCAGGATGTTCTTATGCGAAATGCGGCTGGCGAGCAGCAGCTCCTGTTTGAAGCGCTGCATGGCATGGGCATCACTGGCAAGTTCGGGCTGCAGAACCTTCAGCGCGATCAGCCGGTCTAATTCTTTGTCGTAGGCCTTGTAGACGCGGCCCATGCCCCCTTGGCCGAGCAGCGATTCAATCCGGTAGCGCTGGCCCAATTCGTCGCCGGGCTGAAGGACTCCGTATGCCGCCGCAGACCGGGCCCCCGTACGGGAGGTGGAACCAGAGCGAATGGAGGGCGCGGGCGTACTTTGGCCCCTGGGAGCAGGTGAATCAAGCGCGCCCGGGATTGCGTCCAACGTGCCGTCGGCGCCCAGATCTAAATCAAACGAGGAGCCACACTTAGAGCACGCGGACGATTCTTCCGAATTTTCTGTTCGACATTGCGGACAGATCACGGTGCCTGCTCTTCCTCACGCGCTAGAGTTGTGGGATTATCCTCCAGGCAGCACGTGCCTGCAAGCGGGGGCGTCCCCCGGGGATGTTTTTGGCATCCAAGTGGAGAGAAAATGATCCGATTCATTTCTTGCGGGATTCTCGGCGTGTTTTTTGTCGCCGGTGGCGCGACCGTACAAGCGCAGACGACTGGTCCGATTACGCCGCCGCCCACGTTCGAGCTCAAGCACATCCCGGTGAAGCCAGAACCAGCGCCTCCGCCTATTCCGGCCGACCAAATCATCCAACGATTCACGCAAAACGAAGACCTGAACAAAAAAGCCTACGACGCGGACACGCTCGATCAGAGCGTGAAAGTGGAAGAGCTGGTCTCGAACGGCGGATCCTACGAACTGGATGGCCAGCAATACACAAAATCTGACGGCGAACATTACGAGAGCGTGCTCAAGCCGCCCGTCTCCAACTTGCATTACACCGAATTCTCGCTGGAAGACGTCAAGTTCGTGGCCGGCCTGCGGCTGTTTTTTCTGACCACGGAGCAGCTGCCGCAGTACAAGCTGTCTTACGAAGGCAAAGAGAAGCTCGACCAGATTAATACCTACATATTCCGGGTAGAGCCGAAGCAGCTGATCAGCAAGCCTTTATTTGACGGCGTGGTGTGGGTGGACGACCAGGATCTTGCGATCGTGAAGAGCTTCGGCCAGTTCGTCACCGACACGGGAAATTTCGCGGGTAGTTTTCCTTTTCGAATGTTTGAGGTGTACCGCGAGAATATCGAAGGGCACCTGTGGTTGCCTACTTACATTCGATCCGACAGCGACGTCAAAGCGCCGCAAGGCACAGTTCCGATCCGGCTGGTGATTCGGTCGTCGAACTTCAGGCCCAATGTGCCCGCGTCACCCACTCCTGCTACAAAACCGCCCGGCCCCGGCGAAATGCGTTGATTCCTAAGACCCTTCCAGTGCAGGAAACAAAACTCGCGGCAGGTCCGTTATGGATTCGAGCAGCATGCCCGGGCGAGCCGCTTTCAACTTGGCGGAACTGGGAAAAGGGCCGATTACGCCGACGGACTTGACTCCCGCACGGCGGGCCATCTTGATATCCTCAGGCGTATCGCCCACATAGACGCAGTCCGCCGCGTCCATCCGCATCTGGCGCATTGCCGCATGGAGCGGCGCGGGGTGCGGTTTTCGACGAGAAGCGTCCTCAGAGCAGATACACGCTGGAAAGAAGCCCTGAAATCGGAATTGCCGGAGTTGCCTGACCACGCGTTTCCGATCCCCGCTGGTGACCAGCCCCAGCGCGAATGAATGGCTGAGCTTCTTGAGCACGGCACCTGCCCCGGGCAGCAAACGGGGATTCTCTTTCCGATAAGCGGCGGCCCACAGACGGTCAGCCAAGTCCCATTGTCTTCGGGGAATTCCGGCGGCGCGATAGACACGGTGCCAGTCCGGCGAATAGTGGCGGGCGAGCTCAGCGTCGGTGAAATCGATTTCCAGAGCGCGGAACATGGCTCGATATGCCCGGGTGTCGGCGCGGAAGGAATCGAGCAGAGTGCCGTCCCAATCGAAAATCACCGCGCGCGCAGAGATGCGTCGCAGCATCACGCTAGAAGATTACCGAAAGGGCCGCGGAAACTCTAATGAAACCCAGGATACGAAGGAAGCAAATCGTCGCGGTCGAAATCGATGTCGTCAAAGGACGCGGCGAAGCCGGTCCATCCTGGGACGTCGCAGGCTTCGATGCGAACGACGTGAGCCGCGGTTTTCAGGCGCACGCTGCCTCGGCCCAGAGGACGTTCGATCAACGAGACCTGGAGCTCGATGGCTGTTCCAGGATCGATATGGCGAGGCGCCAGAAAATAAATACCGCTGGAGCTGATGTTTTTGGTCACGAGGGTGATAGGCGCCATTTCTGACCGGCCCTGAATGCTGGTGAGTTGCAGAGGCAAGCTGAGGCAGGCTCTCGGGCTGCGCCTGCGATCTTCCGCCACACTTATCGCATGAGTCGGAACGCGCAAGAAAATCCGGTGGTGCAGATCTGGCTGGACTTGATGAACTTCTCGAACCGCCTCAGTGGAACCTACCGAGAGGTCTGGTTTCGCGAGCGCCCCCATGTGCATGCCCCCAAGTCCCGGCCTTCCCCAAGCCGGGTAACAAAATATGCCTTGGTAACCTGGAAAGCGTCAACTGTGTCAAGACAAAAAGTGTCCTGTGACTCAACAAGGTTGCACCAAGCCGTGAAACGTCAGAAGGTGCGCCGTACTAGCCAAAATTTGGCTGCAAGAATCGGATAGATATTGTTTGCGGCATAGAATATTTTCGTTCGTGGAGAAAGCGATGACAATAAGTGTTGTGAGCCGGGCAAGCCGCACAAAGTCACCACGTCGCTGGCGGGACGTGAAGCAGCGACGCCCCACAGCTGACGGCAGTTTTGTTTATGCCGTGAGCAGCACGGGCGTCTATTGCCGGCCATCGTGCCCGTCCAAGCGGCCGCGTCCTGATCGCGTGGTTTTCTTTGCCGATCCTCAGGAGGCCGAACTGGCTGGGTTTCGCGCCTGCCGAAGGTGCCGACCACAGCTTCCGTCTCCGCAAGGAGAGGCGGCGTGGCTGGTGCGGCGAATCTGCCAAAAAATTGACGACACGCTGGCATCAGATCCCGAGGCGCGGCTCACTTTGGTAGAACTCAGCCGCTCCTTTGGCTTGAAGCCGCACAAAATGGAGCGGCTATTTCAAAGAATTCTTGGCATTACGCCACGGCAGTTCACAGACGCGCAGCGGATGACGCAGTTGAAATCCAAGCTTCGCAAGGGGGAGAAAGTGACCACAGCAATGTATGACGCAGGTTTTGGTTCCAGCAGCCGACTCTACGAACGCGCTTCCGGGCAAATGGGGATGACCCCGGCGGTGTATCGCCGCGGAGGCCAGGGTATGGCCATCTCATACACCATCGCTGCGTCCCCGCTCGGGCGGGTTCTCGTGGCTGCCACGCAACGCGGCGTGAGCGCCGTTTATCTGGGCGATTCAGATGAGCCTCTTAAGAAGGCGCTCGTGCAAGAATACCCTCGCGCCGAGATTCGCCAAGACCCCGCAGGGATCGGGCCATGGGTCCGCGGAATCATTCGGCACTTGCGCGGGCAAGAGCCGCATATCGATCTGCCTTTGGACGTGCAGGCCACGGCGTTTCAGCGCCGCGTTTGGGAAGAACTGCGGCGCATTCCGTACGGCTCGACGAAGTCGTACACAGAAGTAGCTCGCGCGATCGGCAAGCCCAAAGCAATACGAGCCGTGGCGCGAGCTTGCGCCACAAATCCTGTCTCAATCGTGGTGCCGTGCCATCGCGTGGTTCGGCAGGACGGCAACCTCGCAGGCTACCGCTGGGGTTTGAAGAGGAAGGAAGCGCTTGTGGCCAAGGAAAGAAGCCTTGCCAGCCGCGGGAAGCGTGCTTCGTAGCGGGCACCTGAGGCAACAGACGATTTGTTGGCGAGCTAGGCTTCCGGGCGGACTCGTTGCGTGCCCTTCGGCCAGTGGGGCTTGAAGCGCGAGTCAGGTATATCGGAGTTCCTGGCCATATTTGCGAAGCGAACGATGAAGTAGTCGTCCGTGCCGGTCTCGAAAAACTCTTGTTGGAGCGGCAACCATGACGATTCATCGAGCCACAGGCGGATCCTGGCGATCTGGTTGCGCGCGGCTTGGTCCTTAGGAGTCAGCTCCAGCAGCACGGTTTTCTGGCGATCCAGAACCGGCTCACCGATCAAAGTGATCAAAAATCCCTTTTGCAAATCGTGGCCGGAAGTACCGAAGCCGAGCAGAAGAAACTCGTCGACCAATTCGCGGTGCTTCCCCAGATTGTACTCCTCGACCTGTTTCAGCCCCGGCGTATAAACAAAAATCGTGTCGCCGGACCGCAATACCGTTCGCGGATCCGGCTCTTTCAGCTCGAGGCGCATTTTGTCGCCGCGGACCCAAAGAGTTCCCGTTTCCGTCGACTTAACGTTGACGACAACCGTGACTTTCGTCCGCTCCACCTCGGCGGTCAGGCTGCGAAAATCCTTCGCCGCGCTGTTCAGGCTGTTGAGCACAGTTTCAAGTGTAAGAGTTCCGTGGGCCTGCGTCCCAGCCCGCATGGCCGAAGCGCTCATGGCCAGCGCGACAACCGCAGCAAGGACGGCCGGAACGACCCTCTTACCGTACACGCGTATTTTCCTCAACATTTCCCGGAGAAAATCACAGTCATCATAGCATGCAGAGATGCATAAAAAGGGCGTTGGGGAGGCCTGTTCGAGCGCTTTCCGGAAGGAGGGAACTAGCGCTTCACTTCCACTTCATAGTACAGAAGAGATCCGTCGCTTCCGCGGACCGGCTGAATACTTTGCACCTGAAACCTCTGCCCTTTGAGGCCTTCGACCGACTCGCTGAGCAGCTGATGGGTTTTCTCCTCAAGCTCTGCGGGCGATTGGCCGGCCGGTTGCGCGTTGCCGAGTAATTTCTGGTCCAACCGATAGGTCTCGATATGCGCGCTCGGGTTCTGGGCGATGAGCATGACCCCGGAGGCGTTCGCGAAATTGCTTTCAGGTTGATCGTGGAACCAGCGACGCGGCGTGATCAAGACGAACAGCACGATGATCACAACCATCAAGTCGTACGGCCAACTGCCGCGCTCGTACGACCAAAAGATGGTGCCCTGAATCCACCGCAAGAATTTGCGCATGTCAATTTGCGGAAACGCCGTCCACGACCACGCCATCGCGCATATGCAACACACGGTTCCCGTACGCCGCGGCTTCCGGATTGTGAGTGATCATGACAATCGTCTGCCCTAGGTCCTTGTTGAGCTGGCGCAAGAGTCCCAGAACATTTTCGGAGTTTTTCGTGTCCAGATTTCCGGTCGGCTCATCGGCCAGCACAATTTTCGGCTCGTTGATGATGGCGCGCGCCAGGGCCACGCGCTGCTGCTCTCCCCCGGAGAGTTCCGATGGCCGATGATGCAAACGGTCGCTCAGTCCGAGCATTCGCGTGACCACCTCAAAGCGATGCGGATCGAAGCCGTCTCCATGGATATGCTGGGCGAGAGCAATATTACCCCGGGCATCAAGCGTCGGCAGCAAATTGAAACGCTGAAATACGAAGCCGACCTTGTGCCGGCGAAGCAGCGTGCGGCCGGCGTCGCCCAGGGCCGCCAAATCGTTGCCGTCGAGCAGCACTCTTCCGCGGCTCGCCCGCGCCAGCCCTCCAATCACATGGAGCAGCGTGGATTTGCCGCAGCCCGAGGGACCCATGATCGACACGAAATCGCCGGGAGAGACTTCCAAATGCACGCCACGCAATGCGGCGACTTCGAGCTTGCCGGACTGGTAGACCTTCCAGAGATTATCGGTTTTCAGTATGGGTTCCAAATGCGCTCCGGCGGAGGATTCCGTCTCCGCACAAAAAACTGCATGCCGCTCGCGATTGCGAGAATTCTGGAAGGCAACCGGCCGCGCTCACTCATACGCCAGCGCTTCAACCGGATCTTTGCGGCTGGCGATCCACGCGGGATACGTCGCCCCCAGCCACGCCCCCAAAATCGCCAGGGAAGCTGCCCGCACCAGCCACATCGGCGAAATCAAAATTGTCAGCGTCGGAAAAACGCTAAGAAACAGGGCGCGAGCGCCATAGCTCGTGGCAATTCCCAGCACGATACCGGCCAGGCATAAGGCGGTCGTTTCACTCATGATCACGCGCACGATATATGCGCGCGAAGCGCCGAGCGACTTCAGAACGCCAATTTCTCGCGTCCGTTCAATGATCGTGGTGTACATCGAAAGCAGAATCACCAGAAAGCCGATCGCGGCGGCCAGCGAAATCATGGAGCGAATCACGGTCTGCAGACCAGGAAGGTTCGATGAGGTCATCAACGAGAGATAATCGCGCAGCGGGCGCAGCTCATAATGGGGCAACAGCTGGCCGATCGCGGCCATCACCGCCGGGGTCTGCTCCGGATGGTCGCATTTGACGAAAAACACGGAGGCTTTGCCGCGGGCGCCGGCCAAATCCTGCAGCGTCGACAGCAATATGTAGAGCCGCGCGCCTTTTCCATGTTCCACAATGCCTACAACGTGGAAGTCATGCCCTACCACGTGCAGCGTGCTGCCGGCCTTGACCTTGCGGGCCTTCGCATACCAATCGTCCACGAGAATGTCGTCCGGATTCTCAAGGTCATGCCCCTCGTGGAAAACAAAGCCTCCCGAAACGTCCCCAAAACTCTCCGGGTCAATCCCATAAATCAATTCAAGACTGTTGATGGAATTGACCTGGAGAAGCACCGGCGCGACGGCCCGCACACTCTTGATTTGCGCCAGGCGCTGGCCAATTTCGATCGGCATGGGTGCGCTGCCGAGGCCCATGATGATGGAAGCGGAAGGCGGCTGCACCATGATGTCTGCACCGATTCCTTCGATACGCTTGGCTGAGTCCGACAGCATGCCGGAGGTCAGCCCCACGACCATCAAAATCAGCGTGACTTCGACGGCGACGGCAACGACGGTGATCACCGTCCGCACGGGGCGGAACATCACATTTCGTAAAATCATCTGGCGAATCACGGCTGGGCATCCTCACCCAGATGAACCAGTTGCGTCCCGGCCGGCTGAGCCAGCTGAAATTTTTCGGTATCGATCGTTTGGTTGAGCGTCAATTGGGTGATCACCACGTCGAGCCGGTAGTCATCGACGGGCCTGGCAATCAAAATGTCGCGAGGGTATGCGATTTCTCCTGCGGGCCGCCAATCCTTCGTTTGTACGTCGGACACCAACGCGCCCTGCGCATCGTAGATCTGCATTCGCGTGATCTGCAGATTCAAGCGGTCGAACCAGACTTTGCGCTCCAGCTCCCATCCTTGCGGCCCGCTCTTGGCTACCGTCAATACATAATATCGCGCCGGAAGGGCGTCGACTTCCTCCAAGAGGACCGGCGCATCCGGCTCAATGGCCGGCCAAATGAGCGCGTCGAACAGATGCTGGGGGCGAAGGTTTTCGATCGGCCGTTTGGCGGTACGATGCAGCTCCGCCGGCCCTTCTAGGAATTCGTTCTTCGAGGGGATGTACATATGGAAAATCTGCCCATCGCTGGCCATATCGAAAATGTCTTTTGCAACCACTGGCGCCTGCCCAATCACGCGGATTGATGCCGGCCGCGCCGCCAAGACATATCCGTTGACTTGGTGATAGTTCTCGACCACGCCGTTCAACGCGGAGCCGGCCGTCGGCGACATTCGCACTGCGGCATTAACTGTCTGCACCGCGGATGCCTCGCGGTTATAGCGGTCAATCAGCTCGGCCTTTGTGGCGCTCAGCGCAGGTTCGGCCGCCGCCGGCGCGACCACGCTCTTCCGGCTGACCGCACAGCCGGCTGCCAGCATAAACAGCAGAACGGATATAAGCCGCGAGAGTTTGAACCGGATGTTGACCGCCCCCGAGAAAGCACAAACAATCGAATCTAGCAGCCGACTCTCGGGGTGTCAACGCGACGCACGAAGGAACAGCCCTACCATCGCGTGATCCAAGGATGCTCCGAATGCGGGCATGGCGACGGGCGACTTTTTGCCTAGCAGCGATCAGTGGCCACGGCGGATTTCTTCCGCAATCGCGCGGGCACGCTGGCGAGACATATCCATCAACTCCGAGCTCTGCGCGATTTGGTCGAGCGGTGCAAGCAACGCGTCAGGCTCCGGGATCAGCTTCTCCTGCACGTCGCTCTGCACCCGTGCAATGACGTCAGGGACGCCCAGGTGGTCGTAACGCATGACCCGCTCCATGTCGCTGATGTCCAGTTCCTGCCGCTGGAGCCCGTCGAAGATGGCCAGCAGTTGCTGCGCGGAATTGTTCAGCGTGTAATTGAAAATTACTTCATGAACCTCGGTGCCCTTCTTATAGACAAACGTTTTTTGCCCCAGATCGGCGACGCGCCGGTGCACGTCAAGATCCACGCCCTGAAAATCGTGTAGGCTGTCGGCGAGCTCGAACATTTTGTGCACCAGGGGTAGTCCGATCTGCAGCGGCTGAGGACTCGCGGTGTCATCCAGCTGGCGGATGTCGAAAGTCCCCGCGCCTCCGTCGTTAATGCTGATCTGCACATATTCGGGATAGCTGGACTTGAAAACTCTTCGGTACGTAAGCGACGGAGCATCCGCCGTCGCGCTGACTGCTCTGGCTGCCGCGGTCGAATGATCTGGCGCCTGCGCTCGGCTCGACCCCGAGGCGGAAAGGCAGGCGGAGATAGCCGCCAGAATCGCGAATCGGTAGGCGGAGCGGTTCATCGTTCGGTAAAGATGCGCGACGAAGAGAAATGGCTGCGCGAGGCCGCCCGCATGCGCGCCGGTGAAACCGCTCGCTCCACTACAGCGCTGTGCGCGAAGCGGTGTGCCGCTCGTGCCGCGTGCGCGTGGCAGAGCGCTACGGCCAGAGCGTCGGCCGCATCGGCCGGCTCGGGTTTCTCGCAAAGACCGAGTTGCGCTTTGATCATCTGCTGCATCTGTTCCTTGGATGCGCTTCCGCGTCCCGTGATGCTGGCTTTCACTTCGCGCGGCGAGTAACTATGCGAGGGAATCTCCGCCTGCGCCGCCGCCAACAAAATCACGCCGCGCACTTCCGCTAGCCGCAGCGCCGTGCGCATGTTCAGAGCGGTGAACACGGATTCTACGGCAACCGCGTCGGGCGCGAATTCCTCCACCAGTCCGGCCACCATCTTGTGGATTTCGCGCAGCCGCGCGGAAAAATCGGCGCGCGACGGAAAACGCAGAGCGCCAAAACGAAGCATCCGCGCTGCCTGGCCATCCAGCTCGACCACGCCGTATCCCGTTGCCCCCGCAAGCGCTGGGTCTAGTCCCAGCACTCGGAAAGTCCTCTGCGAAGCGATCGATGGCGCGGTTCCAGACATAGGAGTTTGGCGATATTCGCATCGCCAGCGTGGTTAGTCTACGCGCACCCGAAAATTCGAGGGTAACATTTTTTGTGTGAGAACAGCGCGAAGGATACTACGGTGGAGAAATTAGCCGGCGACAGCGGCCTGAATCTCTTTTTCGTCGATGTCGAAATTCGCGTAGACGTGCTGCACGTCGTCATGCTCTT
>JASHQB010000147.1 GCA_030037775.1 Candidatus Acidiferrales bacterium
TTCGTTAGTCCCGCAATCTCATCGATGGGATCGAACGCGCCCGTGTTCACGTTGCCCGCCTGCGCGCACACGATGCACGGCCCTTTGCCCGCGCGCAGCGCCGCGCCCAGCTCTTCCGCGCGCATCCGTCCTTGCCCGTCCGTAGGAATCTTCCGGACGCGATTCGCTCCGAGCCCCAGCAATCGCAGCGCCATGAATATCGTGTAATGCGCCTCTTCGCTCACCACCACATCGATCGGCGGCGCTCCAAAAAGCCCGTCTGCTTCCACGTCCCATCCCGCGGTGCGCAACACCCGATGCCGCGCCGCCGCCAGTCCGGTGAAGTTCGCCATCTGCCCGCCAGTCACAAATCCGAAACTCATCGTTGCCGGCAGCCCCGCCAGTTCTCGCAACCACGCCCCGGCGACCTGCTCGATCACCGCCACCAGCGGAGACAGCGCAAATATCCCGCAGTTTTGATCCCACGTCGCAACCAGCCAGTCCGCGGCCACCGCCGCCGGAACGCTCCCGCCCACCACAAATCCGAAGTATCGCGGCCCCGTCGAGCCGGTCGCGCCCTTCATCCCCGCTCTGGCGAGATTCGCCGTCACCGCCTCCGCCGCGATTCCTCGCTCTGGCAGCGGCCCTCCCAGCATCTGCCGCAGTTCGTCGCCCGACGCCGTCGCGCGCACCGGCCGCTTCTCCAGCGCCGCAAACCAGTCCGCCGCGTGTCGCTGCACGCTCGCCAGCAAACTCGACATATCCTCCCGCGTTTGTCTCGCTTCCAATTTGACAGGCAAGTCCATATCATCCCTCCGGTAATGCCGCCTATCCTGTCAGATTTCGATGCCTTCAGTCTTAGCCGGATTCGCGGCCGTCGCTCGCCCCAAGAGACAATTTGGCTGGCAAAGCGCCCTGCCACGCTTTTCTCTCGCCACTCGTCACTCGCCACTTCGCTCTCTCGACGGAAACCACTCTGTGTGGCAAAATCTCAATTAGTCACTTATTGCGCGGGGTAGACAATGGCCAAAGCCACTTTTGCCGCAGGATGTTTTTGGGGCGTCGAAGAAGCCTTCCGCCACATCAAAGGAGTCACTTCCACCACCGTCGGCTACACCGGCGGCACAACGAAGGATCCTACCTACAAACAGGTTTGCACCGGCTCAACCGGCCACGCCGAGGCCGTCGAAGTCGAATTCGATCCCGCGCAAGTCTCCTATCGCGAACTCCTCGCCGCCTTCTTCCAGAACCACAATCCCACCACGCTCAATAGCCAGGGACCCGACTTCGGCACGCAATATCGCTCCGCGATTTTCTACCACGACGCCGAACAGGAAGCCGCCGCGCGCGAATCCATCGCCGCCCTCGAAAAATCCGGCATCTTCAAGCGCCCCATCGTCACCCAAGTCCTGCCCGCCGGTCCGTTTTACCGCGCCGAGGAATACCACCAGCAATATCTAGCCAAGCGCGGCGCCGCCTCCTGCCACTACTAATCCGACCACGCCGCTTGCGGCCTTCCGCAAAATGATGTTTCTCTTTTTCTTGCCTTAATGTCTGTTACCATGGTACACTGGTACCAAGATAGGAAGGCTGGAGCCTATGCCCGAAGATCGCAAATACTTTGTCGAACGCGTGCAGACCGGCGTCCGTATGGAGAAACGCCTCTTGAAAATCCTCCGCGCCTTCGCCGATTACCACGACTTGACTCTCGGCGATCTCCTCGAAGGCATCGTCCTCCACGCCTTCGACGGAAAATGCCCTTTTCAACCCGCCAGTCTGCATAAAATCAAGGCCCTGAAAAAGTTCTACGGACTCGATCTCGATTCCCGCGCGAGCCATCGCCTCACGGAAAGCGCCCCGCGTCTCCGAAAGAAAGTGAGCCCCGGGAAATGAATCAGCGTGCCGCGGAAGTTTCCATGATCGCCCTGCGCTGGACGCTCGGCCTCATTGTCCTTTGGGAATCCCTCGTGTTCGTATTCTCTCCCGCCTCGATTCACCACTTCGCCAGAACCGGCCTTCCTCACTGGATACGGCCGGCCCTTGGCGGCGTCGAGATCGTGGCCGCGCTCTTGTTTCTTCTTCCCTGGACGGAGGCTTTCGGCGGCCGCTTGTTGCTCCTTGTCTTCGCTGTGGCCGCAGTCATCCACGTCCTTCACGGCTCCTTCGACGTCAGTGCGCTGGTTCTGTACGCGGTCGTTGTCATCGTTTGCATGACCCACCCGAATGGCCGAATTCGCGAGACGCCGATTGATTCATCCGCTCACTGACGACGAGTTCATTCGCAGCTTCGAGCGTTGCACTCTCGATTCCTTTCGCCACTCCGATCATGTGCGCGCGGCCTTCTTGTATTTGACCCGCTTCCCCGCTCTCGAAGCCCTCCAGCGCTTTTCCACGGCGCTGTTGCGCTTCGCCACGGCTCAGGGCAAACCCGACCGTTACAACGAAACCATCACTTGGGCTTTCGTCCTGCTGATTCGCGAACGCATCGCGCGCGCCGCACGCTCACAGACTTGGCCCCAATTCGCGGCCGCTAATACCGACCTGTTGAACTGGGAAGAAAACATCCTGAAGAAATACTATCGCGGCGAAACGCTTTACTCTGAACTTGCAAGAACCACATTTCTCTTTCCAGACAAATTCCTTCCCGACGAAACTCGTTGAATTGCGCGGCGCGGTTCACTATCATGCCGCTCT
>JASHQB010000148.1 GCA_030037775.1 Candidatus Acidiferrales bacterium
AAAAACGCCTGGATGAAGATGTTATGGCTGGCGTGCAAGAACATCCCGGTCCAAACGCTGCCGGATTTCAACCGCATCCAGGCGAAGAGGAAGCTGATTCCTATCACCATGACCGTAAAGCACATCAGCGAATACCACGCAGGGCCCGCGCCGTGATAGTTGGCGAGCAAAATCAACGGGTAATGCCAAAGCGACCATATGACGCCACTGGTGAGGGCGACGCCGCCGAGCGGCATGAGCTTGGCCAATTGCGGAACGAGAAAGCCGCGCCAGCCGAGCTCTTCGCCGAGCGCGCGCGTACAAGACTCGGCCATGCCGAGGGTCGCGATCAGCAGGAAGTAAGCTGCTACTGAGCCATGAATCCCAAATCTGCCGAGAAGAAGGCCAATCACCGGCGCACGAAAATTCGAAAAGCCGGCAATCCACAAGGGCACATAGACGACGGCGGCATAGGCCAGGGGGATCCAGTAGCTTGCGAACTGGTATTTTGTTTTGCCCCAGCCCCAGCCGTGGCCGCGCAGGTTTCCCTGGAAAAATAGACGCGTGAGGAGGCCGGCGGCACCCGGCGACCACATCAGCGCGACGACGAAAAGCCCGCCGTGTGCGCCGAGCGAACCGTTGCGAATGATCAGACGGTAAAAGATGGCGCTGAACGCGAAGGTCAAGACGAGGTAGACGACAATCGACAACTTGATGCGATTTGCTTCCGCGTTGACCATGGAGTGAGCGCCTCCTATACGACGGACGTTTGTACTCAACGACTGAGCGGGCCGGTTGCTGGCGCGGAACTATATCCGAGTCGGCATTGCGATACCTAAAGAAATGAACGGCGTGAATCGCGAGCGCCGATTCTGGTATAAACAGGCGGCATATTGTTGTCCGGGGAGGAATGCATGAGGCGTACGTTCGGGTTGTGCTTGGCACTTTTACTGGCAGGCGTTCCTGCGGTTCGAAATTCCGTGGCGAGCGCGGATGAAAAAGCGCTGCCCTCGATCAGCGAAAAAACCGCCAACATGGAGAAATTTCCGGGATTCTTCACCTATTACTGGGACGCGCGCGAAGGGAAAGTCTGGTTGCAGATCGACAAGTGGAACACCGAATTTTTGTACGTGGAATCGCTCCCCTACGGCGTGGGTTCGAACGACATCGGCCTGGATCGCGGCCAACCCGGCGAAACACAGGTGGTGCACTTCGAGCGCAGCGGGCCGCGCGTGCTACTGGTTGCCGAGAATGAGGGCTTTCGCGCAGTGACCGACGACCCCATTCAGCAAGAAGCGGTGAAGCAAGCGTTTGCGCAGTCCGTTCTGTGGGGGTTCGACGCGGCGGCCGCGGATGGCGACTCGGTGCTGGTGGACGCCACCGGTTTTTTCCTGCGCGACGGCCATAACATCGCGGCGAAACTGCAAGCCACTCATCAGGGAACTTACCGGCTCGATCCATCGCGTTGCGCCATTTATTTGCCGCGCACCAAGAATTTTCCGGAAAACTCCGATGTCGAAGCGACGTTGACATTCACCGGCGAAGACCCGGGGCTTTGGGTCAGGGAAGTCACGCCCGATCCGACTTCGATCACGGTGCACACGCACTATTCGTTTGTGCAGGCGCCGCCTCCGGGATTTCACATGCGCGAATACGATCCACGCGCTGGATTCTTCGCCATCGAGTACATGGACTTCGCGACGCCGATCGAGCAGTCCATCGAGAAGCGCTTTATCGTTCACTGGCGCCTCGAGAAGAAGGATCCGTCGGCGGCAATGAGCGAGCCGATGAAGCCCATTGTGTATTACGTCGATCGCGCCGTACCGGAGCCGCTGCGCTCCGCGCTGATGGAAGGCGCGAGTTGGTGGAATCAGGCGTTCACGGCCGCGGGATATAAGGATGCCTTTCAGGTGAAATTGCTGCCGGAAGGCGTGGACCCGATGGACATTCGCTACAACGTGATCGAGTGGGTTCCGCGCTTCACGCGAGGATGGTCTTACGGTTCGGCGATTGCCGATCCGCGAACGGGCGAAATCATCAACGGCCACGTCAATCTGGACGCTCTACGAGTTCGGCAAGTGTTCCTGATTGCGCGAGGCTTGCTTGATCCCTTCGGCAACGATCCGGCGAAGCTGCGCGAGGCCAATGAAATGGCGCTGGCGCGGATTCGCCAGCTCGCAGCGCACGAAACCGGGCACACTCTGGGGCTGGTGCACAATTACGCGGGGAGCATTGCCAACCGCAGCTCGGTGATGGACTATCCGTCGCCGCTAGTCACAATAGGAGCAGATGGAGCGCCGGACGTTTCTAACGCGTACGCTGTCGGTATCGGTGCGTGGGACAAAGTCGCCATCGACTACGGTTACCGTCAGTTTGCCGAGGGAACAAATGAACAGAAGGCACTCGATAAGATTCTAGACGATGCGTTTTCGCGGGGCCAACTCTTCCTGACCGACCAGGACGCGCGGCCGTTCGGCTCCGCGAGCCCGATTGCGCACTTGTGGGACGTTGGCAGCAACGACCTCGATGGACTGAAGCAGGTGATGGCCGTGCGTGCTGCGGCGCTGCAGCGATTCTCCGAGAACGTCATCCCGCAAGATGCGCCGGTGGCCACACTCGAGGATGTGTTGGTGCCGATTTATCTCTATCATCGCTATCAAGTGACGGCCGTTTCAAAGATGATTGGAGGACTCAATTATTTCTTCAACGTGCGCGGCGGCGTGGAGCCGGGACCGCAGATTGTTTCGGGAGATGAGCAGCGCACGGCGATTCGAGCAGTTCTGGATACGCTTCAACCCAACGTCCTGGCTCTGCCGGAGCCGTTGCTGAAGCAGATTCCGCCGCGGCCTCCGGAGTATCCGTCGTCGGAGGAGAATTTTGCGCGGCGCACCGATCCTGCGTTTGATGCGTTGGCACCGGCGGAGTCGGCGGCAGAAATCATCTCGAGTTTGCTGTTTGAACCCAATCGCGACGAGCGCATGGTGGAGTACCACGCGCGCGATGCCAGCTACCCGGGATTTGCGGAGCTCGTGGACGCCGTGCTGGCGGCAACGTGGAAGGCGGCGCCTGCTTCGGGCTACGACGGTGAAATCCAGCAAACGGTGAACGCCGTGGTGCTCGACCATCTGATGGCTTTGGCCGCGGACGGAGAAGCGGCGCCGCAGACACGCGCGATTGCTTCGCTGAAGCTCGACGAGCTGAAGGGCTGGATGCAACAGTTGGCATCTTCCGGCGAGAGCCAGAAGGCGGAGTTTTTCTACGCTGTGCATGAGATAGATGCCTTTGAAAAGAACCCGGCCTCGATCCATCTGACGCACCCCGCGCCGCCTCCCGCGGGCGACCCAATTGGCGAGGACGGCTGGCAATAACCGCGGGCGTTAACGAGATTGGTACTCTCATCCTTGACAATACCGCTGCAGCCTGCGTACGCTCACCGGCGGACAATCAAGCCAAATGGGTCCCGACCAATACTTGGGATGGTTGGCGCTCGCGCTCACTCCAGGCCTCGGCGCGCGCCTAACGGGCAAGCTGCTTCGTGAATTTGGCAGCCCGGAAGCCATCTTTAGCGCTTCGCTAACGGCCTTGGAAGC
>JASHQB010000012.1 GCA_030037775.1 Candidatus Acidiferrales bacterium
CGCCCCCTGTTCGATCAGCAGCGCTCCCTGTGAAATCTGCTCGATGCGCAGCAGAATGCCGTAGCCGTAGAGCGGCCCCAGAGAGACCGCCTTCAGAATCAGCAAATCGAGAGTGCCCGGGAGAATCTGCGCGTGCTCGCCCATTCGAGTATCCTAATCTAGTTATGAAACTAGAATTATATTTCCGGCCTGTCAAGCAGAAAGTAGCGCCAGTTCCTTTCGTTGCCTGCTATCTTGGCTATAACTATTGCCTTTCGGTCACTCTCGGAGGACAATCCTGCGCTACCGCGTACGTGGTCCCTTCGGGTTACACACTTATCGTGACCGACAGCGCAATGACTCGAGTGAACTCACAAAGGAGGCTTCGAGAGATGGCACAAGAAGCTCAAGTCGGCCCCGTCTTTGAAGGCACAAATCGCCGAAAGAAGCTGATCATGCGCACCTGCCTATTGTTGCTAGGCGTGCTCTCATTTTGTGGCTTTGCGGCGGCCCAGGACGGGCCGTGCACGGTAAATGGTGTGAAAGCCGCGAAGGCAGCGGCTGCGAAAGGCGCGCTGCCACATACCGCCGATCAATACTTTTTTAGTGGAGCGCTTGATAAGCCTGTGATCGGAACTCAGGCTAGGAGCCAGGCCAGCGCGACCATCAGGGCAAGCCGAAAGAACGAGTCCCGGGTTGAGAGCACAGGACGCATGGTCGCTGATGAATCAGGCGGCATGGCATACGAGTATGGAACTGTGCACGACTCGTATGACGATCTCAAAACCGGACAGCACGAGGACTTTACCGCCGCATACCTGCGGGTTTGGAAAGCGGACGGACGCGTGTGCAAAGTAGCGGCGGAAATGGCGGAGCCTGAGAACACGAACCAGCCAGCTGCGAAGCATTAAGAATCGAAGTACAAGTCGCCGTCGTCATGCGTAGCGCGTTGGCATGAACATCTGTAGAGCAACTTGCCGACAACCCAAGAGCAAACTCCCGTCAACGTCGAATTCGAGGCCGCTGCGCGCCTTCCCGGACCAGTTGTCCGCCAACCGGAAACAATGTCCGGGTCGTAAACGAGCGGCTTACGCCAGCCACAGCCTCAGCCCCCTGTGCTATATACTATCCCGTTATGATTCACGAGCAAGGCATCCAAAGCCGCCGTTTGAGGGCATTCCGGTGGAGTTTTTCCGCCGCCTAGCCCTTCCTTCCTCCGCCGTCGGTAACCTTTTGACCCAATATATGATTTTTTTAATCGGTACACAAAACACCAGTCCCGAATTCATAACTCACGGAAAACAAAGGAGAAAACATTTTCTAATCGGGACTGAAAAAGCACTTTTTCGGCAGCGGTCCTGGCTACCAAGATCTTCGATTGTGCGAGGGATCCACGGAAAAGATAAAAAGGACGACGGAAACTCGTCAGTCCGATTCTTGAGTAATGATGTGCACGTCGACCTCGGGAGACTCTCGCAAGAAGCGATGGGCGGGAGAAAGATACAGGTACTTTTTCCAGCCTTTGACCGCCGAGCGTCCAAAAATCACCTGCGTGATATGTTTTTCCCGAGCAAATTCCGAAACAGCGTCCGCCACGCTCGCTCCTTTCAAGCGCACAACCTTGGCGCCCATACTTTCGGCAAACTGAAGATTCGCCGCCAGCGATTTTTCGCTTTCCTTCCCCCGGTCTCTCCCCGTGTCCACATAGATCGCATAAAACTCGGCATCCTGACGTCTGGCCATGCGAGCCGCGCGGGCAATCAGGTATTGAGCGTGCGGCTTCGGGTGTACGCACACCGCTACGCGTTCGCGAACCGCCCAGTTTTTCTGAATGTCCTTGGCCGCCATGTACGTTTCCAGGCTGCGGTCCACTTGCTCGACCACTTGCCGCAGCGCCAGCTCGCGAAGGGCAATCAGGTTTCCGCGCCGGAAAAAATTTCCGAGCGCCTGTTCGACTTTCTGAGGCGCGTAGACGTCGCCGCGCCGCATGCGGTTCTGCAACGCTTCCGGCGTCAAGTCCACCATTACCGTCTCGTTGGCAATCAGCGGCACCCAATCGGGTACGGTTTCCCGAATGGTGACGCCGGTAACATTGCGGACAACCGGGGCTATGCTCTCGATGTGCTGAATATTTACGGTCGAAACCACATCGATCTTCGCCGCCAGAATTTCCTGCACGTCTTCATAGCGCTTGCGGTGCTTGCTTCCCGGAATGTTGGTGTGAGCCAGCTCATCGACAAGCACCACTTGCGGCTGCCGGGCGATAATCGCGTCCACATCCATCTCTTCGAAAACCGTGCCCTTGTACTCGATCTTTCGGCGCGGCACTGTTTCCAGCTGGGCGGCGAGTTCTTCGATGGCCTTTCGGCCGTGGGTCTCGACGACGCCGATGACAACGTCTTCGCCGCGACTATGACGCCGGATTCCCTCGCTCAACATGCTGTAGGTTTTGCCGACGCCGGGGGCGTACCCGAGAAAAAGCTTGAAGATTCCCTTTGTTTTTTGCGAGGGAAGCCAATCTTCTGGTTTCTTTTGCAACGAAGCGTCCTCTCAGCGAAATCCCACAACTGCGCTAGAATCCAGACATGCTAACCGCCGCCCAACGCCAAACCGCCCGGTTCATAGGTGCCTTGAGCATCGTCGTGGCCATCACCCTCTTTTACCGAAAAGTTCTGCCTGATGTAAACCAAACGACCGTGGCCCTGTCTTTCCTGCTGGCGATTCTAGCAGTTTCCGCTGTGTGGGGGATGGTCGTCTCCGCACTCATGTCTGTGGCGGCAATGCTGGCCTTCAATTATTTTTTCCTTCCACCCGTTGGCACCTTTACCGTTGCGGACCCCCAGAACTGGGTCGCGCTATTCGCTTTCCTCGTTACTGCGATCGTCGGCAGCCAGCTATCTGGGCGAATCCGCAAAGAGGCGCGCGCGTCCAATCAGCGCAGAAGAGAAATTGAAAAGCTCTACACTCTCAGCCAGAAGCTTCTGGGAGAAGGAAACGTCATCCAATTGCTCAACGCCATGCCGAACCATATCGTCGAGGCCTTTGAAGCCGGCGCTGCGGCGCTCTTTCTTGCCGACAAACAGAAATTCTATCGTTCGGGATTTGGCTCCGCGCACCTGGATGAAGAGAGGATGCGAACAGCGTTTAGCCGGGATGAGCCTTTCATTGATCCTGTCGGAGGCTTTTGTTATGCGCCGATTCGCCTTGGCTTGCGGCCTCTCGGTAGCGTGGGGATTTCCGGCTCGCCCCTCTCCCGGCAGACGCTGGAAGCCATGGGCACCCTGATGGGCATCGCCATTGAACGGGCACGCGCCGTCGAGCAACTGAGTAAGACAGAAGCCGATCGGCAAGGCGAGCGCCTCAAATCCGCTCTCCTCGACTCCATCACCCATGATTTCCGAACGCCATTGACGTCGATCAAGGCCTCGGTGACGAGCCTTCTATCGAACTCCCATCAGAATCCATCCCAGCAGCGGGAACTTCTCACCGTGATCGACGAGGAGTCGGACCGCCTCAATCATCTCGTTGCGGAAGCTTCGGAAATGGCCCAACTGGAAGCTGGGGAATTTGCATTGGACTTCAGCGCCGTAACGGTGCAGGCCTTGGTTGACGCCGCGCTTGCGAATTGTCGCAATGCGCTCGGTTCGCGAGAAGTTCGCGTTGAATTGCCAGCGGGGCTTCCTCCCGTTCGCGCCGATTTGAGCCGCGCCAAGGAGGTCCTCGCGCAGTTAATTGAAAATGCCAATCTCTATTCGCCGCAGGACCGCCCTGTTATCATCAGCGCCGAGGCTAACGCGAATTCGGTTCTCATCAGCGTCGCCGACCAAGGGCCGGGAATCGATGACCCGGAGCAGGGAATGATCTTCGACAAATTCTATCGCGGCAAAGACCAGCGATATCTCGTACAGGGGACGGGAATGGGTTTGCCTATTGCTAAAGCGATCGTCGAGGCACATGGCGGCTCGATCAGTGTGACCAGCCAATTGGGCCACGGTTCGGTCTTCTCCTTTACCCTGCCTATCGATCGCGAGGCCGCCGCCCGCCGATGAGCTCCGCGAAAATCCTCGTCGTGGACGATGCACCACAGCTGCGTCGCGTCATGCGTGCTACGCTCACGGCCGAGGGATATACGATCTTTGAGGCTCGCGAAGGTGCGGAGGCGCTGGAAGTCTTCCGTGCCAAGCGTCCGGACATCATCCTGCTCGACGTCAATATGCCGGGCATGAACGGCCTCGAAGCCTGCCGAGAAATTCGCCGGACGTCTGACGTCCCTATCATCATGCTGACGGTGCGCAATGCGGAGCGCGACAAGGTGCTCGCCCTTGACGCGGGCGCCGACGACTACGTCGTCAAGCCCTTCGGCATGCAGGAACTTCTCGCGCGCATCCGCGCCGCGCTTCGCCGGACTTTGCCGCAAGACAAAGTTCCCGCCATTCTATCGAAGGAGCTGAGCGTCGACTTCGAAGCTCGACGCGTCAGAGTGCAGGGCCGCGAAGTCCACCTGACTCCCAAGGAATTCGAGCTTCTTCGCCAGCTTGTCGCCAATCAGGGGAAACCGCTGACTCACCGCAGGCTGCTGCAATCGGTGTGGGGACCGGATTACGGAAACGAGCCGGAATACCTTCGCGTCACGATCAACCAATTGCGCAAGAAGATTGAGCGCGATCCTGCCCATCCGAAGTTTATTTTGACAGAGCCGTGGATTGGCTATCGCTTCGAGCCGCCCAGCGCGCGCACCGCGGCGAGCGTCGAGTCGCGTTAGCGCAGCGGATGCGTGGCATCCAGATCAAGATTCAATTCCAGTACGTTGACCCGTGCTTCACCCAGAAGACCGAACTGCCGGGCTTCGGTGTGCTTGCGAACGAGCGCACTCACTTGGCCCTCGGTCATACCACGTGCATGCGCCACCCGAGGGATCTGAAATTTCGCCGCCGCGGGCGTAATATCCGGATCCAGGCCGGAAGCGGACGTGGTGACGAGATCCACGGGAACGGGCGTGTCTGGATTTTCGTTTCGCAGCTTCTGGACATCGCCGTGTATCCGGTCGATCAGTTGCCGGTTCGTCGGCCCCAGATTCGATCCGCCGGAATTGAGTCCGTCATAGCCGCTGCCGGCGTCAGAAGGCCGCGAATAGAAATACCCCGGCGAAGAAAATGCCTGCCCAATGAGTTGCGAACCGACTATCGTGCCGTTTTTCCGAATGAGTTCCCCGTTGGCCTGCGCCGGAAAAAGCGCCTGGGCAAGACCGGTGATAACCAGGGGATAGACGAGTCCAAAAAGCACCGTGGTCACGATGGTCATCCAAAATGCGATTTTGAGCTGCTGCTTCATCCTTGTCCTCTACGCTAAATGCAAAAACCGAATCGCAATATCGAGCAGCTTGATGCCGAGAAATGGCGCAACGATTCCGCCCAAACCGTAAATCAGCAAATTGCGCCGCAGCAGAGCCGCCGCTCCGACTGGGCGGTAGCGCACACCGCGCAGGGCCAACGGAATCAGCGCAACGATAATCAGCGCGTTGAAAATCACCGCGGAAAGAATGGCCGACTGTGGCGTCGCCAGATGCATGACATTCAGCACGCCAAGCTGCGGAAACGCTCCGGCGAACATCGCGGGAATAATCGCAAAATACTTAGCCACATCGTTGGCGACTGAAAATGTGGTCAGGGCGCCGCGTGTAATCAAGAGCTGTTTTCCAATCTCAACGATTTCGATCAGTTTTGTCGGATTGGAATCCAGATCCACCATGTTTCCGGCTTCTTTCGCGGCTTGCGTGCCCGTGTTCATGGCCACTCCGACGTCCGCCTGAGCCAGCGCGGGCGCATCATTGGTGCCGTCGCCCGTCATGGCGACCAATCGCCCACTGGCCTGTTCGCGCCGGATGAGGGCCATCTTGTCCTCGGGCCGAGCCTGCGCAAGAAAGTCGTCCACGCCGGCGTGCCGCGCGATGGCCGCGGCGGTAAGCGGATTATCGCCGGTAATCATCATCGTGCGGATGCCCATCGCCCGGAGGTGGTCAAACCGTTCACGCATTCCGCCTTTCACCACATCGGTTAGCGCGATGACGCCAAGCACTTGCCGGTTTTCCGCCACCAGCAGGGGTGTTCCGCCGGAATTGGAAATCTCCTCCACCTGTTTCTGCACCTCCGCCGGAACTCGGTTGCCATGCTCGGCCGCATAGCGTGCAATTGCCTCGGGCGCACCCTTGCGGATTTCACGGCCGTCAAGGTCGACGCCGGACATCCGCGTCTGCGCCGAAAAAGGTATAAAGATTGTGCCGTGTGCAGATAAGTCGCGCCCGCGCAGGCCGTACTTTTCCTTGGCAAGAACCACGATAGACCGGCCCTCGGGTGTTTCATCCGCCAGCGAAGAGAGCTGCGCCGCATTCGCGAGGTCCGTTTCGGCAACGCCCGGCGCCGCCAGGAACTGCGTGGCCGCACGATTCCCCAGGGTGATCGTGCCGGTCTTATCGAGCAGCAGAATATCCACATCGCCGGACGCTTCGACCGCGCGGCCGGACATGGCGATGACATTTCGCTGAATCAGTCGGTCCATGCCAGCGATGCCGATTGCCGAAAGCAGGCCGCCGATGGTCGTAGGAATCAAGCAAACCAGAAGCGATACGAGAACGAAAATGTTCTGCGGCGCCTGGGAGTATATGGCGAAGGGCTGCAGCGTGGCGACGGCCAGCAAAAAGATGATGGTTAAACCAGCCAACAAGATATTGAGGGCGATTTCGTTTGGCGTTTTCTGCCGGGAAGCTCCTTCGACCAAACTGATCATGCGGTCGAGAAATGTCTCTCCTGGATTGGCAGTGATTTGCACTTTGATTTCGTCAGACAACACGCGGGTCCCACCGGTCACCGCCGAGCGATCACCCCCGCACTCGCGAATCACCGGCGCCGATTCGCCGGTAATCGCTGACTCATCGACCGAGGCGATGCCCTCGATTACTTCTCCGTCTCCCGGGACAAACTCGCCTGCGGAGACCATGACGACATCTCCGGAGCGCAGTTTCGAACCCGGCACCGTTTCGATGCATCCCTCTTGCGTCAGACGGTGAGCCTGAGTTTCCGCGCGCGCTTTCCGCAGCGTATCGGCCTGGGCCTTGCCGCGGCCCTCGGCCATCGCTTCCGCGAAATTGGCGAAAAGAACCGTGAACCATAGCCACAGGGTGATCTGCAGGCCGAAGCCGATCAGGCTGTCGTGATGCAGCGCGTTCCAGAGAAGTTGGATGGTCGTTATGACCGCGCCGACCTCGACAACGAACATCACCGGATTCTTGACCATGGTGCGCGGGTGCAGCTTGCGAAAAGAATCACCGACCGCGCGCATCACCATTTTCTTCTCCGCGAGCGGGTTTACCTTCGGTTTGGGTATGCCGGTCATTTATTCTGTTTCCTCAAAACGCCTTACCTGCCGCCATCAGCAAATGTTCGAGAATCGGGCCCAAGCTGAGCGCCGGGAAGAACGTCAGCGCGACCACGATCAATATTGTGGAAATCAGCAGCACCGTAAAAAGCGGGCCAGTAACCGGGAACGTTCCCACGGAGGGAGGCGCGGTTTTTTTTCGCGCCAAACTGCCGGCAATCGCGAGCACAGGAATAACCATAAAGAATCGGCCAAGCAGCATCGCCGCCGCGGTGCTGGTGTTGTACCAAAGGGTGTTGGCATTCAGCCCCATGAACGCTGATCCATTATTCCCTACCGTCGAGGCGTACGCGTAGAGCACCTGCGAAAGCCCATGCGGACCAGGATTCGAAATGCTCGCCGTTCCGAACGGCTCAATCACCGCAATCGCGGCGAAAATCAAGACCACCAGCGATGTGACGAGAATCGACAGCATCGCCATCTTCACGTCGTAAGCTTCGATCTTTTTGCCTAAGTACTCCGGCGTTCGGCCCACCATCAGCCCGGCGATGAACACGGCAATGATGACAAACACAACCATTCCATAGAGCCCCGAACCAACGCCGCCAAAGATGATCTCGCCGAGCATGATGTTGGTGAGCGGGATCATTCCTCCGAGCGGGGTGAAGGAATCGTGCATGCTGTTCACAGCGCCGCAGCTTGTATCTGTAGTGACGGTCGCAAAGAGCGCTGAATCCGCGACACCGAAACGAACTTCCTTGCCCTCCATATTCCCGCCCGGCTGCAAGGTACTGTGTGCTTGATCCACCCCCGCGAATTGCGGATTGCCGCGCGCTTCGGCCCAATACGCTACCGTCACTGCGCCCAGGAAAATGATCGCCATGGCGCTCCACACGGCCCAACCGTGGCGCTGCGAGCCCGTCATTCGCCCCAGCGTATAGGTCAAAGCGGAGGGAATCGCGAAAATCAGGAGCATCTCGAAAAAGTTGGAGAATGGCGTGGGATTCTCATAAGGGTGCGCGCTGTTGGCATTGAAAAAACCACCGCCATTTGTCCCGAGTTCCTTAATGACCTCCTGCGAAGCGAGCGGGCCTTGCGGAATCGTTTGCTGGGTAACCGTTTGCGTTACCGCCTTTCCATCGGGGCCAGTCGTCGTGATTCTCTGTGGATCCATAAGCTGCGCGGTCACATAGGGCTTGAGGTTCTGAATGGCACCTTGCGAAACCAGCAGCAGCGAACCGACGAGGGCAAGCGGAAGCAGAATCCAAAGCAGCGCGCGCGTCATGTCGACCCAAAAATTCCCGATCGTCTTCATCTCGCGGCGGGTAATCCCGCGGATCAACGCGATGGCCAGCGCGATACCCACAGCGGCCGAGGTGAAGTTGTGATAAGCCAAGCCCGCCATCTGCGTCAGGTAACTCATCGTGGTTTCGGGCGTGTACGCCTGCCAATTGGTGTTGGTTGTAAAGGAGACCGCGGTGTTGAAGGCGATATCCGGCCCTACGTTCGCCAGTTTTTGTGGGTTGAACAGCAGCCATTGCTGCGTGCGTTCGATGAAATAGAGCAGCACCAGGGAGACGACGCTGAACATCAACATGGCAATCGCGTATTCCGTCCAACGCATCTCGCTTTTCTCGTCCACGCCGGTAGAGCGATAGATGAGTTTTTCGACGGGCCGCAACAACGGATCCAGGAACGTCTTCTCGCGATTGAACACGCGGGCGATGTACGCGCCCAGAGGCTTGGTGATTGCAAAGATCACCGCGAGAAACAACAGGATTTGAAACCACCCGTTTGCACTCATGCCTAAAATTTCTCCGGCCAGAGCAAGGCTGCAAAGAGATACACGCAAAGCAACACGCAAATCAGAATGAGAACAATGTCACCGGCCATCTGGCTGCCTCTGGTGGCTCCCAAAAGCAAAATGTTCATGAGCATGTCGTGTCCCCATTACTTCAGCCGTTCGCAACCGTAAACGTAGAAAATGGTGACGGCGAAGAAAATCAGAACCGCTCCGATAAAGATCACATCCTTCATCACGCCAACCCCTTCTATGCGGCGCACCAGTTACTGGCGACTCGCAACCCCGGTGCGCTGCACCCAGTCAACTCAGTCTTCATCCCTTCAGCCACGGAACTAGAATTTGACCAGTATATCCATGTCGATGAACGACTGATCTTTGCGAAGATCGGGGAACCACACACTGCCGATTCCGCGACCACAGGCCACTTCCGCGGCAGCAAGAGTCATTTGACCGGAAGACGCCCCGCTGATACACGCGTAGTCTTCGGGAGAGCCATTATTTCCACCGGGAGGCGTAATACCGCCGCGGCCCGTCCAGTACGGCACGTTCGCATGGCGATAGTCATACTCCCAGCGGAAAGTGATGTATTGCTTGGGCATGTAGTCGAACGTATACGACGAGTCCCAGGCTTTGAACGGATTACCAGGATTCTCGGTGAAGTACGGCGAATTTGTCGCCGCGGTGATGGCCGTTTCGCCGTTGATTGGTGGCAATAGAACCAGATATCGTCCGGGATTGTTAATCTGTCCGCCGCCGACGGTCATTGCGAATAGGTCCTTGTGGAACCAGAAACGGTTGTACGCCATGTAGCCAATGAAGCTTTGCTTTGGGCCACCGCTAGTGTCACCATGGCAGCTTACGCCGGCGCCGTACTCGCATCCCATATCGCCAGTCAGGGTGAACGCCATTTTGTCGAGACTGTTTTCGGGCTCGTCGAAATACTTGACTTCGACGCTGTTATCCGTGTGAATGCGCCTGCGGCCTGGCGTGAACAAATCGTCCTCGCCAACTCCATAGTTGTTGGAGATGACGTTGATCCAGCCTGCCGGAGTCCATTTGACCTGTCCGCCGACTCCCGGCGTGTGATTGGCCGAACCGTATGCCTGCCATCCATTGATGAACCACGGCTCGATTTTCAAATGCGCCGTCGGAAAAATCTGAACGCGCAGGCCATTGAAAAACCACGGCGTGTTCGATGACACGTATGACGGCTGATAAGCCCAGTTGTCGAAATTGTAGTAGCTGAAAAGGCCGATGTACGACATGAAAATGCCGGCATCAACGTTGATTCCATGCAACACATCAAAGTGATAGCCGCCATATCCTTCCGAAATATATCGATAGGCGGTGTCAAGGTCCCACTGGCCGTTTCCTGGGCTAGGGTCGTTCCGCGGTGTTGTCTCCGAATACATTCCGAACTGCGTCAGAATCCGGCCTCGAACGTTATCGTAGTGAAAATCGCCGCCGACGCCGAGGTCTTCCAGCTGCACTTCCTGCGCTCGAAAAACTTCGGTCGAACCGCCCATGGAGTGGTCGGTAGGATGGTTGAAGTCGTAGGTATAAGTGGTGTCGACGCGGATTTCAGGTGTGAAAAATTTTGAGTCGAATGCCGGAGTCTTGGTGCGCGCATTGCCGTTTAGCCATGTCCAGTCATAGTCCGAAAAAGGCGCTATCTTCTCGGCTTTTTGGGGGGCGGGAGTGGATGTCGACTCCTGGGCTGGCGATGCCACCGAGGACGATTCACTTGGACCCGCGGTCGCGGGTGCGGGATCCGACGACGGCGACGACACCGCGTTAGGGTTCGTTGTCTGCACGGCGTCGAGCTTCGCGACCGGAGGATCAGCGATCTGGACCGCGGGCGGCGCCACAGAAGCAGCCGCTTCTGCATTCGTTCCTGCCGGCGGAGCCGTGGCCGTGCTCTTCGGTTGCTGGTCTTGCGAATCCTTCTTTTTCAGCTCCGCCTCCAGCTCCGCGATGCGCTTTTTCATCGCATCCAGCTCCTTCAAGATTGCAGCCTGCCGATCGGCTGCGCTGGGTTGTTGCCCCGTGGAAGTATTCGAACCGGCGCTTTGCGCAAAGCAGGGCGTAAACCCCGCCGCTGCCAGTACCGCGCATAGCGTCAACTGAACCGCGCGAGCAAACTGAAACTTGAACATGCCATCCTCCCTCTCCGTAGCGGTTTGTATCGGCTTCAGAGCCCCATCGCTTTCCCGTCAATGTTCGAAACATCACAGGAGCAGCACACGCTGTTATTTTTCTCAGCAGTACAAACGACCTGTGGTGATTTGCGTGACAATTAAATGCAACCGAGATGTCAGCGCCTGCGCCTTGATTCACGGCAAAATTGAACGAAAACATAAACCAGAAAAACTATTCCGATCATGACTAAGCCAAAGAAGACCAAGATGGAAATGGGCAGTATCGCCAAAAGATCCATGGCTTTTCGTTCTTTGGCATGTTCCTGGGCGATCCTACGCGCCGAGGCACCGTACGCTCTTCAGCAGGAAAGTGCCGCAACCACGCGAACAACAGTGCTGCGCGCGGCCTCAGAAAGTCGTAAAGGCAGCCTAAGGATTTCATAAAGGAGCACCACCATCGGGCATTGCTTGGTTGCCGTGGAGCAAGGCGATTGGGACCGATGCACGAACTTGGAATTGCTAGAAATAAAAAGGAACTTTCGCTTTCGGTAAAAGGAATAACGATTGGATGGCACCGCCGCACGATTTCCGCCTTGCCCTAACGTACAGGGTGCACAAAACGAAACCGCGCCCCCAGAAAAGACCACTGATGACTGCTGCTGCGCATCATAGAATCTCAAGGGAGATGATTCCGTGAAATCGATACTACTTTCAGCCGTCGCAACGCTGGTGATGCTGGCCATTCCGCTTCCCGCGAGCGCCTCTTTGGGCGGCGACATCACATCCGTGCAAGCCGACCAGGCGCGTCTGCAAGGGACACTGCAAAGCACTAAGAACGCCTCGTATACGATCGAAGAAGTGAAGGCGGCAACCGGCCTCTTGGTGCGTGAGTATCTGTCGGCCAACGGACAGGTTTTTGCCGTCAGTTGGCACGGTCCCACGCGGCCGAACCTACGACAAATCTTGGGAACGTACTTCCAAACATACACTCAGGCCGTGCAAGCGCAGAAAGGCCGCCGAATTGTTCGCGGTCCTGTCGTGCTTAAACAGGGCGGGCTGGTAGTCGAGATGGGTGGACATATGGGATGGATCATAGGTCGAGCCTACGTCTCCAGCATGGTACCGTCGACAGTTCAGATGGAGGAAATCCGATGAGTCAGAGCCCCTTCCGTGCGTTCATGGCGTTGCTGTCGTGCGCGTTATTGCTGTCAGCCGTGGGTTGTTCCAGTTCGGGTAGTTCGCCAAGTTCTCCTTCCTCGCCAGGTACTCCGGCGCCCACGGGGGCAAATGTGTTAGCGATCTCCGTCAACACTGGCCCGACCGAGACAGCCGGCCTGGGTCCATACACGAATGGAGCGTTTACGAGCGTCACGGTGTGTACTCCCGGCAGTACGACACAGTGCCAGACGATTGGCGGAATTCTCGTGGATTCCGGTTCCGAGGGACTGCGCATCCTGTCTTCGGCGCTGAGTGTTACACTCACCCAGCAGAATGATTCCAGTGGCAACCCGATCGCGGAATGCGCTCCGTTCGCGTCGGGAGTCACCTGGGGTCCGGTACAGACCGGAGATGTTGAGATCGCGGGCGAGACAGCCGCCTCCTTGCCGATCCAAGTGATCGGTGCGGCGAGCCCTCCAATGCCGGTGGCGTGCGCCGATGAGGGCTCTACCGTCGACAGTTTGGACACACTAGGAGCAAATGGAATATTGGGCATAGGAGTCTTGCCATACGATTGCAATAGCGCTTGTGCCCCCGGAGGCACCAACCCTGACTGGTATTACACATGCCCTTCGGCAGGCTGCCAAGTAACAACGGAGGCGCTTTCTGCACAAGTGACAAACCCGATCGTGCTGTTTACCACGGACAATAATGGCTCGATCATAGAGCTTCCCTCAGTCCCGGCGGCCACGGCTGAAGTTAGCCTGAATGGATACCTGGTTTTCGGTATCGGCACGGAATCGAACAACGCCCTCGGTAGTGCTACGATTTATGGAGTTGACAGTGTATACGGAAACTTCACCACAATTTTCGAGGATACGAGCTTTACGGATTCGGGGTTCCTGGACCTGGGCTCGAATGCTTTGTACTTCGATCCGGTGTCGTCGGGATTGGCGGGCACAGAATGCGAGGACGCTCCTTATTGGTATTGCCCGTCCCCGAACGCGACCTTCACGGCGGAGAACGAGGGCGTCACGAACGGCAATTCCGGGACCGTCAGTTTTACGGTAGTCGACGCTGACTCGTTCATCGACAACTCGGAGGACGACAACGACGCGGTCATGAACGGCCTAGCCGGACCCTTTACTGGGATGTTCGATTGGGGGATGCCGTTCTTTTTCGGCGTGAACGTCTACACGGCCATCGCCGGGCAATCGGCAGCCGGTGCACCGTATGTAGCTTACTGATCGCGGGCTTTTTTTGTGCCCACAAAGAAAGGACCGGCGAACGAGGCTGAGGGACCCGCGTCCGCCGGTTTTCTTACCCGGTTCCCTATCAGGATGGGCAAGAACTTCAGTTAGGCGATGTTGCTTCTCCATCGCGCAAGAATTCGTAGCGTTCAATCGCGGCCGCAACTCCGATGTCCTGCTCGCGTTCCAAATCCGTGCGCACGACGTGGCCTAGGCAGCGAACCTTCACCGGCCCCGCCAAAGTAACCTCATGCGGGAGGGTCATCACGATTTCCAGGGGCGCCCCGTGTTTCAAGTCTTTGGGTAAGAAGAAGTAAATTCCGCGCGAGCTTACTTCCTTCGTCTCCGTCGCGGCTTCGCCAACAGAAGCTTCGCCGGTCCAACGAACTTTCAGCGGCAATCTCATCTGGAAACGACGCGTCGACCTGCGCTCTCTCTGTGCCAAGGGCCACCTTCCGCTTCTGTAATAGATAACAGAATAGGCGGATAGCGTCCTACCGCTCAATAGGCTGCAAGGCTCATTTTGGGGAAGGCTCGGCCCGTACGAAAGTACTAGCCATCTATCTATCGAGAAATTCAGGAGATACGATATTTATGGAGGATATCGTCAACGGAAATGACGCCCTCGAGTTTTTCCACATTGGCGCGGTTGACCACGGGAACCAGCGGCCAGTCGCCGATTATCCGAAGCGCCTCGTCGAGATTCTGATCCGGGTAGAGTTGCGGCAGGGGCCCCTTCGACGGGATTTCGACTTTGCCGGAAGTGCCGGGCACCAATTGGCGCAGGTCATCACGCGCCACAATCCTCCAGCCGCCGTCCCGGCGCCAAAACAAGAGTTGCGGGAGGGCCGACGACTCTGCTTTTTGAACTATCTCGGCCAACTCGTCTTCGCCAAACGCAATTCCGACGCCGGGACGCATGGCGTCTTCCACGTGCAGAGTCGTCTGCTCGCGCATCTCCTCGATGGAAGGCAAAAAGAAGCCGTCCTGCCGCGCCAGGAAATCGAATAACGCGACATGTTGGTAGCGGCGCGAAATGAAGTAGGCGATCATGTTGGCCAGGATAGCCGGAACGATGATGTTGTAGTTCTGGCTCAGTTCGAAGACCATGAAAACCGAAGTGATCGGCACTCGCAACGAACCTGCGAAGAATGTGCCCATGCCCACGAGCGCGAAGGCGGCAACCGATTCATAGGGCCGATGCGCAAGCAGGTGTTCGAACCCGCCGACCGCTCCCCCGAGCATGGCGCCGATAAAGAGCGCCGGGGCGAACAATCCGCCCGGCGCCCCGCTCACAAAGGAGATTCCCGTTGCTAGTATCTTAAACAAACCCAGCAACAACAGCGCCTTCCAAAGAAACTGATCGTGCAAGGCCTGGTCGATGATGGGATAACCGCTGCCCATGACCTGCGGGAGCCAGATTCCGATGACGCCAATCAGGAGCCCGGCGACGGCCGGTTGAATGAACTGTGTCCATCGCGGCAGTTGCCGCAAGCGCGGCCGCAGATAGGCGATGAATTTCAGGAAGGCGAGAGACGCCAGTCCCGCGATAACGCCTAAGACTGCATAACCAAGCAGCTCAATAGGGCTGCGAAACTCGATCGCGGGCACGCGAAACATCGGGGCGCTGCCGAAGAATTCGCGCATCACGATGACGCTGGAAATCGCCGCAAGAATCACGGCGCCCAGCACGCCGCCGCTCCACGTTCCGATGATTTCTTCGATAACGAAAATCACTGCCGAAATAGGTGCGTTGAACGCCGCGGCCAGGCCGGCGGCGGCTCCAATCGGAGCCAGCAACCGCTGTTTATCGCGCGAAAGGCGTAAGCCTCGCCCCAAGGTGGAAGCGATTCCCGCTCCCATCTGCAGCGACGGATCTTCCGGGCCGAGCGACTGTCCGCTCCCGATCGCCAAAGCGCAGGTGATGAATTTTCCAATGACCGTCCGGAACGGAACGTATCCGTCAAAAATAAACACGGCCGCTTTGGTCTGATTGACGCCGCTACCGCGCGATCTTTTGAAGACATACATCACCAGCAGCGCTACGCCCAATCCTCCCAGCGCCGGAGCCAGCAATACCCGCAACCGCGAAGGTTCCATCGAGGATCCCAGAAACCAGAACCGGGTCCACTCGATCGCCACGCGAAAACAAACGACAACCAAACCCGAGAACATTCCTATGATTACGGCCAGCAGCAAAAAGAGCTGACCTTCGCGCAACGTTAACGCCTTGCGGCGCCAAACCGTCCATAGTCGTTCGAGCCGCGTTCTTTGCCGCGACAACCTGCTTTCCGTCGGCGCCGGAACCGGAGTTGTGGTCGGTGTCGCGCTCGCCGTTTCGCTCATTGGCGCCTGCTCTGCCGGTACTTATCCAGGATTTCGAGCGCCTCATCCAGTCCTGTAGGTTCTCCGCATTTCTGAGCCGCATCCGTCTCGATGGCAAAAATCAGATTGCTCGCTTCATTCAGTTCCTCTGGATGCCGCGCCAAATTCCGGCCGGCAAGACCTGCTTGCAATCGTTTGGCTTGCGCGTACTGGGCTGCCAGATCGGTTTTTTCGACCGCTGCCGCTGTTTGGCCTTTCCCCGTTTCTCGACTCGCCGTTATGTTCGGCAGCTCAACACCGCTGCTTTTTGCGCAAGATTCGACTCGTGAAATTGCCTGCGCCAAATCATGCCGCACGCGCGCGAGCCGCTGCGCATCCTTCAATCTTGGCGCTTCCGGATCCCATGCCAATATCAGCCGCGTCGTGTCCAGCGCTGCATCCATTTCCGGATTGTCCCTTTTCTCCCGGTGAGCCCTGTCCAAATAGCGCTCCGCCAGCGGAAAATCTCCCATCTGATACGCCGCCAGCCCCGCCCCGCGTATGGCTCCCAGCGGCGGGCGCTGCCACTCCATCGCTCTTTGAAACTCATCCAGGGCGCGAGTCAGGTCCCCGGCTTGCCGAAAGAGGTCTCCCGTTTGTTCGTGTAGGGGCGCTCCGTGCTGCTGCGGAATTTCCGATCCCAGCGCGATCAGCTCTCCGTCGGCACCAGCACGATCACCCTGCGCAATGAGAAACCGGCTTAATTCCAGCCGCGCGCTCAGCCGGTTGGCCTCAGCATCTTTCGGCCAAACGCCGTAAATTGCCCCGTGGTAATAGCGCAGAGCATCGGCCTCGGAGCCAGAGTGCGCCGCTATGCGCGCCAGAGCCAAGTTCACGGGCGCATCCGAAGGAGAGCGCGCAAGTAACCCGAGTAAATACGACTGCGCTTCTTCGGTGCGCCCTTCCGCTGAAAGTGCCTGCGCCAGTTGAAATTGAACTTGGGGATCGTCGGGATGGTAGACCAGCGCGTTGCGAAAATCAGCGAGCGCCCTGGGGGCATTATTCGCCTTGAGTTCCTGTTGGCCTGCTGTAAACCACTGATTTCCGAGTGCGTCCAGTTTTTGATGATAGCCCTGGACGATCATGCTCGTTAAGAAAAACAAAATGATGAGCAGCGCGGCACATACCGACAACACCGTTTCGCGCGAGCGCAGCAACAACGCCAGGCGATTTTCGCAATGCGGGCACTGCGTCTCTCCTTCCCGGAGCGGATTCCCGCAGCGGGGACATATTCGCGCGTTGACTTCCTCAGCCATCACCTTTTATGAGTTTAGAATAACTCGGGCGGAGTGAAAGATGCACCCAACAACTGGGGTTGCAGACAACTTTCCTGTGGAAAGGGGTAAACTTCGCCACAAGCCGACTATGTTTGATCGATTAACCGGTGGTGAATCGCGTACAACGCCAACTCCAAACGATCCGACACGCCCAGCTTGTCAAAGATATTATGTAGGTGATTTTTGACGGTCTGTTCGCTGATAAACAGCTTCTCGCCGATTTCGCGATTGCGAAATCCCTGGGCAACCAGCTGCACGATTTCCTTTTCGCGGTCGCTCAGCAGTGGTTTGTCGCGCCGCTGTCCCGTTTCCGCGGAACGCTTGAAAGCGTCGATTACCTCCGCGGTCATCCGGTTATCCAGCCAGATTTCTCCGTCGTGAACCTTCTTTATGCTCTTCAGGAGCAAATCGCTCGCCGACTGCTTCAGCACCACCCCCCGGGCGCCAAGGCGCATCGCGCGCACTACGTCGCGGTCGTCTTCCGCTGCGGTCAAGACGATCACCCGCGTTGGTACGGAGTCGAAGTTGATCTCCTCGAGGACGCCCAGGCCGTCTTTCTCCGGCATTCGCAAATCGAGCAGCAAAATATCCGGCTTCAATTTCGCGAGCATCCGCACACACTCGTTTCCGTTGGATGCTTCCCCCACAATCGAGACTTCGTCCGTGCCGTCAAACAGCTTTCGCAGGCCATCGCGAAAGATGGCATGGTCGTCTGCGATCAAGATGCGGACAGGCGCTTTGCCTTTTGTCATTTCCGTTCGTTAAATTACGGGGATTTCGATCGTCAGACGTGCACCATGTCCCGGGTTGGATTCCACCGTCAGGACACCCCCGACCGTTCTAGTCCGCTCCTTTATCGAAATCGGACCCAGGCGCAGCCGATCCAGTTCTTCGCTGCCAAATCTCCCCGAAAAGCTGAATCCTTGCCCGTTGTCGTCGACAACGAGAAAAACTTTCGTGTCGTCTTGCCATAGTTTTACCACGACGTGGCTCGCGTGCGCATGCTTTTTTATGTTGTTGAGTGACTCACGATATATCTGGAAAACTTCACGGCAAATGCGGTCCGGAGCACGTAAATCGTTCTCTTCCAGAAACAAATCCACGACTAATCCTGACTCATTGTGGTAGCGCTCGGCGAAACCATACATCATTTCCCGCAAGTCCGCACTCTCTACGCGCAGGGGGCGGAGATCCTTCACCATCTGCCGCAAGTCCTCGCCCTCCTGCCGCACCGTCTTGCGCAACGCGGCGATGTCTTCCGCTGCGGCCTCAGGCGCCTGGCAAGCCTTGCGCTCCAGCACGCCGAGCTGGATATTCAAGCTCAGGAGGGTTTGCAGAATGCCGTCATGAAGGTCGCGCGAGATGCGGCTGCGCTCGGCCTCAACAGCGCGCGTCCGCAAATGCCGCAATTGAAAAACATTTTCCAGCGGAACATTCAATTGCCGCACAATCCGTTCGAACCAGCGCAAATCCCCGCGGGTGAATTCGCGTCCTCCATTGACCAGCAGCATGCGCCCCGATGGATGCCCCTGGGCAAGCATCGTCACGGCCATAACCGATCCCGCAGCCAATTCCTCTCGGACACTCGCCGGCGGGGTTTCCGCGCTACTCGCCGCGGCCCCCACTTCCCTCTCCCCACTGGAAGGCCAGCCAAACCCTCTTGCGCGCCCGTCCAGTGAATTCCAGCAAACCGTCTGTGAAAAATCCTCCGCGAGATAGGCTCCCGCCTTCGTCATCGGTAACACTTCCGGGGGCACCACATGCCGGCGGTCCTGGTCACCCTTCCATGTAAACAATCGCTCGATCTCTTCATCACAAATCACCAGCACAGCACACTCACAGTCGAACTCTCGCGCCAGCTCACTCAACAGGAGCCGTACAGACTCCCCCAGCCCTTTTTCAACGCGAATCATCCCTAGCAGCAGTTCGATAAAGCTGTCTTCTGCCACATCCGTACGCTCGCGAATGCCCAGCCATGCCACGCACAGCCCTGCCAAGTACGTCGTGGCCGCCAGCCCCAACGAGTGCCACTGCAGAACTCCAGAGCCGGACGGCTCGAGCCATACTCCGCGAATAACGCTCGCAATTGCCGCTGCGCAGCTCACCAGAGCCGCATCGCTGATTAACAAACGGCCCGGGCGCGAACCAGAAAAGGACGGCACCTGCTTGCGGCCTCGCGCGGCCATTACAAAGACACCAAACAAATACAAGAACCAAAAGGACACGAGCGACGGCGTCAGCACAATGAAGACCGCAAACGCAACCACGTCGATGGCAGCAGGAAAAACGAGCTCAGGAAAGATAGCGAATTGCTCGAGGAGCAAGACGGCTACTGCCACGACCAAATAGCCAGACAAAAAGACAACGGCGTCGCGTCCGGACGATCCGGGCGTCATTTCCATCAAAGTGAAGAGCGCGAGCAATACAGCGACCGGTCGCATGAGGCTGACTACGCGTTCAATGTGACGGTTCCCCGTTCTTTTCATAGACTTCCGACGGGCCAAGCTAGGCAAGGTCGTCTGTCGCGGTTGGTCCGCCGACAGGGTCCGCTCCGGCATCGAGCTCGCCTCGCACTTCTCGGCGGCCGCTTCGGTTGCGGCCTGCTGCATTGGTCGATTTTCTATCTTCTGCATGGAACTCTGGAATACGGAGTCGGTTGTCTCCGTTGGTTACTCGCCCCAACACTCCATTTTAGCAAGCACATGGGCCCAGCCTGTCCTGCCCCTTACGTTCCCGTGCTTACCAGTAACTTGGCCTCGCCCGCGCCGACGCCCGTCGCTGGCCAAGACGCCTGCGGAAGTCTCTCCGCGCTTCCAGGGCGAGAAATTCTGAAATCAAGCTATTGACAACGGGTGCATAATCTTGAACTAGGGTTGGCGGCGGAACGGGCGGCAAGCCGCGACTCATGCCAGGAAAATAGGGTTTGCCAGAGCGTTTTACGCAACGCGAAGTAAGCAGAATTGTGGGCGTTGATCCGAGCCGCCTGCGTTACTGGCACCGTCTTCGACTCGTCGTTCCGCAATCACGCTGGGGCGAGCATTTCTACAATTTTGCCGATCTCGTCGCTCTGCGGTCCATAAAGACCATCACCGAGGGACGGATTCCTGCGCGCAAGCTTCTTCGCGCGGTGGCAGCTCTGCAAGGAAGCGACGCCAACGTAAACGTTGCGATTGGAGAGCTTCGCTTGTTTTCCAGCGGTCGCGAAGTTGCCGCGATTCCGCCAGGTGGCTTCGAGCACGCCATTGAGCCTCTGACGGGCCAGTTTGTTTTGCCTTTTCATGCTTCCACCGCGACGAAAGTTCACCAGATGGACGCGCGCACTGCCGACGAGCTGTTCGAGTATGCGGTGCGCTGCGAAAGCCGGCCTGGCGGATTCGATGAGGCTATACACGTTTACCAGCAAGTTATCGAAATGCAGCCGCGTTGGAGCGAACCACACATCAATCTTGGCTGCGTTTATTATCAGCGCGGCGAAATGCAAAATGCCTATGCAGCGTTTTGTGCAGCGCTGGAGCGCGAGCCTGACAACGTCGTCGCGCATTTCAATCTGGGCTGCGTGCTTGACGAAATTGGCCGGGCCGAAGATGCCGTCGAGCATTTGCGTCGCGCCACGGAACTTGATCCTACGCATGCGGACGCGCATTTCAATCTTGCCTCGGCCTACGAAAAACAGGGCCGCAAACAACTGGCGTTACAGCACTGGCTTTTGTATCTCCAGCAGCAGTCTCATGGCCCATGGGCAGATTTCGCGCGCTCACAACTGAAAAAATCCCGCACCCCTGTGACTCCAACGTCACCAATTCCCTTCCGCCCTAGCGATCGAAACTAGAGACGGAACTGGAACTACCCAAGAATTTCGACATATGCCCGCGCGCGCCAGTGCAAGCCCGCTGAAAACTGACCGAGCGGACAGGCTTCTCAGCGGGAATCGACAGTTGCGAAGGAATTCCCACGGGTCTGAATCCGAGCGAGCGGATTCCCGTGTATAATGCCCGCATTCGCTTTTCGCGAGGAGGCTCGTGGCTGTGGACAACGCTTCCACGGTGTGGGTTCCGGTATGTTGCGGGCGGGTGATGCGCTGCAACATGTTCCGACTGGCGAATAGCCGGGCTTACGCGGCGCTTGTTTGTACAGAATGCAACAAGACCGTCACGCTTGAGCAAGAGCCTCTGGTGGCTGCCAACAACTTCGGCGAAGGCTCAACTATTTTGAGTCTGATTGGGTCGCCCAAGCCATCAAAAACGGAACGAAGAGAATCGTTCAAGGAAGCCGGTCCCGACGATCCAACGCGGTAGTCTGCACTGCCGCTGACGCGAAATTTGCCTGCAATGATTGGTCGGACCATTTCGCACTATCGCATCCTGGAGCAACTCGGCGCCGGTGGCATGGGCGTGGTATACAAGGCCTACGATAGCCGGCTTGAGCGTGCG
>JASHQB010000149.1 GCA_030037775.1 Candidatus Acidiferrales bacterium
TGACGATCGGCGCGCTCATGATTTTTTGGATGGGCTCCTGCCGCTCTTCGCTCAGTTTCACCCCTTCGAAAACCGAAGCATGCGGCACCACCTGGAAGTGATTGACGATCTCCGCGCGCCGTTCTCTCGCGGTGCGCACCGCCAGCGCGTTGTTGCTGGTCATCGGTATCTGCCCCACGGTTTGCAGTTGCTCCGGAACGCGGAACCGCAGAAACTTTTCGTCCTCCGTCAGCGCCAGCACCGCCACTTCGTCGGCGTGAACCGAAAAAACGTGCCCCACCGCCTCTGCGATCTTCGCCAACTGCTCGGCGTCGAGCTTCTTCGCCCGATGCACCAGCCCGTTGACCAGTGTCGCCACTTCCGCCAGTGCAGATGCCGACATGTCCAGAGTCTATCACCGCATCTTCCGCGAAATCCTCTGCCGTTTTCGCGTGTACCCGTCTTGCAAACACTTTCACCGCTCTCTATACTGGTTTATTGGCACTACCGAAGCGGCATCGAACTCGCTGCGAACTGCTTCATGTTCCTGCAGAAACTTTTTCGGAGAGTGGATGGAGACCGCGGCGTCGAAACCTGACTCCAGTTATTTCTGGGATAAACTGCATTCTCTCAGCGGCATCATTCCCATTGGCGCATTTCTCGCCGAACATTTCTGGTCCAATAGCTACGCGCTCGTCAGCCCGGAGCGCTACAACTCCACCGCTGCCGGCCTCGAACAGATTCCCTGGCGCGTTCCCGTTGAGTTTTGCTTCATTTGGCTGCCTATCGCTTTTCACGGCTGCTACGGCCTTTGGATCTGGTGGCGCGCCAAGACTAACGTTTTCGCCCATCCCTGGATGGCCAATTGGCTCTTCACACTCCAGCGCTGGTCCGGCATCATTGCTTTCGCCTACATCATCTGGCACGTTTGGCTCGAACGTTTCGCCACCCACGGCCGCAGCACCTACGCAGGCGTCGCGCAAAGTTTCGCCAATCCTTATTACGCGGCCTTCTACGTCATCGGAATCCTCGCCGCGTCGTTTCATTTCGGCAACGGCATTTGGAATTTCTGCTGCAAGTGGGGAATTGCCGTCACGCCTCGCGCGCAGCGCGCCGCGGGCTGGCTCGGTGCCTTCGTTGGAGTCACTTTCGCCGTCGTCGGACTCCTGATCCTCGCGGGGTTTCTCTGGAACTGGCACCCATTCAATGGCTATCTCTAGTGCGAGGCTACACAAAGTGATTTGTCATTCCGACTTTTTCTCTTTTGGACGCTGACTGAGAATTCATGCGCGAACCTAAAATCATCGTCGTCGGCGGAGGCCTCGCGGGCCTCATGGCCACCATTCGCATCGCAGAATCCGGCGTGCCCGTCCAACTTTTCTCCGTCGTCCCGGTCAAGCGCTCTCATTCCGTCTGCGCCCAAGGCGGCATCAACGCCGCCAAAAATCTCAAAGGTGAAGGCGACTCCACCTGGATCCATTTCGACGACACCATCTACGGCGGCGATTTCCTCGCCAATCAGCCGATCGTCAAAGGCATGTGTGAAGCCGCGCCCGCCATCATCGATCTTCTCGACCGCATGGGCGTCATGTTTAATCGCACGCCCGAAGGCCTGCTCGATTTTCGCCGCTTCGGCGGCACTCTTTACCATCGCACCGCGTTCGCCGGGGCCACCACCGGCCAGCAGCTTCTCTACGCGCTCGATGAACAGGTTCGCCGCTTTGAAGCCGAGGACAAAGTTCATAAATTCGAAGGCTGGACCTTCCTCTCCGCTGTTATCGACGAATCCGGCATTTGCCGCGGTATCTGCGCGATGGATCTGCGTACCATGGAAGTCCGCACTTTTCCCGCCGACGCCGTCATTTTCTGCACCGGCGGCATCGGCGCGATCTTCCGCCAGACCACCAATTCCGTCGCTTGCACCGGCATGGCGCAATCCGCGCTTTTCCAGCAGGGCGTTTATTACGCCAACGGCGAATTCATACAGGTCCATCCCACCGCCATTCCCGGCGAAGACAAATGTCGCCTCATGAGCGAATCGCTTCGCGGCGAAGGCGGCCGCGTCTGGGTCCCGCGCAAAGCCGGAGACAATCGCCCCGCGCGTTCCATTCCCGAGAAAGAGCGCTTCTACTTTCTTGAGGAGTGGTACCCGAAATACGGCAATCTCGTTCCGCGCGACGTCGCCACACGCGCCATTTACAAAATCGTCTTCGAGGAAAAACTCAGCCTGCCCGGCATGAACGCGGTCTATCTCGATCTCACCCATCTGCCGCGCGAAATGCTCGACCGGAAGCTCGAAGGCGTGCTCGAGATTTATCAAAAATTCGTCGGCCCCGATCCGCGCGAAGAGCCTATGAAAGTTTTTCCCGCGATGCACTACACCATGGGCGGCTTGTGGGTCGATAACGAGCGCCAGGCCACTAACGTCCCTGGAATTTTCGCCGCTGGCGAATGCGAATACCAGTATCACGGCGCCAATCGCCTCGGCGCCAATTCGCTCGTCTCCTGCATCTACGGCGGCATGATCGCCGGCCCCAGCGCCGTCAAATACGCGCG
>JASHQB010000150.1 GCA_030037775.1 Candidatus Acidiferrales bacterium
CTGCCGCACGCGCCCGCCGTCCCGCTTTCCGCGGAGGCGAAGCATGAAACCCGTCGCCTTTCCTCGCACTCTTGCGATTCTGCTTCTGCGTTTCGGCATATGGATTGCGCCCCGCGACACGCTCGACTGGGGCCGCGGCATTCTGAGCGAGCTCAATCACGTGGAAGGCAATTGGTCGGCTCTCATCTGGGCCGTCGGCGGCGCCGGCGTCCTCGCGAAACACGCGATGCTCGCGCTAATTCTTCCCGGCAGCCACCGGCGCACCGTTGCTTCCGCCGGCGAACTTTTTGCCAAGGAGATTCCTATGCGCAAAGCCACTCTGACTGCTATCGCGGCGTGCGTCGCCGCCTCCCTGCTCTTTTTCGCCGGGCCCGTCTTCCGCCAAGCCTTCCAAGTCTCTCTCGCCCAGTGGCACGACGTAGTGCACATAAATCAGCGTTGGCAGGGCCCCAGGCCTGATTCGGAGTTGGGAGCCTCCGCGAAGAAAGCAGAACAGGATCACGACGCTGAGGCGCTGGCCTTTGTCGCCGTCCGCCACTGGGACCCGTCAGAGAGTGTGCGCTTGGCTGAGGAAGCGGTTCATGTCGACCCGAGCCTTACCTGGGTCTACGGCGTCATTGCCGCGCAATATTCTTCGTTTCCCCAATTCGATCGTTGGGTCTCCGATCTGGAAAAATATGACCCGCAAAACGCTCTCCCCTATTTCATCGTCGCCGAGAAGCTCGATATCGACGCGCTGGTTCACAGAACAAGCCCTCCTTCCGGCTTCGTAAGAGGAATTACGTTCGAACCCCGGAATCACCAAAGCGCTGCCTGGCAAACAGCCATGGCCGCCGCGTTCCTCTCCCCCAAGCTCGATACTTACCTCGATCGTGTGAAGGCTCTCGACCGGAAAATTCTACAGCGCTACCACGTGGACGATCCGTTCCAGGTTTTGACGGATGAATACTCCTGGTGGTCCGGCCTGCCAAGCTATTCGTCACAGGACTCTTCCCTCTACGCGCAGTCGATTCTTGAAGCAGGGGAGGCACTCGAAGCTCGCGGCGACCGCCAGGGCGCTCTCAAGAGGTATTCGGCGGTGGCCCGCTTTGGCCAGATGATGGGTTCAGCAGGCGCCTTCGGGATCGAGCGCGTTGACCAACAGGCGTACCAGCGGCTCGCATCCCTGTCCGAACAAGGCGGAAACAAAGAACAGGCTCAGTTGTATACGGAGCTCGCCTACCGGGCCGATCAAATGCGGAAAGCGCAAATGATTTCTTTGCGCAACAGCTTCAGTGGTGGTGACATTTCTGGATGGAACGCCTTCTTGCTTCGAGTTTCCGGAATCGTGCTTCTGTTCTCTTTTGGCGTTTTGCTGGCTTGCGCGCTCGGCATCATCGTTCGTGGAAAATCTCTCTGGCCAACTACGCTTCGTCCAAGCCCCGTGACTCTCGCGCTCGGCTTCATCGGAGCGATCGGCGCGCTGCTTTCGAGTGCTGTGCTTTATGCCGGCTACCGTCCCTACGCGGAAATTTTCCAGAGGTTCGTCAGCAAAGGCGACGAATCCGGCCTATCCCAGCTCTCCAATTTTCTGGGCGCGACGCAAGTTCCTCTCGGCGCGAGCAGCTATCTCGGAGTATATGACGCCGTGTTTCGATTCTGGGGAATCGTGACTGGGGCATGTGCGCTTGCACTCCTAATTGCTGTCTTCCGCCACTTCCAGCACCGCCGCTCTGTCGCCCCGAGCGCCTAGCCTTTAAGGCTCAGCGCCGGCGGGCCATTTATCTTTATATCTTTGCCCGGCCGTCCACTGTGTTTTTGACCGTTTCCTGCGGCAGCCTAGGCCCCGCCCCTTTGTTCCCCCGCCGCGCTTCCTAGAGAGGGATTTGAAGCCCAAGTCCTCTCCTGTCGATTGTTGACAAGAATGGCCTGGTTCTATAACCCAATTTTGCCCCATTTTTCAGAATTGGCCTGGTCGCCTCGATGCGCCGTCAACACAGTCCGGCGGCAGGGTATGTACCAAAATTTTCTTTTTTCCTAAGGATTTCGCAAATTTCAAAATTCCGCACCCCGCAAAAACGCAGAAATTCGCATTTTTCAATGGCCTGCTTCACCAGGCCAATTTTCTCGATTTTGCCGCTGGAAAAGAGCCAATTTGTCCGCCGCGCAGTACTAGAACTACACCCCTATGCCGCGGCTTTGCGATGCAGCAGCGAATAGCACACCGGCATCAGCAGCAGCGTGATGAACGTCGAGAGAGTCAGCCCGCCGATCACCGCGAGCGCCAGCGGCTTTTGCAATTCCGCGCCGGACCCTAGCCCCAGCGCGAGAGGAAGCAAACCGAAAAGCGTGGCGAGCGTAGTCATCAGAATCGGGCGGATGCGGATTTTTCCCGCTTCGACCAGAGCGTCGAACAGCGGCATGTGTTCTTCTTCCCAAAGTTTGTGAACGTATTCGAAAAGAATGATTCCGTTTTTGACCACGAGTCCGACCATCAAAATAATTCCCATGAAGGAAGAAACATTCAGCGCGGTCTGCGTGGCGAGGAGCATGGCGAAAACGCCGAGAAGCGAAAGCGGCGCGGCGGAAATGATGATGAGCGAGGGCGCGAAGGCGCGGAACTGAATCACCAGCACAATGAAGATAGCGCCGAGCGCGAGAAATAAAACGAAAAG
>JASHQB010000151.1 GCA_030037775.1 Candidatus Acidiferrales bacterium
TAGCCGGCGAGTTCCTCCGCGAGCGCCACGACGCCTTGGCCGATCACCACGCCAGTGACCGAGCCCTTCGCCTGCGCCGCGATTTGCTGTGCCGCAGCCAGGGCTTCGAAGCTGACTTTATTCCATTTGCCTTCGCGCTGCTCGGTAATCAGCAGAATCTTCATCGTGTTTCGCAAAAACTAAAGCACTCGTGCTTCGTGCTGCAACTTCTCCACCAGCTTCGTGGCAATCTCTTTCGGTGAGCCGGTGATGAACTCCGTCTTCTTCGTTTTCTGCGGCACGTAGACCCGTTCCACTTTTTGCGTCGGCGCGGAAGTGACACCGAGCGACTCGCGCGCCACTGTAGCAATCTCTTTTTTCTTCGCTGCCATGATGCCTTTCAGCGTGGCGTAGCGCGGCTTGTTGATGCCGGACTGAATCGTCAGCACCGCCGGCAGCGGCAGCTCCACCCACTGGAACCAGCCCGCTTCCAGCTCGCGTTTCACGCGCAAATGATCACCCTGCGCTTCGATGGACATGATGATCGTCGCGTGCGGCAACCCCAGCAGCTCCGCCAGCAGCACGCCGGTCTGCCCGAAGCCGTGGTCCTCGCTCTGCAAGCCCGTCAAAATCAAATCAAACTTTTCTTTTTCAATCGACGCTGCCAGAGAACGCGCGGACCCTAGCGGGTCCAACGCGTAAGACTTGTCGTCCACCACGTGAATTCCGCGCTCCGCACCTTTTGCTAGCGCTTCTTTGATGGTTTGCTTGGCGCGCTCCGGCCCCATCGAGATCGCCACGACTTCGCCGCCGTGCTTCTCTTTCAAGCGCAGCGCTTCCTCCAGCGCGAAGCTGTCCGGTTCATTCGTTTCGAAACTGATGTCCGTCTCGCGAATCCACGAGCCGCTCGCATCGATGGCCAGCGGCGCGTCCTTGGTGGGAACCTGCTTCACGCACACTCCGATTTTCACCGGCCCTCCCACAGCTTGAACACCAGCGACGCGTTGGTCCCGCCGAATCCAAACGAATTCGAGAGCGCATACTGCATGCTCACCTTGCGCGCTTCGTTTGGCACGTAATCCAAATCGCACGCGGGGTCGGGATTCTCATAGTTGATCGTCGGTGGCGCTACTTGGTCTCGCAGTGCCAGCACGCTGATGCCCGCTTCCAGTCCGCCGGCCCCGCCCAGCACGTGCCCGGTCATCGACTTCGTCGAGCTGACTGGGATTTTCTTTGCCGCGTCGCCGAACGTCCGCTTGATCGCCAGCGTTTCCAGCGCATCGCCAATCGGCGTCGATGTACCGTGCGCGTTCACGTAGCCGACCTGCTCCGGAACAATTCCCGCATCCTTCAGCGATGCGCGCATCACGCGGTACGCGCCGTCGCCGTCCTCCGAAGGCTGGGTCATGTGATACGCGTCGGCGGACATTCCATAGCCGACAATCTCCGCGAGGATGTTTGCGCCGCGCCGCTGCGCGTATTCCAGCGATTCCAGGATCAGCATGCCGGAGCCTTCTCCAATCACGAATCCGTCGCGCTGCGCATCAAACGGCCGGCTCGCGCGGGCCGGCTCGTCGTTGCGCGTCGAAAGCGCCTTCATCGCCGCAAAGCCGCCGACGCCCATCGGCGTGATGGCCGCTTCCGAACCCCCGGCCAGCATCACGTCCGCATCGCCGCGCTGAATAATTTTGAACGCGTCGCCAATCGCGTGGGCGGAAGCCGAGCACGCCGTGGCCGTCGCGGAATTGGGCCCCTTCGCGCCCAGGCGAATCGAAACTTGGCCCGCGGCCAGATTGATAATGGCGGAAGGAATGAAAAAAGGAGAGATCTTGCCGGGCCCGCCGTGAATCAGCTTGCTGTGCTCGCGTTCGATGACGTCGAACCCGCCGATGCCGGATGCGATGTAAACACCCACGGCGTCCGCGTTTTTTTCGGTGATTTCAAGGGCGGCCATCTTCATCGCGAAATCCGTGGCGGCAATCGCCAGGTGGATGAAGCGGGCCATCTTCTTGACTTCTTTTTTCTCGATCCACTGGAAGGGATCGAAGCCCTTCACTTCGCCGGCAAAAGTGCAGTCGAAGCCGGCCGTGTCAAACTGCGTGATGGGCGCAATGCCGCTTTTCCCGGCAACGAGGTTTTTCCAAACCTCCTCGGTGCCGATGCCGCAGGCGCAGACCAACCCAACTCCCGTAACGACAACTCGGCGATTCAATAGGGAACTTTCTCCTCGCGAAAGCCCGAGGCCGCGAAGCTACTTCTTCGCTTGGGCGTGCTTGTCGATGTAAGCGATAGCGTCCTTGACGGTGGCGATCTTTTCGGCGTCTTCATCGGGAATTTCGATCCCGAACGCCTCTTCGAAAGCCATCACGAGTTCGACGATGTCGAGCGAATCGGCGCCCAGATCATCCACAAAAGAAGCCGTCGGCGTCACTTCACCCTCGTCCACACCGAGCTGTTCGACGATAATCTGCTTTACGCGTTCTTCAACGCTGGCCATTCGATTTCTTCCTCCGCTTTCGGCGATCGATCGCTCTTGGTCTAGACTCTCCGGCTTCTCCGGTTACCAAGCCTGTTCATTCTATGCGGGGCCCGAAATCAGGTCAACCATCCTTCAACACGGCGGCCTGTTCTTCCCGCTTATGCTGCGGTCAGCAGCGTCGGCGCGCCGTCGGTAATCACAATCGTGTGTTCGTAATGCGCCGAGAGACTTCCGTCCGCTGTCTTCACCGTCCAACCATCGCCGCCGTCTTTCGGTTCACCCGAGCCCATCGTGATGATCGGCTCAACCGTCAACACCAGCCCTTCCGTCAGCCGCTGGCGCGCCAGCGGATCGTGATAATTCGGCACGCTGGGCTCTTCGTGGATTGTCCGGCCAATGCCGTGCCCGCCAAGCTCGCGGATCACCCGAAAGCCGCTGCGCCGCACCTCGCGCTCCACGGCCCTTCCAATTTCGTTCACGCGATGATTCGCGCGCGCGAACCTCATCGCCTTCTGAAACGCTCTCTCCGCGCACGCCGCGAGCCCCCGCGCATCGCTGGAAACCGGCTCGACCGGCACGGTCATCGCCGCGTCCGCCATGTAGCCGTTCTTTTCGAAGGTCACGTCCAGCTTCACCAGGTCGCCCGCGCGAATCGTGCGCGAATCCGAAGGTATGCCATGCACGGCCTCGTCATTCAAGCTGATCAGCACGTCTCCCGGAAAGCCATAAACCAAGCGCGGCGCCGACCGCGCGCCATTTTCGCGCATTACTTTTCCACCGATTTTCGCCAGCTCCGCCGTGGTCACACCCGCGCGCACGCTCGCCGCCATCGCCTCCAGCGCCAGGCGCACAATGCGCCCAACTTCTCGGAGCGCCAACAATTCTTTGTAGCTCTTGATGGACATGATTTCTTCAGCTCATCCCATCCGCATGCCGCCGTTCACGTCCAGCACACAGCCGGTGATGTAGCCTGCCTCGTCGCTGGCCAGAAAAACAATCGCCGCGGCCACATCACTGTCCGCGCCGAGCCGCCCCAGCGGAATCCGCGCCTTTAGATCCTCTTTCACTTTCTCCGGCAGCGGATCCGTCATCGGCGTGGCAATGAATCCCGGCGCCACCGCATTTACTGTGATGTTCCGCGAAGCCATCTCCGTAGCAATTGCGCGGGTCAGGCCAATCAGTCCTGCTTTCGCCGCCACGTAATTCGCCTGTCCGGCGTTTCCCGTCTCCGCCACCACGGAACTTACGTTGATGATCCGCCCCCAGCGCTGCTTCATCATCGTACTCAGCGCCTGCTGCGTGCACAGATGCGCCGAGGTCAGATTCGTCCGCAGCACCGTCTCCCAGTCGTCCAGCTTCATGCGCAACGCCAAGCCGTCCCGCGTAATCGCCGCGTTGTTCACCAGAATGTCCAGCCGGCCGAATTTCCCGAGCGCCTGTTGGAAGCCTGCTTTGATCTGCTCCGGGTCCGCAACGTCCATCTTCACCGCCAGCGCTTCTCCGCCCGCCGACTCGATGTGTTTGGCCACTTCCGCCAGTTTTTCTTCGTTCCGCGCCGCCACCGCCACGCGCGCGCCCGCCGCCGCCAGCGCAATGGCCGTCGCTCGGCCAATCCCTTGCGACGCGCCCGTAACCATTGCGGCTTTTCCTGTAAGCGAAAACATCTTTTGGCGATTTCCTTCCGGCTTGGATTTAGCCTTCGCTGATCTCCGCGCGCGCCTTGGCCACTTTCTCCACCGTCGACTGCAGGCTCGCTGCGTCTTCCACGTTGAAGCTGCGCACGGAACGGTCAATCTGCCGCAGCAGCCCGCTGAGCACGCGCCCCGGCCCTACTTCCACGAAAATGCGGACGTCTTGCGCAATCATCTCGTGAATCGACTCCTCCCAGCGCACCGGCATGCACACCTGCCGGATCAACGCGTCGCGCGCTTCTTCACCCGTGGTAGTGGCTTCCGCATCGACATTCGTAATCAGCGGAAAGCGCAACGGCCCGAATTCCGCCGCGCGCAGGTCCGCCTCCAGCCGAGTCTCCACCGGCTTCATCAGCGCGCAATGGAACGGCGCGGACACCGGCAAAATCACCGCGCGCTTTGCGCCGCACTGTGACGCGGTTTCCACGGCGCGCTTGACCGCCGCCGCATTTCCCGAAATCACGGTCTGCTCCGGGGAATTCAGATTCGCGGCCGAAACCACTTCGCCTCCGGCCGCTTTCTTGCAAATCTCGGCCACCTCTGCCGGCGCCAGCCCCAGAATCGCCGCCATAGCACCCTGGCCCTGAGCCACTGCCTCCTGCATGTAACGCCCGCGCTTCCGTACCAGCTTGACCGCCGCGGGGAAATCCAGACTCCCCGCCGCCACCAGCGCTGAATATTCACCCAGGCTGTGGCCCGCCACGTAATCGGGCGTCACGCCGTTTTCTTCGAGCACGCGCTCCGCCGCCACAGAGACCGTCAGAATCGCTGGCTGGGTATTCTCCGTCAACTTCAGGTCGTCTTCGCTACCCTCAAAACACATTTTCGACAGCGAAAATCCCAGCGCCGCATCGGCCACCTCGAAGACTTGACGCGCCGTCGGAAACGCTTCCGCCAAGTTCCGGCCCATGCCTGGATACTGCGAGGCCTGTCCCGGAAATATGAACGCCACCTTGCTCATGTGATGAATTCCGTTCCGCGATGCCGAAGGCAGGTTCTAACTCTCTTCGTGTGGAAAGTCCAGTGCCGCCACCTCTCCATCAAACGCGTGCGCTGGCCACTGCTGCGGAAAGCTCCTTTTCGATTTTCTCGTTGGCCTTGGCGCGGCAAAGCTCCGCCGCCACGCGGATGGCGTTCTTGATCGCGTTCGAATTGGAGCGCCCGTGCCCGATCACGGTGATGCCGCGCACCCCCAGCAGCGGCACGCCTCCATACTCCGAATAATCGATCTTCTTGCGAAACTCCGCGAAGGCGTGCCGCGACAGTACGTAGCCCATCTGCGCGCTCAAGCTGCTCTTCAGCGCCTTCTTCAACATTCCGGCCACGTGCTCCACCAGCCCTTCGCTGATTTTCAGCACGATGTTTCCGATGAAGCCGTCGCACACGATTACGTCCACGTCGCCCTTGAAAAAATCCTTTCCTTCCACGTTGCCGATGAAATTCAGGGAAGTTTGCTTCAGCCGGTTCGACGCTTCGCGCGTCAGCTCGTTGCCCTTGCTTTCCTCTTCGCCGATCGACAGCACGCCTACGCGCGGCCGCTTCGTTCCAAAAATCGTGCGGTAGTAAATCTCGCCCATAATCGCGAACTGTTCGATCTGCTCCGGCTTCGAATCCACGTTCGCGCCCACATCCAGCAGCACCGACGCTCCGCCTTTCGCGTTCGGAAACGCCGCGGCCAGCGCCGGCCGGTCCACCGAAGGCAGCGTCCCCAGCACAAACCGCGCCACGGCCATCACCGCGCCGGTATTTCCCGCGCTGACCAGCGCCTCCGCCTGTCCTTGCTTCACCATCTTCGCCCCGACGTGCACCGAGCTGTCGCGCTTCTTGCGAAACGCCACCGACGGCGAATCCTCCATAGTGATGACTTCCGTGGCGTTCACGATTTCGATGGGCAGCCCGCGCGCGCTCTGGCGGTTCAGCTCCGCGCGCACCTTCGCTTCCACGCCGATGAGCACGATGCGCACACCATACTCCCGCGCCGCGAGCACTGCTCCTTCCACTTCCGCTCGAGGAGCGTGGTCGCCCCCCATGGCGTCCAGCGCAATCGTGATCATCGATTCACCGCGTTACTTAGCTGGCAGGGAATTTCCCCGCGGAGTTCAGGCTGAGGTGTCCACCACCGCGCGCCCCTTATAGTAACCGCAATGCGGGCATGCGCGATGGGGAAGCTTCGGCTCGTGGCAATTCGGACAGTTGGTAATCGACGGCGCCTTCAAGTGATCATGTGCACGACGCGTGCTCGTGCGCCTCTTCGAGTGTCGTCGTTTTGGATTCGGCATTCCGGCTCCTTCGGCAAGAATTCTCGAAGAGGTGCACACTGCGCCTTCTTCGCATTTTCGGAAACTCCATCATTGTACTGTATTTTACTGTTTTTTCGGCCAGTCTTGCTTCAAGCGGGCCAGCGGTGCCATACGCGGGTCCGACGCATGGCTTTCACAGCGGCATTCTTCCTGGTTCAAATTCACCCCGCAATGCGGGCACAGCCCCCGGCAGTCGCTGCGGCAGATCACCTTCATCGGTAGCGACAGATTCACCTGTTCGGCCAGCACGTCCGCCAGGAACAGTCCGTCGCCTTCGAAGAAGGCAACGTCCGTATCATCCAGATTCAGGCGGATTTCCTCATCTTTTCGGATCGACGCCATCGGCCGGTAAATCAAGTCGAAATCCTTGCTCACTTCCTCCACGACCGTCTCCAGACACCGTGCGCACGTCAGCTCCAGCCGCGTGTGGAACGTCCCAAAAATGCGGATCTGCCCGTCGATCAGCTCGGCCGTCGCGCGCACGTCGAGAGGCTCGATCTGTTGGAAGTCGCCGGAGTGAAAGTCCAGCGTGCCCGGCGCGTAATCCTTCCGGATGCGGATCTTGCGAGTGGCGAGTTCGTGTACGTCCAGAAACATGAAAATCCCGTGAAAAAAACGACGTGAAACTTCATTATATGTCCCGGTCGCTCGTTGTCAAGAAACGCTGAAACATTCGTTCCTTTTGATGCCTAACCGTTACTTGGCCGGAAGTGCACGGCTCGCGTGCCCGTTCGCCCAGCTGCGCCGCAATCAGCAGATGCCTTCGATCTTTCTCTCCATTCGCAGCGGCGCGAATCTGGGCGAGCTGTCCTTCCGTCGAGGTGTTGCTTTCAACATGCCGCAGCGGGTCCATGATTGACCCTGCCGAAATCCGCTCAGTAAGATCCTTTCATGCCCGAAAGTACCAGGATCCTTTCGAAATCCAGATTCGCCCTGGTTCTCCTCTGCTTTTTCCTTTCCGGCAGCGCGGGCTTGATTTATCAGGTCGCCTGGACAAAAGCGCTCGGGCTTATCTTCGGCCACACGGTGTACGCCATCGCCACCGTTCTCGCGGCGTTCATGGCAGGTCTGGCGGCAGGCAGCGCTTATCTTGGCCCGTGGGGCGAGCGCCACGGCCGTCCCATTGCTTTGTACGGATGGCTCGAAATATTCACCGCCGTCACTGGCGCCCTTTCCTTCGTCGGGCTCGCTGGCGTCCGTTACCTTTATCTTGCTAGCTACCATATCGCGGGAGGCTCCACGCCGATTCTCATCGCCTTGCGCCTCGCCGCCTCCGCGCTGGTGCTGTTTGTTCCCACATTTCTGATGGGTGGAACGCTTCCCATTCTTGCTGGCGGCCTTTCGCGCAGCTCGGCCGAATTGGGCTCGCGTCTCAGCCGCCTCTATTGGGTGAACACCGCCGGCGCCGTCGCCGGAGCGCTCGCCGCTGGTTTCGTGTTGCTGCCCGCCGTCGGCTTTCGACGAACTCTTCTTCTCGCTGTGTTCTTGAATATCGTCGCCGGCGTCCTCGCGCTCTATCCCGCCGGTCAAGAATTGCCAGCGCCCAGCGAACGAAAGATCGCGCCGCGCGAGGATGCGGCGATAAAAATTCCGCGATACTTGCTCGTCGCCTTTGCCGTCGTCGGCGCCACCGCCATGGTTTATGAAGTTGCTTGGTCGCGCCTCCTCTCCACCACGCTCGGCAGTTCCACTTATGCCTTTACCGTGATGCTGGCCACTTTTCTCACCGGCATCGCCCTTGGCAGCCGCTTGTTCGAAATCTGGGTAAAGCGCGGCCACAAAGTTTCCGTGACCACTTTCAGCATCACTCAGGTCTTGACCGGTCTCGGCGCCGTAGTTTTTCTTTTGTTGTTCCGGCAATTGCCCGCCATTTTGTGGAGCCTCATCACCGCCACGCACAAGACTTTTGACGGCCTTGTCGTTGCGCAATTCGCGATCTGCGTCCTGGCCATGCTACCCACGGCCGTCGTTTTTGGATTCAACTTCCCCATGGTGACCATGCTCATCGCCGGTCCCGAACACTCTCACGGCCCGTCCTCCGCCGCGGTCGGCCGCGCTTGCGCCGCCAACACGATCGGCGCCATTGTCGGCTCGATCATCGCCGGATTCTGGTTGGTGCCTTCTCTCGGCAGCTTTCGTCTGGTGGTTTGGACCGCCGCCGCCAACCTGGCCCTCGCGGTTTACCTGCTGGCCCGCGAGACCCCGCGGCAAACCTACCGCCTCGCCGAAATTTCCCTGCTTGGCGCGCTGGTTGTGTTCGGCGGCTACTCCAAAGCCCTTTACGACCCGGCCATCGCGAGTTTCGGCGTCATCACCATGCGCGGCCTTTACCCCGATACCTTGACCCTCGGCGAAGTCGTCCAGACCAAAGACCTGCTCTTTGCCGAGGACGGTCTGAACGCCTCCATCTCCGTCACCCAAAGCGAAAACGATCTGGCCCTCGCGACCAACGGCAAAGTCGATGCCTCCACCGGCGACACCGACACGCAATTGCTCTTGGGCCACCTCGGCATGATCTTTCACCCCGCGCCGCGAAAGGTGCTGGTCATCGGTTTCGGAAGCGGCATGACCCTATCGGCGGTCGCGCGCTATCCCGGCGTGCAGCAAATTGACTGCGTCGAAATCGAGCCCGCCGTGCTTCATGCCGTGCCCTACCTCAAGCCCTTGAACCGCGACGTTCTCCGCGACCCCCGCGTGCACCTCATCGTCGACGACGCGCGCAATTTTCTCTTCACCACCCCCAACCGCTATGACCTGATCATTTCCGAGCCTTCCAATCCCTGGATCGCCGGCGTGGCCGACCTCTTCACCGACGAGTTTTACCGCCAGGTCCGCCAGCGCCTCGCGCCCGGCGGCATGCTTGTGCAGTGGGTGCAGCTCTACTCCATTTTCCCCGCCGATTTGCGCATGGTGCTCAACACTCTGGCTGGTGAATTTCCCCAGGTCTCCGTTTGGAAACCCGTCACGGGCGATATTCTCCTGCTCGGCCAATCGCAAGCCGCCACGCTCTCCCTCGATCGCCTCCATGGCCTGTGGTCCGACCCTCAGTTGCGCGCCGATTACGCGGACATGGGCCTGCAAAGCCCGGAAAGCTTGCTGGGCTATTTCCTTCTGGACGACTCCGGCCTGCGCAGCCTCGCCCTCGGCGCTCCGCGCAACACCGACGACCTCACGCGCCTCGAATACCGCGCGCCGCGCGCCATTTTCGCCGGCACCGCGCAGGCGGAAAATCTTCAGATGCTCTTGCAGCAGCGCTCCGCTCTTTTGCCTGTTTCCGTCTCCGTCGCCAATCGCCGTGACGCTTTGATGGCCGCCGCCGAGGTCCTCGCCTGGATGTGGAAGCCCAGTCTCGAAGAGCCCTACCTCACCGCGCTCGCTGCCTATCCTCCCTCCGTCGATTCCGAGGTCCTGCGCGCCAAGTGGCTCGCGACCTGCGGCCGCATTCCCGAAGCGCGCACCGCCTTCGCGCACGCCCGGCTTCTCGATCCCTCCTCCATGGACGCGCTCATGGGCCTTGCCGAGATGGCTCGCGTCCAGAACGATTTCTCGACCGCCGAACCCTTGCTGCAAAAAATCCTCGCGCGCGACGCACATTACATTCCCGCGCTCGCCAGCTACGCCCTGCTCGAGGAAGCGCAAGGCCGCTGGGCCGAAGCCCTGCAGTGGCAGCAAAAGCGCATGGCCGCCGATTCCGATCCTCCCAACGACGCCCGCATGGAGCTCGCTCAATTGCGCTTGCGCACAGGAGACATCGCCGGTGCCGCCAGCGAGTACATCGACGTCCTCAATCGCGACCCTTACAACACCAATGCTCATTACCTTCTCGGAGAAATTCTCCG
>JASHQB010000152.1 GCA_030037775.1 Candidatus Acidiferrales bacterium
AGTCGAGTGAGCCAGCTCATATGGAACTCCTATTCATAACGAAGTGCCACCATGGGATCGACCCGCATGGCGCGGCGGGCGGGGATGTAGCAGGCGAAGAGCGCCACGAGAACCAGCAAAAGAGCAACAGCGGTGAAGGTAAAAGGATCAGTGGCCTGAATGCCGTAGAGGAAACTGGTCATCACTTGCGTCACGGCGAAAGCGGCGGCGAGGCCAATGGCGATTCCGAGGACGGCGAGACGCAGGCCGTGGCCAAGCACCATTTCAAAAATGTTGCGGCGTTGCGCGCCGAGGGCGATGCGGATACCGATTTCCTGCGTGCGCTGCGCGACGTTGTAAGAGATCACGCCGTACATTCCGATCATTGCGAGCAGCAGGGCCAGGCCGCCGAATGCTCCGAGAAGGAGCATGGCGAAGCGCGGCTGGGCGACGGAATCGTCGACGAGGTCGTTGAGAGTTTTGACGTTGGCGATAGGCAAATCCGGATCGACGGAATGAATCGCTTGGCGGGCGCCGGCGGCGACGGATGCGGGATCTTGCGTGGTGCGCAGAACCACGTCCATGGTGAGCAGCGAAGGCCACACCTTCTGCGTGTAAGGCACGTACATTTCCGGAGGCGGAGCTTCGCGCAGGGAGAGTCGCTTCACGTCGGCGGCGATACCGACGATTGTTTCCGTAGGGAAAGCGAGGCTTCGCGGGGCGATTTCCTTGCCGATGGGATCCTGGCCGCGCCAGTATTTCTTAGCCAAGGCGGCGCTGATGATGGCGACAGGCATGGAATTGGCCGTATCGGAATCGAGAAAAGGACGGCCACGCAAGATCGGGGTTCCGACGGCGGAGAAATAGCCCGGAGAGACCATGGTGTAATTGGCCATGGGAATGTCCAAGGTGGAGGTCGGGGGGTGTTCCGAGAAACGAATGGCCGTGGATTCGGTGGCACCGTCCAACGGAACGATTTCGGTCAGCCCGGCCGACTGCACACCGGGCAAGGATTGCAGGCGGTGAAGCACCTGCTGATAGACCGGAATAATGTGAGCTTGATCGGGATACTTTGAAGAGGGGAGCGTAAGCTCAAATGTGAGAGCGTGCGCGGGATGGAAACCGGGATCCACGCTAAGCAGGCGATAGAAAGTTCGCGTGAGCAGGCCGGTGGCGATCACCAGCACCAAAGCGAGGGCGATTTGCGAAACGAGAAGCGAATTGCGAGTTCTCTGAGCGGCGGGATTTGAGCCGGCTCGGCGGCCGCCGTCCTTGAGCGACTCGACCAGGTTTTCGCGCGTGGCGCCGATGGCCGGAGCCATGCCGAAGAGAACGCCGGTCAACAGCGTGACGCCGAAGGCGAAGAGCAAAACGCGAATGTCGAGGCCCGCTTCGCCAAGGCGCGGAATACTGGATGGGCCGAAAATCTTTACAATGTAGATGGCCGCTTTGGCCACGAAGATTCCCATCAGGCCGCCCACGCTTGCCAAAACCAGGCTTTCGGTGAGCAATTGCCGAACCAAACGAGACGCTCCGGCGCCCAGCGCGGCGCGCACGGTCAGCTCGCGTTTGCGGTTGAGAGAGCGCGTGAGGAGCAGGCTGGCGACGTTGGAACAGGCAATGAGCAGGACGACGCCGACGGCGGCGAGAATCAGCAGCAGAGGCTGGCGCGTATCTCCGGCCGCCTGTCGCGTGAGCGGGGTGACATTGGAATTGAACCAGCCCTGTCCGTTGCGGCGATTGCTTTCGAGCTCCTTGCCCATGATATTCATGTCCGCCTGGGCTTGCGCAAGGGTGATGCCGGGCTTGATGCGGCCAAGGATGGCGAGTTCGTCGGGTTCATTCGGAATGCTCGTGCTTCGGCGGTCAAGCGCGAGAGGGACCCAGAGCTGGACTTGCGGCGCAAAGGTGAAGACATTGGGCATTTCGTTGGCGCGCGGAAAGGCGAAACCGCGCGGCATCACGCCGATTACGGTGTAAGGAGCGCCGTTCAGGTCGATGGCACGGCCGAGAATGCGGGGATCGGCGCCGAATCTTTGGCGCCACAAAGCGTCACCGAGGACCACTTCGTGTTCGTTGCCCGGCCGATCTTCCTGGTCGGTGAAAGTGCGGCCCAAGGCAGGGGATACGCCGAGGGCCGGGAAGAATCCCGCGGAGGCACGAAGGCCGTCGACACGCACCGGCTCGCCCGAGCCGGTCAGATCGAACGAATCGCTCAGAAATGCGCCGAGAGCTTCGAAGGCTTTCGATTCCCGAGAAAAAAACAAAAAGTCGACGCGGCCCCAGGGATAGGTGTCAAAGCCGAGGTTCAGTCCACGCTTGGGCAGGCGCCAGGGAAAGACGATTCTCTCGGCGTGCGGGAAGGGCAGAGGCTTCAGCAGGACGGCATCCACCAGACTGAAGACAGCCGTGCTAGCGCCGATGCCGAGGGCGAGAGTGAGAATGGCGACGGCGGTGAAACCGCGGGATTTGCGCAGCATGCGCAGGGCGAAGCGAACGTCAGCAAACAAGCTTTCGAGCGAGGGCCATTGCCAGACTTCGCGGCTGCGCTCTTCGAGGAGAGTGGCGTTGCCAAATTCCCGGCGCGCGGCGCGAGTGGCTTCTTCACGGGAGAGGCCAGAAGCGACGAGCTCGTTGATTTTTTCATCGAGATGCTCCTGCATTTCGGCGGAGAGATCGGAGTAAAGACGACGGCGCGAAAACAACGCAGTGAGCCAGGTCATGACTTCACCGGAGCGAGGACGCGCGCGATGCCTTCGAGCATTTGCTCGAAGCTGGAGACCTGACGCTCGAGATGCTTGGCGCCTGCGGGCGTCAATTTATAAATGCGCACGCGGCGATTGGTGGAGGAGATGCCCCATTCGGCTTTGACGCAACCTTCCTTGAGCAGGCGCTGGAGGGCAGGGTAGAGCGAGCCCTCTTCGATTTGCAGCAGGTCGTCGGAGGCGCGCTTGATGTGCTGCACCAGGGCGTACCCGTGAAGAGGCCGGGCTTTCAAAGTACGGAGAATCATCATCTCGAGAGCGCCGGGGAAAAGATCGCGGGGCTGACGGTCGGTCATGAAGTCTCCTTTGCGAATGCGCCGGGTTGAGGGCTATTTGGTCTAGGCCTAGAGCAAAATAGTATAAGAAAGAAAGGATGTCAAGCGGTAGAGCAGCGAGGAATCGCGGGAAAAAAGAAGCTACGGTTTTTGCGTGGGGCGCATGACCACTTCGCTGATGAAGCTCTGCGGCTCGGCGGTCACGACCATCTCCACGGCGTGGGCGACATCGTGGGGCTGGAGCATCTTCTGCACATTCTTCGACGAGGGATGGCCAAATTCGGTAGCGACGGAGCCGGGGCAGATGGCGGTCACACGGATTCCGAACGCGCGAAGGTCTTCGGCCATGCAATAGGTGAGGCCGAGCAGGCCCCACTTCGAAGCGCAGTAAAGGCTTCCACCGGCGAAAGAATTTTTTCCGGCGAGCGAGCTGATGTTCACGATGTGGCCGTGACCGCGGGAGAGCATCGAGGGAGCCACCGCGCGGCTTACCAGGAACACTCCCTTCAAATTGGTGTCTAACACGGTATCCCAGTCGGTTTCGGTGAAGTCTTGCACCGGGCCGAAGCGGCCGATCCCCGCGTTGTTGACAAGGAAATCGATGGCGCCGAAACGCGCCAAGGTTTTTTCGACGAGCGAGGCAACCTGATCGCCGCGTGATACGTCTGCTGTGAGAGCTAAAGTATCGATCGCTTCGGCGCGAAGGCGAGCGCACGCGGCCTCAAGGGTGTCCTGATGACGGCCGCAAAGAGCGATGCGAGCGCCCAATTGACCGAGGCGCTGTGCGATGGCCAAGCCAATTCCACGGCTTGCGCCGGTGACGAGAGCAGTATTTCCGGCAAGGGGGAAGTTGTTCACGATGGGCTCCTAGAAGGGCGACATTTTGCGGCCATTCATCATCTTATCATCTGAATGGCGGCGTTACCCGGGTGGGGGCGCGCGGCTCAAATGTTTCGTGTCGAGGAGAGGGGCCTTGCAGGAGTTCTGAGGTTTCCCTATAATTCGACAGTTTCTGCGTGCCTAAAGGCTTCATAAGCGCCATCGCGGATACAGTTTCACGCAATGATAGGGAATTGAGCGAGGAGGCAAGAGGACGATGATGCGAAAGTGGGTCGTCGCGAACGTGATTGTGTGGCTTGGGGCGGCGCTGCTGTGTTCCGCGGCGCCGAGAGCAGCCTTCGCGCAGGATGAGCAGCAGGCTTCGAAGACGCCGTACACGCTTCCGGAATTCAACGCCTATTCGGCCGCTACGGGTCAAACCGATCCGCAAGCCAAGATTCAAGCTTTGGATGATTTTGTGAGCAAGTTTCCGAACTCCTCGCTCTTGCCGCTGGTTTATCAGCAGTACTACACCGCCTACAATCAATCGAAGAATTATCCGAAGCTGATTGAATACGTGGACAAGTTCATCGCCGTGCCGGAAGACAAGTACTTGCTTATCCCGGGTATGTCCAAGGAAAGGCTGCTCGGCGACAAAGTGCAGGCGCTTTATTTTCGCGCGGTAGCGTTCAACCAATCGTTCAACGACAAGGATGCGAACGCGGCGGATGAACTGGCGAAGGCGCGGCAATCGGCGCTCGACGGGCTCAATCTGTTGAGTCAGATTCCCAAGCCCGCGAGCATGACGGACGACCAGTTTACGCAGCAAAAGAAACCGTTTGTGATTTTGTTCAATTACACGGCTGGAACGGCGGCGTATCAGGCGAAGGATTATAAGAACGCGATCGACTCGTACAACGCGTATATCGCAGCCAGCGGCAGCACCGATCAGACTGTTGCGGCGACATACTTCCAGATGGGAGTGGCTTACCTGCAACTTGCTGCGCAACAGACACCAGCCCAGCCCGCTCAGCCGCAGACGCCGCCCGCGGGCCAGCCTCCCGCGGCGGCCTCGACAACGACACCTCCGGCTGCACCTGCAGACGCCGGGCTTGCTGATCTCTACATGAACGGCTTCTGGGATTTGGCGCGCGCCATCGCGCTCAAGGGGCCGGGCGAAGCGCAAATGCGCTCGTACTTGCGCGCGCAGATGTTCAATTATGAGCAGCCGGCGTGCGGCAACCTGCTTGACGACCAGATGAACGAGTTAGTTCAACTGGCAGGGACGCAAGCGACGCGGCCGACAACGTATTCGCTGCCGAGCGCGTCAGATTTGGGCAAAGTTCTGCAGGCAAGCAACCTGCTTTCCATTTTGTCTGATCTGCAGGGCGGGGGCGACAAGGGCAAAATGACCTGGCTGGCAGTGTGCGGGCAGGAGATTCCGAACGTGGTCGGCAAGATTATCGATATCACTCCGGGCACGGATTCGATCGACTTCAAGGTGTTCACGGCGGCGACGGGAGAGGAAATCCAAGCGGGCACCACGGCCAATTTGGACGTGACCGTGTACACGGCGACGCCAGCAGCAGGAGCTCCTGCGGCCGGGGCAGGCCAGGCCCAAGCGCAAACACCGCCGCCCGTGCAGCCGGAAGTATCGCGGTTGCAAAAGGGAGACGGGATCAAGTTTACCGGCACCCTCGTCAAGTATGACGCGCAACCATTCCTTTTGTATTTCGACAAGTGCCAGGTGGATCCATCGGTGATTCCACCGGAGAAGACGCCGGCCAAGCGTCCGCGCCGTCCGGGCATGTAGAAAAATTCGCTGGACAGAGGGCCGTCGCATGGCTTGGATGCTGCGGCCTTTTTTATTTTTGTGCGAGATTTTTGTGGCGCCGACGGAGAGATTCAGCGGGTTGCTCAAGCATCGTTCAGGAACCAATAATTGCCTTCGATAACCCCGGATGCCTTCCCAGCAGTTGCCGCGTCGGGCGAGATGTGGGTGCCGACGTGGGAGTCGAAAACCGCCGTCCATTTTGAGAAATCAGCGACATTGTTGTTGCAGAGCATGCGCAGCATCCTCGATCCTCCCTGACGGCAGGGAACAAGAACTAGGCGTGACGGCGGCCGTTTCCGAGCTTGTATTCCTCGACTTTGCGGCTGAGGGTATTGCGGTGAATGCCCAGGACGCGAGCGGCTCGCGACTGATTGCCTGCGGCGTGGTCCATGGCGCACTTGATGAAGCGCCGTTCGAATTCGGTGAGCGCCTCGTCGAGCAAAATTCCGCGGTCGACCATCTGGCCGATAAGCGCTTCCAACTGATCCTTCACGATTCCGTCCTCCGAGTACTGCTCGGGGGCCCGCTGCGGGCAAAGCCGCTTGCAGAAACCTTATTCGAGTTCCCGACCGGTCAGGCGTTTATATGCTTCGCGATATTTCGCGCGGGTGGCGTCAACTACGTCCGCCGGAAGCGCGGGCGCAGGCGGTTGCTTGGCCCAGCCGATGCGCTCGAGGTAGTCGCGCACGTACTGCTTGTCAAAAGACGGCTGCGCTTTGCCCGGCTGGTAGGAATCGGCGGGCCAGAAACGCGAAGAGTCCGGCGTAAGCGCTTCGTCGATCCAGACGAGTTCGCCATGATCGAGACCGAATTCGAGCTTGGTATCCGCGATGACGATGCCCCGCTCCGCCGCGAACTCGGAAGCACGGCGATAGACTTCCAAAGTGATGTCGCGGAGGCGCGTGGCAAGGGATTCGCCGATTTGCGACGCCGCCTCCTGGAAAGAGATATTTTCGTCGTGGCCGGTGGTCGCCTTCGTAGCCGGCGTGAAAATCGGTTCGGGCAGGCGGTCGGATTCCTTGAGACCCGCAGGCAAAGGAATACCGCAGATTTTTCCTGTGGCGCGATAGTCCTTCCACCCGGAGCCGGAAATATATCCGCGAGCGACGCATTCGATGGGCACGGGCTGGGTGCTGCGCACGATCATGGAACGTCCACGGAGGGTTTCGGCGTGCGGCGCGAGCTGGCCGGTGAAATCGATGGCGCTGATGACGTGGTCTGGGACAATCCCGCGAAGCTTGTCGAACCAGAAAAGAGAAAGCTGCGTGAGAACGCGGCCCTTGTCGGGAATCGGCGTGGGCAGAATGACGTCGAACGCGGAAAGACGGTCCGTGGCGACGATGAGCAAGCGGTCGCCAAGATCGTAAATGTCGCGGACCTTGCCGCGCGCCAGGAGTTTGAGTCCGGCGAAGTCCGTTTGTGAAATTGCGGGATAAATTCCAGGCGAAGCCAACGTATCTATGTCCCTAAATTAAAGAGGGTGTAATTTTATCGCAGCGAGACACGATGTCAACCGTTAAACGAAGAGGCTGAGGAAAACTTTTTTGAGCCGCGGAACGAAAGAAGGCAGGCGATTACGCGGCCGTGGACTTGGCGCGGTCCGCGGCTTCCTCCCAGCGAACGGAAACGAGTTTGGAGACGCCGGGCTCCTGCATGGTCACGCCGTAGAGCACCGTGCCCATCTCCATGGTTTTGCGGTTGTGGGTGACGATGATGAATTGCGTCTGTTCGCCCATCTCCGTCAGCATGCGATTGAAGCGACCAACGTTAGCTTCGTCGAGGGGAGCGTCTACTTCGTCCAGAATACAGAAGGGGCTCGGCTGGAAACGGAAAACGGCGATCAGCAGCGCGAGAGCGGTCAGCGCTTTTTCGCCGCCCGAAAGGAGCAAAATGTTCTGCAGGCGCTTTCCGGGCGGCTGCGCGACGATGTCGATACCGCTGTCGCCCGAGCTGTCCGGCTCGGTGAGGCGCATTTCGCCGGAGCCGCCGCCGAAAAGCGCACGAAACGCCTCGGAGAAGTTGTGGTTGATGACGGTGAAGGCCTCTTCAAATTTCCGGCGCGAGACGGCGTCGAGCTCGTTGATGGCCTGCTGGGTATTCTGTATGGACTGCACCAGATCATCGCGTTCGCGCGCGAGAAACGAGTTGCGCTGGTCGCATTCTTGAAATTCCTCGAGCGCCATCATGTTCACGGGGCCCATGGATTCCAGGCGTTCCTTTTTCTCCGCGTAGCTTGTTTCGGAAACGGCGAGATCTTCGCCCGTGAGCAACTGCTGCTGCGCGATCAGCTCTTCCGGCTGAGCGCCGGCCTCGGCGACGCAGGTTTGGTGAAGATGCTCGCGGTCAGAATCGTTGCGCGCCTTTTCGATTTCGTGTTGGTTGCGATTTGCGCGCAGGGCTTCGAGCGATTCGCGCTTGGCACGCAGTTCGCCATCGAGGACGCTGGCACGTTCGCGGAGCGAATTCCACTGCGCTTCGAGGCCAACCTTGCGGTGCTCGAATTGCTCCTTTTCGCTGCGGTGATGCGCGACCTGCCGTTCGAGCTGTAGATTGCTGGCCTGACGGTCGGCGCCGTCGCGAAGGAGGGCGTCACGCTGATCAACGAGCGCAGCCAGCCGCTCGCGCGATTGATTGGTTTCTTCGGCCAGACGTGCTTCGAGGGTCGCGGCGTTGGACAGGCGTTCGGCCATGGCGGCGAATTCTTCGCGGCGGCTGGCGAGCTCGCTCTGCTGCGCTTGAGATTTTCCGCGGAGAATGGCCAGGTGTTCGCCGGCCGCGGCGGCTTCCTGCTCGGCAGTGGTACGCGAAAGGAGCGCCTGCTGGCTGACCTGCTGCGCGTCGGAAGCACGCAGACGGGCGCTCTCGGCTTCAGCGGCCAAGCGGGAGACTTCGTTTTGCGCTTCGGCAAGCTGCGCCTCTGCGCGCGCGGCTTCGTCGCGAGCTTGAGCCAGCTGGTGGAAAGCACCGACGCGTGATTTCTCGGCTTCGACGTGTTCGGCGAGCTTTCTCTGCAATTCGGCTTCGGTGCACTGCTGATCTTCGACCAATTGCCGCAGCTCGGCTTGCGTGTCGGCGGCGACGTGCTCCAGATGAATGACCTCGGCCTCGTGCATGCGCAACTCGCGCTTCAGAGCGAGAGGGCCGGCTTCGCCAGGGCGGCCGCCTGTAACCATGCGGCCGTGATAGCAGGTGCCGTCGAGCGTCACGAAGTAGGGCTCGGGATTTTCGCGCGCGAGTTTTTCGGCGTCCGCGGCGGTCTCGATGAGATAAGCGGACTGCAACTTGGAAAGAAATTGCTTGGCTGCGGGACCGAGCGGGTCACGGAAATCGACGAGGCGGTCGAAGCGCGAGACGACGTTCGGCGATGAAAGCGAAGGAGCTTCTGGCTTCGGCTCATACTTCAAGTGGCGCAAAGAATCGACGAAGAATGTGGCGCGGCCACCCATCTCTTCGCGAAGAAGGCTGATGCCGGCGCGGGCATGATCGAAGGTTTCGACCACGACGTATTCCAGCTCATCGCGCAGAAACTGCTCGACCGCGCCCTCATACTGTTCTTCGACTTCGGCGTAATCCGCCAGCACGCCAACCGCGCGAAAGCCGCGCGCTTCGCTGCCACCAGCGGCAGAAAAGAGTTTTTGCACGGCTTCGGCGGTATAGGCACGGTCGTTCAGTATTTGTTCGAGCGAGCCGCGGCGGGCGCGGGCGGCGGAAAGCTCTTCGCGAACTTTTTCGTTTCGTTGCGCGGCTTCCTGGTGCGAGTTTCGGAGCGCCGCGAGGGCTTGCTGCGTGTGGCCAACTTGCGCGGCCAGGGCGAGGGCGCTCGACTCTGCTGCATGATGATTCGATTCGGCGGTGTGAACCAGTTCGGCTTTCTGTTTGGCTTCTGATTCGAAGCGCGCGCGAATGCTTTCCCGCTGTGCGTGCTCGGCGCTGATGCGCGCGGCAAGGTCCTCGGCTTGCATCGATTCAACCTGTGCGCGTACAGAATCTTCACCGCTGCGGGAAGCGGCATCGCGCAGATTGGCTATCAACTGATCGAGAGCGGCTTGCTCGATGGCGTCGGCTTCGATCTGCCGCGCGAAATCCTGCAAATGCGAATCGAGTCGCACGGATTCGGCACGCAAGTTCCCAACGCTTTCACGGTGGCTCGTGACGCGGGCCTCAACGAGCGCGGCCTGCTGTTCCGCCTGGCCGATTTCGGCGGCGAGTTGGCTGACGCGCGCGGCGATCTGTGCTTCCTGCTCGCGATTGAAGGCCATGCGATTCTCGGCGCGGTCGAGCTCGAGCGTGGATTGATTCAGAAGGTTGTGGAGCTGACGCAGTTCGTTTTCGAGTTCGTAATTGCGGACGTCGAGCTGCTCCTGCTCGGCTTCGAGTTCGCGAGTCGCCGCGGCTTTTGCGGATTCGGCAGTGACCAACTCCGCGAGCAAGGATTCGAGGCGTTCGGTTTCCGATTCCAGCTGCCGCGCTTTGCTGGCGAGCACGGTACGCATCAGGCCGCGCATCTCTTCGCGCAGCTCGGCGTAACGCCGGGCCTTGGAAGCCTGCCGCTTCAACGAGGCGAGCTGCTTTTCGACTTCGACGAGAATATCGTTGACGCGCGAGAGATTTACTTTGGCGGCTTCGAGCTTAGCTTCCGCGAGGCGGCGCTTGGTTTTGTAGACGGTAATGCCGGCGGCCTCTTCGATGAGCGCGCGGCGGTCCATGGGGCGCGAGTTGAGAATTTGGCCGATGCGGCCCTGCTCGATAATGGCATAAGAGTCCGGCCCGAGCCCCATGCCCATGAAGAGTTCCTGGACGTCACGCAGGCGCGCGACGCGGCCGTTGATAAGGTATTCGCTCTGGCCGGAACGATAGAGGCGGCGGCCGACGAGCACTTCGCCGGGCTTCATCGTGATCGCCGGCTTCTCGGCGCCGCGCTTTCTCCAAGGCGTGCCGGATTTTTCGCCGCCGTCCGATGCGATGGCCTCGGATTCTGTGGAGAGCACAGGCGATTCTGTTTCCGATTGAGCCTCGGGGGGAGTTTCTGCGCTGATTTCTGCTGGCGTGCCTGCAGGAGCATCGGCGACCGGTTCGGGCCCGAGGACTTTGGAAACGGCGTCGGCGAGCTCGGGATCGACCAGGGTGAGCGAAACTTCGGAAATGCCCATCGGCGGGCGCTTGGCGGTGCCGTTGAAAATGCAGTCGGACATGCGCTCGGCGCGAAGCATTTTGTGGCTCTGTTCGCCAAGCACCCAGGAGATGGCGTCAACAACGTTCGATTTGCCGCAGCCGTTCGGGCCGATGATGCAGGTGACGCCGCTGCCGCTGAAGACGATGTTGGTCTTCTCGCAGAACGATTTAAATCCCAGAAGTTCGACTTTGCGAAGTTTGAGCACGCTGCTCCTTGGAATTAGCCGGCTGTCCCGCGATGCGCGCAGGGACCAGCTCAAATTTAAAGCGTCGAGACGCGGATTTCGAGACAAAAAACGTGGCGGGTCGCGTAGAGCAGGCCCTGCCGCCTGGCGCTTCGGATCGGCGGTGGTGAAAGGGAAGATAGCACGGCAGCGGGATCATGTAAAGGTAGAGGCTCTCTGGGTGTGCCCGAAGTGGACTGGGAGAACGTGGAGATTGCGAGCGCGTACGCGAAGCACCGGACGCAGGGCAACAAACATGCGTACTCTACAAGCCTAATAAATGTGCACAGAATTCGAGGACCATGGGGTGATCTTCGATATCCTCCAAACCCCATTTTCCATAACTAGAGTAAATACATGTGTTTCGTCCCTGAACTGAGGCGGGCCTTCCGTGAATACCATTTCCGCTACGACAATGGCCGTGCCCGCGAGTGGGCCGATTTTCTCGCTCAGGATCTTTGTGTTCGAAGCGGAAAAATTCCATCCTGCCCCTTTTTTTTCCGCGAAGTCTGGCGACAGGTCACCTTCGCAATCCGTCGATAAGAATGACGCCTTCGTTGACTGGTTTATCGCGCCTTTGCCCGCTGCTTCCAGGTAGCTCATTACGAGAGTGGCCGCAGGGCCTAGTGGGGGGAAAATGTGCGCATGTGCATCCTTGCGATTTAAGTACTCCATTAGCAGACTGGAGGCGGGGTCGGCTGACAAGGGTTCCTGCAAGGAATTTTCAAGGGTGTGATATGCGCCGACTGCACCGTAGCAGATTGTTCCCGGTGTGTAGCCGAGGTAGGGATAGTCCCCGGCGCCAATCGTATAGGTCACAGTATCGCCCGCCGCCGCTGTGAACGGGTTCCTGTAACTATAAAAACTGTAAAAAGGAACATAAGGATTCCCGGCAGGAGCGTTCATCGGATGGCCACACAACGAAAGAATACTCACAACGTAGCTGCCGGGTAGAACTTGGGAAACATCATGGAGTCCAACCCATTTCCCGTTTATTAGGATGGTCATCGCGTGGAAGGGGTGAGGCTCTTGGACAACGATGGTAACGAGCTCGGAGGGAGGGCGTACGGCTCCTTCATATAGTTTCTTCGGTTTCGAAGTTTTTTGCCCGTACGCACAAAACGCAAACAGAAACAGAAGTTGAAGTCCGGCGATCGTTTTTCGGAAAAGGTTCATCGGCCGCTCCGGTTGAACAAACCCTCCGACCTCTTGCTCGTGTTCGCAGCAGTGTGAACGAAGACGATGGTGTTCACGTTCCTGCTGTCTCCGTTCACGTTTTTCGTGCATGTTTTGTGTCACGAGCAGCCACATCCGAGCTCTACTTCAAATACTGCTCGTACCAGGCAACGATGCGATTGAGCCGGTCGAGCATGTGTTTCTCCTCGCGGAAGCCGTGATTCTCCCGTGGATATTCGACCAGCTCCGCGTTGTCTCCGTAAAATTTTAGCCCGCGATAGAGGCCGGTACTCTCGCCGAGCGGGTCGGTGGTGTCGTTGATGCCCTGCAAAATAAGGATGGGCGTGTGCGCGTGCTTCACGTACATGAAGGGAGAATGATTCAAGAAACCTTCCGGGTGTTCATAGGGGAGGCCCCAAAACCACTTGTCGTACGACGGGCCGCCTTCGGTGTTGAATTCGGCGATCAGGTCGACCATGCCGGCGCCGGAAACGGCGGCCTTGAAGCGGTCAGTCTGCGTGATGGCCCATTCGGACATGTATCCGCCGTAGGACCATCCGCCAATGCCGAGCTTATCGGGATCGGCGATGCCTTGGGCGATCAGGTAGTCGACGCCGGCCATCACGTCTTTGAAATCGGCGCCGCCCCAGTCGGCGCGATTCATTTCAACGAACTTTTCGCCGTAGCCGGTCGAGCCGCGAATGTTGAAATACGTGACCGCGAAGCCGTGGGCGGCGAGGAGCTGGCCCCAGGAGTCAATTGAATCGGACCACGCGCCGGTGGGTCCGCCATGGACCAACACGACGAGTGGGACGCGCGAGTGGCCATCGTAGTTAAGCGGTTTGAGCAGGGCGCCCTCGATTTGCTGGCCGTCGAAGCTCGCGTAATGGAAGAACTCAGGCTTTGCCAGCGTGATGCTGTCCCAGCTTGAATTCAAATGAGTGACACGCTCGGCGGGCGCTCCGGCGCTGGCGAGGTAAATCTCCGGAGGTTCAGTGGCGGACTCGCCGACGAAGGCCAGCGCGCCCGACGAGGAAACCGCAAAGCCGTGAGGATTCGGCGCAGCATTTTCAACGGCGGTGGCGTGGCCGTCGGAGCCGACGGAATAGAGTGTTGTCTTGAATCCGGTTTCAGCGATGGCCATCATGCTGCCGTCAGAGCGCCACTCCAGGCCGTTCATCGCGCGGTCGATGCTCACGGCGGTGAGGTTGCGGCTGGGATCGGCTGGCTGCGCGTCGGTGGAGTGGACATAGATGTCATGTGGCTCGGGGCCGTCCACACGCGCGCCCATGTAAGCGAACTGGGTGCCATCGGGAGAGACGCGAATGCCGCCGAAGGGCCCTTTGGGCGCGGCAAGCAGCGACATCTGTGCGCTGGCCACATCCAAGGAGAGAATGCGTTCGGTGTTGTCATCCGATTCCGGATGATCCGTGGCGGAAATGATGAGCCGGTCGCTGTTGAGCGTCCATTCGGCCTCGCGAACCTCCCATTGCGTCCCGGTGATGGCGTGCGCTTTTTTCGTGTCGACGTCGAGAATCCATACGCGAGAGTGCTTGCCCTCTTTGTCGATTACGATGGCGTCATCTTTGTCCTTTTCCTTTTTTTGCTCCGCGTCGGTGGGTTCGTCGGAAGCGAGAAAGGCGATTTCCTTGCCATCGGGCGACCAGGCGAAAGAGGCAATGCTGCGTCTGCCGGTAGTGATGGCGTACGCGTCGCCGCCGCTTGAAGAGAGCAAGTAAATCTGACGGTTCTCGTCGCGGTTGGAGAGAAAAGCGAGGAACTTGCCGTCCGGAGACCAGCGCGGAGAATTTTCGGATTTGTCGGAGTAGGTGTACTGGTGCACCTGCTTGCTGGCGACGTTCATGATCCAGATGTGCGTCGCGATAGTCGTGTCCTTGGGGGGCTCGGTTACGGTGAACGCCAAGAGCATCCCGTCCGGTGAAAAGTGCAGGTCAGCAATGCGGCGAACGTTCAACGCTTGCTGCGGCGTTAGCGTTGTGGACGGAGAATCGGCGGGAGGACGCGGAGCCGGAAACGCCGCGGGAGCGAGAAAAAGTAAAATGGCCGCGATTCTGACTACCGAACGGGTTTTCATGGCTGGCTCCTTCGTAGATTGCACAATGTATTGAGACAGAGGCGGTTCGTCAACCGCGAAATCGGCGTGGAATCCGGGCGCGCGTTGACTTAGTGGTGCGCTGGAACTAGGATGGCGCGCACCGAGCATTCGAAAAGGAGTTCTATGAACATGCCGGACGAAAGGCCGCGTGGTGGCGCATTCGTTTTTGCTCTGGCGCTGTACGCGCTGGTGATTGGCCTGACGGTTCTGCGCGCGCAGCCGTCTGCGCCGAAGCCCGCCGACGCGCCCGCCGATGAATTCTCGGGCGTTCGCGCGAAGGCGATTTTGCAGCGGCTTGTTGGGAATGGCGTGCCGCATCCGGTGGGAAGCGCGGCGGACGCGGCGGTGCGCGACAAGATCGTGGCGCAATTGACGCAGTTGGGTTATCAGCCGCGCGTGCAGGAGGACTTCGTCTGCGACGATGACGGCGGTTGCGGGGACGTGAAGAATATTGTGGCGCGCCTCGATGGGCAAGAAACGGGCCCGGCGGTGATGGTTGCCGCGCATTACGATTCCGTTCCGGCGGGTCCGGGTGCTTCCGACGACGGCGCAGGCATAGTCTCGGAACTGGAGACTGCCCGCGCACTGAAGGCATCCGCTCCGCTGCGGCATCCGGTGATTTTTCTTATGGATGAAGGCGAAGAGGCCGGGCTGTTTGGCGCTGTTGCGTTTGTGCAGGATGATCCGTGGGCCAAGGACGTGCGCGCCGTGGTCAATATGGACAATCGCGGGACTTCCGGATCAAGCACCATGTTTGAAACGGGAAGCGCCAACGAGTGGGTGATGCATATATACGCAAAATCCGTGCATCATCCCAATACCGATTCGCTTTCGTATACCGTTTATAAAACGCTGCCGAATGACACGGATTTTACGGTGTTCAAGCACGCCGGATATCAAGGATTGAATTTTGCGTTCCTCGAAGATGTGGCGCACTACCACACGCCGCTCGATAACGTCGCCAACGCCAGCGTGTCGAGCATCCAGAGCGAAGGCGGGAGCGGATTCGCCGCGGTGCGCGCGCTGGCGGATTCCGATTTGAATCCCGGCGCGGCCTCGGACGCTGTTTACGCAGATTTGTTCGGGTGGAAGACGATTTGGTGGCCGGCGCGATGGACGGTGGGGTTTGCAGGGCTGGCGCTGGCGCTGCTGATTCTGGAGATTGTGATTCTCGTGCGGCGCGGCGAGATGAGTATGAAGGGATTTCTTCTTGGCTTTGTGAGTTGGCCCCTCATCCTCATCGCGGCGGCGATTCTGGGGATCATTCTGCAGTGGTTTCTTGGTTTTGCTGGAGGTGCGCCGTCGAACTGGGTGGCCCATCCGACTCCGTTGCTGTTCGCGGCGTGGGCGCTGGGGTTTGGCGCGGTCGCGCTGGTTGCCGTGCTTTTGGGGCGAGCGGCCGGCTTCTGGGGAATGTGGAGCGGAACCTGGATCTGGTGGGGGATAGTGGCGCTGGTGCTGGGCGCTACTCTTCCGGGACTCAGTTTCATTTTCGTGACGGCCGTGCTGGCGGTGGGAATTCTGGGATTGGCGATCGTGTTTGCGCGGGGCGGCGGCGGGCCGGTCGTGATAGCTGCCGTGATTCCCGCCGCTGTGGCCGCGATGGTGGGAATATATGCGATCTGGTTTCTCTACGCGGCGCTGGGCGGAGCGTTCCTCACTGGAATTACTGTGTGCGTTGCGTTGATCGCTGTGCCGCTGGCACCTTTGGCGGGAGCTGTTTCGGCGGGAAAACGCTGGCGATTCTTGGCGGTGGCATTTGTGGTCGCAGTGGTTGCGACAGCGGCTGCGCTGATTGTGCCGCCATTTTCGACCACGTCGCCAGAGGCGTTGGACCTTCAGTATCAGCAGAACGCGGACAACGGCAAGACGGAGTGGCTGGCTTACTCCGCTTCCGGCCGCCTTCCACTTAGCTTGCGGAGCGTGGCTCAGTTCACGAAAGCGCAGGAGAGCGTCTACCCCTGGGGCACAAGCAAGCCGCTCGCTGCCGATGCGCCGGCGTTGAGTTTTCCAGCGCCCGCGCTGACGGTGGAGCACGTTTTGTCTTCGCAAGGAAAGGCGAGCTATGACGTGCTGTTGAAATCGCCGCGTGGCGCGCCGGTTATACTCTTGGCCTTCGCTCCTGACGTTACGCCCGAGGCGGTGTCGCTGGCGGGACGGGCGGTCCCCGAGTTGAGCAGCCGTTTTTTGCAGTACACGCATGGCTGGCGGATTTATCGCTGCGTGGACACGCCGCCTGACGGCGTCGAAATGAAGTTCACACTCTCTGGCACGAATCCCGTTTCCGCATTCCTTATGGACGAAAGTTACGGTCTGCCGCCCCAAGGGATGTCTCTGAGCAGCGCGCGGCCGGCGACCACGATTCCCATTCAGGATGGCGACGCCACGGTGGTCACGAGGCACGTGACGCTCACACCGCAGTAAGAGCCACCCCTCACACGCGAGCGCTTGTCGGTTTGCGAGATGGGTGGGGCTTAGCTAGAATGGCGTTCTTTGTACGTCGAATCGTGCTTGACCAGGAATGGCCAGCATCCGGCAAGCGAATCGCACATCATTTAGAGGTTACCGTCAGAGCTAGAAGCGCGAAGGTATGGGCGAAATCCTGCTCGAAAACACGCTGACGAATCGCAAAGAAGCGTTTGTGCCACTTCGCCCGGGCGAAGTGCGCATGTACACATGCGGGCCGACGGTGTACGACTACGCGCACATCGGAAATTACCGGACATTCGTTTTCCAAGATATTTTGCGACGATTCTTGCGTTCGCGCGGGCTGCGCATGAACCACGTGATGAACTTGACCGATGTGGACGACCGGATCATCCAGAACGCGGCAGAGAAGGGGATCAGCATCTTCGACTACACCGCGCAGTACATCCAAGCGTTCAAAGAAGACATGAAGGCGCTAAGCTGCGAGACGCCCGAGCACGTGGTTCGCGCGACGGATCACATCGCGGACATGGTCAGCCTGATCCAGAAGCTCGAAGCCAAAGGGTTGACGTATCGCAGCGACGGCTCGATTTATTACCGCATCGCGAAGTTTCCGGCATACGGCAAGCTGTCGAAGGTGGATTTGAGCGGGATCAAAGCGGGCGCGCGAGTGGAAACGGATCGATACGAAAAAGATGACGCACGCGATTTCGCGCTGTGGAAGGCGCCGAAGCCGGGCGAGCATTTCTGGGAGACGGAAATTGGTCCGGGGCGCCCGGGCTGGCACATCGAATGCTCGGCGATGGCGATGAAGTATCTCGGCGACACGCTGGACATTCACACGGGCGGAATCGATTTGGCGTTTCCGCATCACGAAAACGAAATCGCGCAGAGCGAAGCGGCGACCGGCCATCCCTTCGTCAAGTATTGGCTGCACGCTGAGCACTTGATCATCGATGGCGAGAAGATGTCGAAATCGCTCGGCAATTTCTATACGCTGCGCGACCTGTTCAAGAAAGGGCACAAGCCTTCGACCGTCCGGTACTTGCTGGCTTCTGTGCCGTACCGCCGGCAGCTTAATTTCACGGCGGACAGTATTCAACAGGCGGCGAGCTCCGTTGAGCGGCTGCGGAATTTTGTGGTGCGGCTCAAGGAAGCGAAGTTTCCTGCAGGTTCGAACGCTGCGATGGAACAGCGAGCGCGAAAAGCCATCGCGGATTTTGAAGCGGGCCTGTCGGACGATTTGAATACAGCCCTCGCGCTTGCGGCGATTTTTGATTTGGTCCGCGATGTGAATACCGCCATCGACCGCGGCGAATTCCGGCAACAGGATGCGTTGCACGTCCTCTCAGCGATGAAGAAGTTTGATCAGATTTTCGCAGTACTCGAAGACAACGATGACACGAACCTCCAATCCGTCGGCTTTACGCCCAGCGGTCCGGAGATCAGCCCTGAGGAGATCGAAGCGCTCATCGCGGAGCGGCAGAAGGCGCGTGAGCATCGCAACTTCAAGCGTGCCGACGAAATACGCCAAGAGCTTGCAGAACGTGGTATCCTCCTTGAGGATACTCGCGATGGCGGGGTCCGCTGGAAAAAGAAATGAGCCCTCAATCTCGATATCCGCTTTCCTGGCAGAGTTCCCCCGCTCGGCAGCGGCCGAGTTTGTTCGGAGTCGATTAACCTTCTCTCCCTCCTTCTCAGTGCATGCCCCCGCGCCATGCTGAGGCGCACGCACGAAAAATTCATACAAGGAGCGCGACATGCTAGATGTGGAGAATTGGAAACTTCCCCACCTTGTGACATCGCTGCCGGGCCCGAAGGCACGGCAGGTAGTCGACCTGGACAGCCAGTTTGTTTCACCGTCTTACACGCGCGATTATCCACTCGTAGTGTCGAGGGGGCGCGGGGCAGTTGTCGAAGATGTGGATGGCAATCATTTTCTGGATTTCGCGGCGGGCATCGCCGTTGTGGCTACCGGGCATTGCCATCCGGAAGTGGTTGCGGCGATTCAGAAGCAGGCCGCGGAATTGATTCACATGTCCGGCACGGATTTTTACTACCCCAACATGGCCCAGCTCGCGCAGAAACTTGCGGCGATTGCGCCCGGAAAAAGCCCGAAGCGCGTTTATTTCGGCAACTCCGGAGCGGAGGCTATCGAAGCCGCGATTAAGCTGGCTCGGTACCACACCAAGCGCGACAAACTCATTGCTTTCCACGGCGCATTCCACGGCCGCACAATCGGGGCGCTTTCGCTCACGGCCAGTCGGGCCATTCAACGGAAGGGTTTCGGAAACCTGCTTGCAGGCGTAGCCCATACGCCATTTCCGGACACGTATCGGGGTACTTATGGCGTGAGGCCGGAATGCGCTTCGCAGGACTGCCTGAGTTATCTGGTGAACGAACTATTTCGCCGCCGCGTGGATCCGGAAGAAGTGGCGGCGATTTTCGTCGAACCTATTCAAGGCGAGGGGGGCTATTTGCCGGCGCCGGCCGAATTCCTGCAAGGGCTGCAGAGAATCTGCCGCGAGCATGGAATCTTGCTGGTGGCGGACGAAATACAGTGCGGAATGGGCCGCACCGGCAAGTGGTGGGCGAGCGAGCACGCGGGCATAGAGCCGGACATTGTGTGCGTGGCCAAGGGTATCGCGTCGGGAATGCCCCTTGGTGCAATGATCGCGTGCTGCGAGATAATGGACTGGAAGCCGGGTGCACATGCTTCCACATTTGGCGGAAATCCGGTGTGCATCGCCGCTTCCCTGGCCACCATTCGCCTGCTTGAGGAGCGTTACATGGCCAACGCCGCGCGCATGGGAGAATTTATCATGCGCCGCACGGCGGACTGGCCCAGCCGGCACAAGATCGTGGGGGAAGTTCGCGGCAAAGGACTCATGATCGGAATCGAATTTGTCCGCGACCAGAGAACCAAAGAGCGCGCGCCGGATCTGCGGAACAAAATCGTGCAGATGGCCTTTCTTCGGGGTTTGCTTGTTCTCGGTTCGGGCGACACCACGCTGCGTCTTTGTCCAGCGCTCATCATCGATGAAGAGCAGGCTGATTTTGCTCTGCGCACACTCGATGGCATCATCACGGAAGTCGAGCGCGAAGTGTAGCCATCCGGGCGCCTCTCGAGCGGAGGAAGATGCCTCGCATTTTGGACGTCGGCTGCGGGCCGAAGAAATATCCGGGTTCGATCGGTATCGATATGAACCCGGACACCGCGGCCGATGTTCTTTGCCATTTGGATCAAGGCTCGCTGCCGTTTCGCGACAGCGTTTTTGACGAGGTGCGAGCGGTTCACTTGATCGAGCACGTCGACAACGTGATTCGCACCATTGAAGAATTTCATCGCGTGGCGCGGCCTGGCGGCATCATATTCTTAGTGACGCCTCATTACACCGATTTCAGTTCGTTCTGCGACCCCACGCACCGCTGGCACCTCAACAGTTTTTCCTTTTGGTATTTTTATCCCGAGGGGCTGCATGGAGAGGCGTCGTGGTATTCGTGCGCGCGGCTCAAGCAGCGGCGCCTTCGTGTGCGTTTGCTTCAGGTGTGGAGGTATTTGGGATTTGAATTTCTGGTGAACCACTCGCTGCGCTTTCGGCGATTCTGGGAATTCTATCTGTGCTATGTAGTGCGTGGAAAAGTGATGGAGTTCGAGCTGGAGGTGCTGAAGTAATGCCGCTGTTTTCGCGCGTTATTTTCGGCGTCGTGCAACTCGCATCGCGCCGTGGCTTGGCGGCCGCCAAGGCGGACGAAACGAGCAAGGAGCAGGCACGCCGCCGCGGGATCAACGGCGAGACCTACGCGTATTGGTATTTGCGGCGCCACGGATACGTTTTTGTGGCGCGCAACTATCGCGTGCCCGGCGACAAAGCGGAAATTGATATGGTCGGTTATGATGGCCCGGTCCTGGCATTTGTCGAAGTGAAAACGCGGAGCGGCACGGACAAGCATCCCGGCCAGCCGGAAGAGGCCGTCACGCCGGAAAAGCGGTTCCACGTCGAGCGCATGGCAAAGAGATTCCTGGCCGAGCGCCGGAGGCCTGGCGTTTCGTGGCGCTTCGACGTGGTGGCCATCGAGAGCCGCTCCGGGCGCCCGCCGGACGTTCGCTTATACAAAAATGCCTTTAGCGCAGCGCATTGATGTGTGTAGTACTCATGGCCTCCATTTTTCAGCCGTGGTGAGTCTCGCGGAGTAAAATAGAAACAGTTTCAGTTTTCTGCAGAATTGCAGAAGGAGAGAAGATTGCCCGAACTACGTAAGGACCCAATCACCGGCCGCTGGGTGATTATTTCCACCGACCGCGGAAAGCGGCCGTCGGATTTTGTTCGCGAAAGCGTACAGATGAAAGGGGGTTCTTTTTGCCCGTTTTGTCCCGGCAACGAATCGCGCACTCCTCCGGAGATACTTGCGTACGGCCGCAACGGCAGCGGCAGGGATACGCCCGGCTGGAGCGTACGCGTGGTGCCCAACAAGTTCCCGGCGCTGGGGATCGAAGGGAATCTTGACCGCCAGGGCGAGGGCCTTTTCGATCGCATGAACGGCATCGGCGCGCACGAAGTCATCATTGAGACTCCTGACCACCAAAGCACGCTGGCTTCGCTGACGGACAAGTCTATTGAAGAAGTGTTGTGGGCTTATCGCGATCGCGTCCTGGACCTGAAGAATGACAAGCGATTCCGCTATATTTTGCTTTTCAAGAATCATGGCGAGGCCGCCGGGGCTTCGCTGGAGCACACTCATTCGCAATTAATCGCTCTGCCCATCGTTCCCAAGCGCGTTCGCGAAGAAGTCGACAGCTCCAAGCGCTACTTCGACGTGAAAGAGCGCTGCATCTTCTGCGACGTCATACGCCAGGAAACCGAAACCGGCACTCGCGTGATTCTCGGCAATGATCAATTCATCGCACTCGCACCCTACGCGCCGCGCTTTCCTTTTGAAACTTGGATTCTTCCGCGCCAGCACAGCTCGTCGTTTGAAAATCAGGCCAGCCCCGTTTACGGCAGCTTGGCCAAGCTGTTTCATGAGTTCCTTCGCCGTTTAGACGCTGTGCTGAATTGCCCGGCGTACAACTACGTCATACACACCTCGCCCATCGGCGAGGAGATCAACGAGCATTATCACTGGCACGTGGAAATGATGCCCAAGCTGACGCGGGTGGCCGGCTTCGAGTGGGGTACGGGTTTCTACATCAACCCCACGCCGCCCGAAGAGGCGGCGCGGTTTCTGCGAGAAGCTCAGTTGTAAGCCGGAACTTAGACCAGCACTTCCGGCACTTCCATTCTACCCGCACGGAATGCGGATTCGAATGCGGCCACGCACTTGGGATCGAAGTCCGTTCCCGCGCCTTTCGAGATGATGTCGCGAGCCTCGAAGGGGGACATCGCCTTGCGATACGGCCGGTCGCTGACCAGCGCATCGTACACGTCAGCAACGGAGATGATGCGCGCTTCGATGGGAATGTCCTCGCCCTTGGTTACGTGATAGCCGGAGCCATCAAACTTGTCGTGGTGCGCCAAAATAATCGGCAACACACGGCGAAGCGTTCCGCCGACGGCCACTGGTCTGAGCGCCTCCACTCCGCGTGGCAGGTGCGCTTGCACTTCGGCGATTTCGTCTTCCGAGAGCCGCGCGGATTTATAGAGGATGGTGCGGCTGACTTCCAGCTTGCCGATGTCGTGCAACAGGGCGGCAGCGCGGACGTCTTCAATCTGGTCCTCTGGCAGCCCCATCTCGGCGGCCAATCGCGCAGCATAGACGGAAACGCGGTAAGAATGGTTCTGAGTGTATTTGTCGTTGGAAATCACTTGGCAGAGAATCTGCAAGACGCCGAAATAGGTCTCGCGCAGCTCGCCCATGCCCTTTTCCTTTACTTCATAGAGGGTGCCCATGGCATAGGCGGTGATCACTAGGAAGCCGCCCCATACGGCGACGTCCGCCCATCCGACCAGGTGTCGCATGCTCACGCCTTGTCCCGAGGCAAGTGCGACGGGATTCACCAGGTTGAGCCATGAGACGATCAGAATGGATGCCAAGGCGGTCTGGACCGCGCGTGCACGCCCGAAGTAATAGGCGGCGAAAAGTGTCGGCAGGTTGTAAAACGACAAAACCAACCTTTGCCCTGATACAAAGAAATTGATGATCGCTGCAAACAGGATGATGGAGAGAATCAACCAAAGCTCTTTGTTGATCTCCAGAATCCGGTTGACGATAGTCTTCTTCACAGCCGTTCCTCCGGTTGAGAATTTGCTGGGCCCCGGGCCGCCGACGTCTCTCGATGGTAACAACTGGCCGGGCGCGCTGCGGCTTGCCGTAACAGATTTTGTCCATCCGAATAACTGTACGAGCAGAAACCGCACCTGTACGAAGGAACAGGGGCAAAACGTGGCGATTTTTTTTGCCAAATGGTAGTTTGGAAAAGGCTCGCCGCGCAGCGGGAGGACGAGGAGGACGCAGATGACCTGGGGACAAAGACGCACTTTGGTGATTCTACTGGTCGTTGCGGCAGTCATAATCATGGTCGCGACCATTCCTCACTGGTCGTTCTTTTCCGGGCCGCCCATTTCGTGGAATTCCGTCCTCGTCCTTAGCCTCAGCGGCTCGATCGAAGAGCAGCAGCCCCCAGATGTCTCCAGTTTTTTCCTTGGTTCTCAGCCGCTCGTACTTCACGAAATCAACGACGCCATCGACCAGGCTCGCTCCGATTCGCGCATCAAGGGCTTGGTCGTGCGCATTGCGTCCATGGATACCGGCTGGGCCAAACTTGAAGAAATCCACCAACACCTGCTCGATTTTCGCGCCAGCGGCAAGCCCAGCGTTTGTTATCTGGGGTACGATGGTGAGGAAAACGCGGAATACTACGTGGCCACCGGCTGCGATCAAATCTGGCTGACGCCCACTAATCCCCTGGATGTCCGCGGCATGATGGCCGAAGCGACTTTCCTTCGCGGCACTCTGGACAAACTGCATATCGTCCCGGATTTTTTCCATATCGCCGAGTTCAAAACGGCAACCAACGAATACACTGAGAAGAAATTCACGCCGGCGCATCGCGAGGAAGTCACCTCCTTGCTTGCGAGTCTTTATGGCCAGTATCTGACCGAGGTTTCCTCGGCGCGCGATATGAGCCGTGCACGATTTGCTGAACTCGTGCAGGCGGGCCCGTTTCTCGCGCAGGATGCCCTTCAAAACAGGCTGGTCGACCGCCTGGGCTACTGGGACCAGGTGCAGGAATACTTCCAGCGGAAAACCGGCTCTTGGAATCCCGTGGATTTCTCAGACTATCGGCGGAGTCTAGACGACGGCAGCGGACCGCAGATCGCCATCATTTATGCGTCGGGTGAAATTGTCTCCGGCGCTTCGCAATATTCAACCACGGGCACGGAGGTCATGGGCGGTGATTCGGTCGCTGCGGACATTCGCCGCGCGCGGACGGACTCAGGAATCCGAGCGATTGTTCTGCGCGTTGACTCGCCGGGAGGCTCCTCCCTTGCGAGCGAGGTGATTCGTCGCGAAGTGCAACTCGCGCGGGAGCAAAAACCAGTGGTCGTCTCCATGTCGGATTTGGCGGCTTCCGGCGGCTATTGGATTTCGATGTCCGCTGACAAGATCGTCGCCGATCCCGACACTATCACCGCGTCCATTGGAGTGTTCAGCGGCAAGATGAACATCGCCGGCCTTTACCAGCTCCTCGGCATCAGCACCGACTTTGTGGCCACCGGCGACAACGCCACGGTCTATTCCGATCAGCAGGACTTCACACCCGCGCAGCAACAGACGATTCAGAAAATGCTGAATGAGGTGTATGCAAACTTCACTGAGGGAGTTGCCGCTGGCCGCCATTTGCCCATTGCCACCGTGGATAGCATTGCCAAGGGCCGCGTCTGGAGCGGCGAGCAGGCCAAGGGCCTGGGTCTTGTGGATGAATTGGGCGATACCGACCGCGCCATTGAAGTTGCGAAGCAGCTCGCCCACATTCCCGCGAACGAATCCGTCGAGGTCGTGCGCTTGCCTAAGCCGAAGTCACTTTTCGATTTCTTGCTCGCGCGCGCGCAGGGTGAAGTGTCGGCTTCGCAAGGCGCGCGCGGCTCTGCCCAGTCACTGCTCCAGCGATTATCGGCAATGGTACGCAGCGAGCCGGTGCGCGCGCAAATGCCATTCACTTTGACGATTCACTGAAAAATGCGGGGGGGGGAGGAGCATGCCATGGAAGATTTTCCGGACTTCATGAAACATCCGGCGGACCGAATCGCTGCAAGCAGCCAGTCCACTTCTGGAGCGGAAGGGTATGTCTTTGATGGAGCGGATGGAAATCAGATGACGTTTTGGACGTGTCACGAATCCGCCGCGTCGACTCCCCATGCGCATGACTATGACGAATACTTCGTCGTTCTGCAGGGTTGCTATACGCTGATTATCGACGGCAAGCGCATTCCAGTTCGGGCTGGAGAAGAGTATTTCATTCCCGGTGGGATCTGGCACTGTGGTGAGTCGATCGCTGGTACACGAACGATCCATGCCTTCGGGGGCCGGCGCGCTGAACGGAGCTTCCGAGCTTCCCACTGATCCGCTACTTTGCCTCAATTCCCTGGTTGACGCTATCCGACTTTGGCTATACTAGTTTGGTTTACCGGCGCGGTACCCAAGTGGTAAGGGAGAGGTCTGCAAAACCTTTATACGTGGGTTCGATTCCCACCCGCGCCTCCAAATTTCTCCTCTTACTCGCAATCAATTAGAGAAAGCGTATTTGCTATCGCTCACCTCATCTGCCGTCCCCTGTGGGCGGCTTCCCGACAAAGACCAACGACGCCAGGAACACCAGAATCCCCAGGCCAATGAGCGTAGCCGCGACAAAAGCAAAGAGCACGAAGGACAGCGGGTGAAACCACAGGAGACTGGCGATTTCCACCAGCAGGCCCAGAACAATCAAGGCGCTTGAAATTTGCAGCAGCCGGTGGATTCCGCGTTTCATTGGCCGGGCCTCCAGAACTTCACGTGGTTGAGCGCATTGATATTGTGGATGGTGTCGTGGCACCCGCTTGAAATGCACGACATTTGATTGGAGGTCAGAGAGTCCATCACCGCGGAATGGATGGCGTTCTCCTCGAAGCCCCGCGCGCCCTGATGGCAGTGCAAGCACTGATGGTTGTCCCATCCGCCGGGGATGCGAATGGGATTGGGCGGCGTGCTCACATACTGCATGTAAATCCGTGTGAGCCCGCGCATTTTGTCCTTCAGCGGACCGTAAATCGAGTAGTCCGCATGGCAGGCGTAACAGGCCTCATCCGCCGGCACGCGGTGATTCTGAAAATGCGCGGCGGGGATATAGCTGGGGTCATCGACGTAAAGACTGCGGCCATAGGGAACCATCACGTGGCAGGAAGTGCAGAATTGCGTCGTCTCCGAGCGCTGCATGTGCGTATTCATTCCTCCCACCAGACAGAGCGCGGGAAGAACCGCCAACCCAATGAAAGCGACGATTTTTCCCGCCGCGCCGGCGGTGATCGAAGGGCGAATCAGAAAGACCAAGGCCAGCAGGATGGTCACGATGATCTGAATGAGCAGGAACGCCGTTAATGCCGTCAAGAAGCCTCCTCACGCCGCTGCTGGGGATGGGGGGCAGAGCGACTCTCGGCCTCAAGAAACGCCCGGATTTTATTTCTTCTTGGCTATGTCCCGGATAAAGCCAACGAGCCCCTTGATCTGATCGTCGGTCAGCTTGCCCTTGTAGGCTGGCATGGTCTTGCCCAAGCCGTTGGCGATGGCGTCGGTCAGTTCGGCGTCGGATTTCTTCTGCACTTCGTCCGACCGCAAGTCCTTCGCGCCCAATTTCGTGCCCATTGGGCAGTTGCCGCTGCCGTCGGGAGCATGGCAGATGGCGCACTTGGTCTTGAAAACCCCGGCGAAATCATCGGCTCGCGTGGAGGCATTCGAGAGAAACATGAACGCAACCGCCAAAAGGGACGCTTGGCTCAGTCGACGCAATAAAAAGTTCATCTAGCCCTCCCAGACCGGAAAATATCACAACTTGCCCCTGTTTCTGGATACGCGTCCGCTAGAACGAATATCGGAAAGCAAAGGTGATGTTGCTGCCATTGAAGTCCTGCAGCGGTATCGCGGCCAAGCCGAACGGGTTGGCGTCTCCCGTTTCGTTGAAGCCGTAATAGTTCCATCCGATCTTGTAGCTGAAGCCCTTGTACATGTCGATGACGATCGATCCGTACGGCATCTGATAGTTGTAATCCAGTGTGCCCGAAGGCGTGAGCGGATTGAGGAAGATGGTGTTGCCGCGGACGAAGCTGCCGCCGTATCCGAGATTTGCGGTGACGCGTTTTCCAGGCTTCCACATCAGATCGGCATGCGCGAAGTGATCGTTACTGGCGTAGGTGGAAAGAGCGCCCAATCCCGCCGCGCCGACCGACGCTCCGGCGATAGGGCAAGCCGTGGTGGCCACGCCGGGAGGCGAAGTGCTTACGGGCAGCGTTCCCGGGGGCGGCGTTGGGTTTGTAGCGGAAATGGAGTAGTTGAAGCAGATGTCCGACTGCGTATACACATCCCAGTAGTTGTAGCCGAAGCTGACCGCCAGGCGCGGATTAGGCACAAGCATGGTGTTGAAGCTGTACATGCGGTCATGCTCCAAGTTGTCTACGGTGTAGACGTTGTCGCGGTTTTCGTGGATTTCCACCGCGCCGTCCACGGTCGCCCAGGGCTTTGGCGTGTAGGAAGCGTGCACCTTGTAGCTTTGGACCTGGCGCGGATCGATGCGCGTAAACGCGACGTTGTTATACCCAAAAGAGAAGTCCCCATTGAGGAGCAGGGTATCGACCGGACGAGCTTTCAAGCCAAGTTCGAAAGCATTTTCGCCGATATCAATGAGGTCGACCGTGGCACCGGTGCTCGGGACGGGAGGTGTGAAGGTGATGGAACCATCACCGTTGAGGACGCAGCCCGCTGGTAGGGCGCCAGCCACGAGTGCGCAGTTTCCACGCGCTGCTAGATAGTCATTCGCCGCGGTGGCCGTCGCGCCGCCCGGATAATAAATATCCGCTGTGGTGTAGCTGAGCGAGGAAATCACGATATCGCGGTGGGTGTACACGTCTCCAATGTACCCGCTGATCCGCTTGGTGAAATCGTATTCGAATTCCAGATTGTTGGACTTCATATCCTGCTTGAGGAAATTCCCGTTATAGGCATCCACCAGATCCGCGGCGGAGGTGGCGGTGTGGTCCGGGCAAGTTGGGCCGCTGTAATTGTTACCGGCGTCGCAGTTGGCGGCCACGAACAAGCCGACCGGTGCTCCTAAGCCGGTCGCACCGGCTGCGTCGAACAAAGAACCCAGCTCGCTGTCCCACATGCCGGGAATGCGCCAGTTGTTGTAGTGGAAGAAGTCCTCGATGCTGAAATTGTTGGTCACCGAATAAACGCCCGACCAATCGGCATCGACGGAATCACGCTTCGTCTCGGCGGGGCCGGCGGTGGTTCCGCCCGGAGAACCCGTGCGAATGGTCCAGCCAACAAGCGTTTCGTTGAAGTTAGGAACCGTGTTGTCGGAGCTGCTATAGCCGAACGAACCGGAGGTCTCAAACTTCAAAAAGTAGTTCGATTCGAACCGCAGCCTCTCGGTGGGCATAAAATCCCGGGGCTGGCCCACCTGGCTGTAACTCACAAATCCGTTGCAGGCAGCCATGGCTGTGGGCGGAGCGGTTGAGGCATTCGCAATCGGGGCAGCGCACGGCAATGCCTCAGCGGCGGTCTGCGTGCTCCAGAGGATGCCCAGATCAACAGGGGTTCCGTTGGCGGCCTGATAGCCGTATTGCTGCGGCGTGGCGGTGGGATTCTCCGTCACCGTGTTGTCCTGCCGGAAGTAGCTCAGGAACTGGTCATAGGAGATCCTGGTGCGCGGCAGGACGCGAAAATCCACGCCCGCGCGATAGGCGTTCGTCGTGTAGCTGTAATTCTCCGGAAAATCGGTCAGCGTCCCGCCGTCGGTGGTGAAGAAGCCCGGCCCCTCATCTGCGTCATGCGAATAGCCGAGGCGAAAACGAATCTTGGATTGCGGCAAAAGCGTCAAATCGTAGTCCTGCATCCGCCGTACTAGATCGAGCGCGTGCGGGGAGTTCGTCTGGGCCACCGCCGGGTTCGAGCAATAGCCGGGCAGGCCAGGATTGGTAGAGGTGGGCGGGCTGACGATGCAGCCGGTGGTCTGCGAACCCACTGGGTTCAGCGTCGCCGGGTTCAGCGGGTTGGCGAAAAGATTGTAGTCCCAGAAATTCTCGTCGCGACGGAACAACGCGTGGAAGTCATACACTTTGTTCATGTCGATGTGCAGCCGGGACACGTCGTTGGGATCGCCGCCGTAGCCGAAGTTGCTGAAATTGAGGTCGTCAAAGAACAATCCCTGATGGTTCAGCGAACGCATGTCCAGCTCGTAATCGAACAGCCGGACGCCGGAGCCGAGATTGACGAAGGTGTCGTAGGTGTCGTAATTTCCGCCGATTTCGTTTATCCGGAATCCGAAGTCGATGGTTTGCTGAACGTTATAATCGCCGGAATTTATGCCTTGCGTTTGCTCGAGAGTCTGCGCGGAGGCCTGCTGGCCGGGTGAGCGCTGCGGGAAAAACATCACGACCAGCAGCACCAGGCCCACCGTGATCGCTCTGCGGCTGACCGTGTTCTCACTGCACGACGTTCGCAAAGAGCCCATGGCATCCCCTCACTTAAAGAACGTGGAGCTGAAATTCGAGCCGTGAATGGCCACGTGGCACAACGTGCAGGCCTGGAAGAAGGTCGCCTGGTTGTGGAAGGAGGGCGCACCTGGCGCACTGCTGAAGCTCGAAGTTGTGTGGCACTGGAGGCAGAGCAGATTCACGTTGCTGAGCCTCAGCATGTGGGCATTTGGCCCTCCATGAACCACGTGACAAGAAGTGCAGCCGTCTACCTTCACGGGCGCGTGCTCATAAACAAACGGGCCCTGCTTGTCGGTATGGCATTTGAAGCAGACCGCATCTTGCGTCGCCGCCATCCGCACCTGGTTGGGGCCTTCGGTGCCGTGTGGATTGTGGCAGTCCGTGCACTGGATCAGGCCCTCGTTGACGCGGTGGTGGAATGGCATTTCGAATTCGGCCTTCTTCGCCAGATGGCAGGAGTAACAAAGCTCCGGCTGCGATTTGACCAGCAGGAATTCCTTCGTTTCAGAGTGGTGAATCGTATGGCACGACGTGCAGCTCAAGCCGTTCTTTGCATGGACTGAGTTGAGCGCGTTCATGTGCTGTGTCCCGCCAGCGTGGCAGACTAGGCAGCGCGCGTTAATATCCTTTGCCGAGACCTTAGTGAAAAGGAACAGTTTCGAAATATCGGTGGGGTCGGAGATGTGCGCGGCCGCTGCGCCATGGCATGCCTCGCAGCCCTGGTGCCCCGGACCTTCCTTCGCATTAAGGGTTGTTTTCCAGTGCGGCCCTTCGCTCCAGGACTTGTACTCCGCGTCGTGGCAGGCCTTGCAGGTGTCCGAGCCGGCGTAAGCGGAAGGCCCGGCGGTTCGCGCTTTAGGTGCCACTGCAGGGGCCTTGGAATCGTTTTGGGAAGGCTTGTCCTGCGCTGGGGTTCCGGATTGAACCACAGCTAGGAGAGTAACAATCGCAAGTCCCGTTAAGCTAAGAGCCCTGAACCGCGCCATTGGACCCCCGACTTGCTTCCAGATAGTTTCTCTAAGACGAAACGTTGGCCGAATTCTTGTAGTTTTCTATCGAAACCATTTCGCTCTGTCTGTGACCGTCGTCACACTTTGTTCAGTAGCTCTAGTCCTGCAATACGAGGGCCTTTGTACTTGATGATCGTTTTCGTGTTGGACTGCCATTGTCTTCTGCCATCTTCTGCAGGGCCTCCCAATCTTTGACCAGGAGGGTTGAGTGCTTCCAATCCAACACGTGCCGTTTCTTGAGGCGGGCAAGAAGCCGGCTTGCCGTTTCGCGCGACAGTCCGACCATCTGCGCGAGGTCCTGTTGACTCGCACCGGGGAGCCGGATGTATCCGCCATTCTCCTTGCTCTGTGCCCGCAATCCCAAAAGGAATGTCGCCAGCCTTTGCTGCGCGGATTCGGACAGGCCGATAGTCTTGAGTTCTTTTAGAAGTTGTTTGCATCGTTCACTGAGGAGTTCCGCGACCTCGAAAGTCGTTCTTGGCGTCTCCAGCACCAGTTTGAGAAAAGCCGTGCGCGGCACAAAGATCGCCGTCACCGCCTCCACGGCTTCCGCGGTTGATTCATGCGTTCTTCCCAAGATGGTCGCGGCAAGTCCCAGGACTGTTCCGGGGCCCAAGAATCCGAGAATAAGGGTCTTCCCATCAGAAGCTGCCATGGAGAGTTTCACCGATCCCTCGACCAGCAGGAAGACGCCCTCTGGTTTTCCTCCCTGCGCAAAGAGAGTAGCCCCTTTCTCACAAGACACTTTGTGGCCGCACTCGCTGATTCTTTGAAAAAGCGTTTGGTCCGGCGGGCATGCCGGAGATGGAGAAAGCACCGCGACTCCGGGATGGTACATCGTCCCTCCTCGGTTGACGCGTCGTCGATCGACGCTACGTTCGATGCCCTTAGCAGCGTAGGTATTCAATGTTCCTTCGATCCCAGCCCACTCATACAGTAACTGGTATAATACCGTAATGGCTAATGTCACATTGCAGTGTGACCGCCGTCACATACAGAAGGGTAGCCCGCAGAGCGATTTGTTTATTTCTTATTGGCGAGCTCTCTGCGAGTGTTAGTCAAGAACAACGCAGCCACCATTCGGACACAAATTAAGAAGACGCGCTGCCGTCAGCATTAGGGTTTCTTAATCATTCCCAGGCCAGCAGCGCCTCTCCCTTACGAATTTTCAATAATCTTCCTGCACCGCGCCCTCGCCGAAGCCAACCAGGGCAAATCGAAGGCCAGAACTGCCCGGCACCGAAATTGCAAGCATTCGCTGGAGCAGACCATGAAGTGCGGCAAAGAAGAGAGAATCGTTCAACCTGCTCGGCGTGAAATCAAGACGGCAGCCCTCTCTTTTCCTGAGCGCGAGGACCAAACCCTTGACCCACGCGATTGGGAAGCGCTCCGCACGCAGGCGCATCGCATGCTCGACGATATCCTTGATTACACGAAAAACATCCGCGAGCGGCCGATTTGGCAGCCCATTCCGGACAAAGTGCGCATGCGATTTCGAAGCACTCTTCCGGTCGGACCTTCGTCTCTCACCGAGGTCCATCAGGAGTTCATGAATTACATCCTGCCCTTCGCCGTGGGAAATGCTCACCCCGGTTTCATGGGCTGGGTCCACGGCGGTGGCACGCCCGTTGGAATGCTTGCCGAGATGCTTGCGGCGGGGCTGAATGCCAATCTGGGTGGGCGCGATCAGATTCCCATCGAGGTGGAGCGTCAAATTACGAGCTGGATGCAAAAACTCTTCGGCTTCCCGGAGAATGCCACCGGCCTATTTGTCACTGGAACGTCCATGGCGAATTTCATTGCCATCGTCATCGCGCGCGATGCAGCGCTCGGTTGTGACGTTCGCAGACAGGGCGTGGCCGCAGAATCGAAACGGCTAACGGCGTATGGCTCCGCGGCGCTGCACGGCTGTGCTGGCAAAGCGATGGATCTGTGCGGCCTCGGTAGCGAGGCGCTCCGGCTGGTTCCCACGGACAATCGCGGGCGGTTAGAACTGACGGCTCTTGCGAGGGCCATCAAGACGGATCGCGACGCCGGCTTCGCGCCTTTTCTTATCATGGCGACCGCGGGAACCGTCGACACTGGCGCGATTGACGATCTCACGAGTCTCGCCACCCTCGCCCACGGCGAAAAACTCTGGTTTCACGTGGACGGGGCGTATGGCGCCTTGGCGATGCTTGCTCCGGACCTCGCGCCACGGCTTCGCGGCATTGAGCGCGCCGACTCTCTGGCCTTCGATTTTCACAAATGGGGCCAGGTTCCCTACGACGCCGGCTTCATCCTGGTTCGCGATGGTACTCTGCATCGCAACGCGTTTGCGGCTTCGTCCACTTATTTGCGGCGCGAGACGCGAGGGCTCGCCGCCGGTGCTCCTTGGCCTTGTGATTACGGTCCGGACCTTTCGCGTGGCTTCCGCGCGTTGAAGACGTGGTTCACGCTGAAGGTCTACGGCGCCGAAGCGATGGGCGCTGCCATTTCGCGCACCTCCACGCTGGCTCGTTACCTGGAGCATCGCATCTTAAACACCCCGGAACTGGAGCTGCTCGCGCCGGTCGAACTGAACATCGTTTGTTTTCGTTATCGCGCCGACGATTCTGATCGCGTGAACGCAAGCATCGTGGTCGAACTGCAGGAGTCTGGAATTGTCGCGCCGTCCACCACGGTGGTCGATGGCCGCTTGGCGATTCGCGCGGCCATCGTCAATCATCGCACCGGGCAGAGCGAAATTGACAAACTGGTCGGGTGCACGCTGGCTCTGGGCCGGCGCATCACAAAGAGTTTCACCGCGGCAGGCCATGCCGCTCCGAAGATTGCTGCTACCGACTCATCGCCGCGCGCCAAGTGGGAATCGGAGCTGCGCGAGGTCGAAAGCCAGATGGCGTCCGATCCGTTTTCCCTCGATCTGCGTTTTCAGCGAGCGTCTTTGTTATCTGAACTGGGCCGCCTCGTGGACGCCAGAACCGAATACATGAAGGTCCTTGAGCGCGAGCCGTACCATCTGGCGGCACTGAACAAACTGGGCAGCGTGCTAATCGCCACAGGCCATCGCACCGCCGCGGGAATCGCCTACAAAGAAGCGGTCGTGCGCCATCCCGACGATTCCACCAGCCGCGTGAATTACGGCAACTATCTCTTGGAAGAAAGCGAACGGCAGGAAGCCTAGAAGCGCACCGAGGAGGTGCTGCGACTCAAGCGCGAAGCTTGTGAACACTACCAACAGGCTTTGCGCGTCCAACCGGGCTGCGCCAAGGCGCACGAAGGGCTCTCTTACCTTCTGCAGGATTTGGGCGACGCGCAAAAGGCCGCCTGGCATCGGCGCGAGGCTTTCCGCAACCGCTCGATCATCCCTTTGCCCTTTCGCGGCGCCCATGCTCCCGTGCCGGTGCTGCAGCTATTGTCCACCATGGGCGGCAATGTGCGTATGCGCACTTTTCTGGACGATCGCATCTTCCAAACATTTACCGTGGTTCCGGAGTTCTACGATCCCAGCACTCCGTTGCCTTATCACCAGCTGGTCATCAACGCCATCGGCGACGCCGAAGTGTCGCCGGACGCGCTCGTTGCCGCGCAATCCCTGCTCGCGCTAACGAAAGCCCCGGTGATCAATCTGCCCGCCGCGGTGCTCGCCACCAGCCGGGGCAACAACGCCAAACGATTGTCTCGTCTTCCTGGCGTGGTGACGCCCATTACGGCTACGTTGCCGCGCGAGCGCCTCCTCGATGCGGACGCGGCATCTGCGCTGGCGCATCTCGGTCTGGAATTTCCTATTCTTGTCCGGGTCCCCGGCTTTCACACCGGGCAGCATTTTGTGCGCGTCGAAAATCTCGAGGCGCTTCCGCCCGTGCTCGCGGAGCTTCCGGGCCAGGAACTGATCGTAATGAACTATCTCGATGCGCGCGGCTCTGACGGGAAAACACGCAAATATCGCGCGATGATGATCAATGGGCGAATCTATCCTTTGCACGTCGCGATTTCGAATCATTGGAAAATCCACTACTTCACTGCCGAGATGGCTGAAAATCCGGAACACCGCGCGGAAGACGCTGCATTTCTGGAGAACATGCCCGGCGTGCTGGGCTCAGTGGCCATGAAGGCGCTTGCGCGCATTCAGTCTACACTCGGTCTGGATTATGCGGGAATCGATTTTGGCCTGAACGCCAAAGGAGAAGTTCTGGTCTTCGAGGCCAACGCCACGATGGTGGTGAACATGCCGGAAGCGGGCGAGCTATGGAGTTATCGCCTACCCGCGTGTAAGCGCATCTTCTCCGCGGTTCACAGAATGCTGATGGAAAGGCGCGCTGGATAGCCGGTCAGCCGCATCAAGCGCATAATTTCAGCGCGCCCGGCCCGGGGCCGGCGCCGGACCAGTCGGCGCCGCGGGCGTCGTGGTCGATCCGCCACTATTCAGTCCTTTGACAAGCCCCACGGTTGTTCCGACTGCCGCCGCCAGAATCAATCCGAACCAGACCGGATGTCCCTTGACGAATCCCTTCGCGTGCACTTCGTTGATTTGTGTATTCTTCGTCGCCTCCGTCAATTCCGATGGTGGCGCAGTTTGCGCGGCGTCCGGCGCTTCGTTGGGCCCGCGGATGGTCGACATCAGCCCCGCGCCGACCATGATGCACTGCCCGCCGAGACTGCAAAATCGCACCGTGCCTTCATACACGATCAGGCGCGTAATGGAATTCTGATACGCCAGATAGAAATCCGTGCCCACAACTCCGGCTACACCCGTCGGGGTGCGCATCTGGAAACTGCCGTTCGGCTTGGTGATGTGTACCACTTTCGAGCGTACTTCGCCGTAGGCGATATCGATCTGGGTTTGCTGCTGCGAAGCGTCGTGCTTCGTTACCGTGAGGCTCGCATCGGAGCCCACGTTCAGCACCGAGCCGTCGTCCAACGCCACACGCGCGCGGGCCATATGCCCGGTCGCCACCACGTCGCCCCAGTAGACCGGTGTCGGCGGCTTCACGTCCATGCCTTGTCCGCCACGGGTCAACTCCACCTCGGGAAGAATTAAGGAGATGTTTCCGGCGTGCTGCGCAGCCGCATCTGCCAGCACGTCGCCGGGAATGATCATCGCCGATGTAACCAGCGCGGCGCACGCAGCTAGGACAACTCGATTCCTAAGCATGTGGATCGTCTCCTCGGGGTCAACGTTTGGATGTTGCTCGCTGTTGACCCCAAGGCTACCATTCCGTCAGGAAGCTGCAGAAAAAATGTCCGCCCGAGTTGCTGATTCTGTAACCGTCAGGCCGGTCTCGCCGTCTGCACCGGAGACGGGATTGCCGGTTCCTTCGCCAACATCCGTGCGAACATCTGGCGCATCGTCTCCGTCGAGCCCGGAGCGCGCTTCTCGCGCCACGCATCCAGGCGCTTGCAATGCTCTTCAAGCTTTTCCCAGGCATGCGGGTTCTTGAAAATCGCGCGCCACTCATTCGCGACTGGCCGCACTGCTTCCCACACCACCCACTGCTCGCCCGAGTTCTCGAAGAAAAACTCTTCGTCGATCAGCCCACGGCTCACGATGTTCGTCACCATCTCCCAGTAGCTCACCACCTGCCGCATATAGGCGTTCTCTTTCGATCCCGGAGGGCAGATCTTCATGACGTCCTCTGCGGTCTTCGGATGAAAATTCGCCATGAACCACGAGCGCGCTTCCCGCATCACCGGCTCGCGGCGCAGTTCGTAAAGATGCAGCATCAGGTTGACCTGCTCGTGTGTCACTTCTCCCATCTCATCCTCCTTGAACGCTTCCGCTCGTTTGCGGCGGTGTTGGCGAGTTTCCCTGAGGTCCCAAGAGCATCACGCGGTGCGCGCTGATCAGTTTCACGCCGGCGCGGTCCATCTCCAGAAGGATCCTGCGGCGTAGCTCGCGCGCCACTTCGTCGTTGCGATTCGGCGCGCTCTTGAACTGCATGCGCAATGTCGCACCGGTCAGTGCCAGGGATTCTACGCCGAGAACCTGCGGGCCGTCCACAAGCAGCGGCGCCCATGCCGGATCCTCGCGGAGCCCGGCCGCGCATTTTTCCAGCACCGCCAGCGCTTGGCGGGTTTCGTCTTCGCTCGGTATAGTCACGTCCAGGAAATACTGCGACCAGTCGCGGCTCAAATTCGCCACTTGCCCGACGAGGCTGTTGGGAATGGTCACGAGCGCCCCTTGGCCGTTGCGCAGTACCGTGCGCCGCAGCGTGATGTGTTCCACTCTGCCGGTTTCACTGTTCAACTTGATGATCTCGCCGACGGTATACTGGTCTTCGAAGATGATAAAAAACCCGTTGATCACGTCGCGTACCAGGTACTGCCCGCCGAAGCCCAGCGCCAAGCTCGAGAGCCCCGCAGCCGCCGCCACCGGAGTTTCGTGAAAGCCAAACTCCGGCAGAATCATCAGCACCGCACCGACCACCAGCACCGCTGTCGCCACGCTGTACAGCACGCCGGCCATGGTACGCGTTTGTTCCTCTCGCGCCTGCGCCGCGCGCGTGTCGGTGCGCGCCACGATGATCATGTGCGCGGTGTAGGCCCGCAGCAGCCGGTTCAGCAGAAACGCGCCAACAGCGATGATCGATACGCGTACCGCCGGCGCCTCGATGGTCTGCGACAAACCGAAGGTCGGGAGCATCACCCAGATCGCCCCAATCACGATCACCACGGAGCCGACGCTGAACAGCACACTGGCGATGGTCCGCGATTCCTCTTCGCCGGCCCCGTCCGCTTTGCTTTGCGTCTCGGCGTTAGGCACCATCCGCGACGTCAACAGGCGCAAAATCCAAATCAGCAGCAGCGCTGCACCTGCCGCGATAAGCGCGCGGAGCCCCGCGCCCTTTGCAAAGCCAAACCCATTTGCGAGAAACTGCGTCATATAATAACCAGCGGTGAAAGAACGGGATTATATCATCCTGATTCGCGGGCGCTTTTCCGCGATTCATCAGCAGGAGGTTACATCCATGGACTCGGCCAGACGCCTTTTCTTGACCGCATTCGTTCCCGGAGTTGTGTTGGCGGGGGCCAGCTCTCTCTGTGCCGCTTACACGCAGCCGCAGGTCGCGCAGGATCCCGTTCAGAATCCCAGCCAGCCGCGCCAGAATCCGATTTCTTCCGGCCGACCCGCTCTGCCGCCGCCGGCTGCAACTCCCACCAGTGCGCAACTGCGGCAAAACCAGCGCGATATCCGCAAAGATGTCGACCAGTTATTCTCACTTGCGCAGGAACTCAAGAGTCTTGTGGGGAAGAGTGACGCCTCGGAAGAGCTTTCCGTGGGGCTGATTCAGAAGACCGAGGAAATCGAAAAGCTCGCCAAGAAGATTCGCGATCTCGCCCGCTACTGAGCCTCGACGATGCTTGGCCGCTCCGCTCAGCCATCCGTGCCGCCACCTTTACCCCCTCTCTCCGACGCGGTAGAATCGCTTCGGGGCGCCGCACGACTTCTTTCGGCTCCCTCACGCGCCCGTAGCTCAGATGGATAGAGCATTAGCCTCCGGAGCTAAGGGTCGGGGGTTCGAATCCCTCCGGGCGCGCCACTCCTCGAATCGTTTATTTTTCGCTGCCGCAGCTTTCCCAGCTCACTTCAATGGCTGCGCGCTCTTCGCGCTCGTCTTCTCATCGCCGCGGTCGTAGTAGCCCGTCCGGGCCCGCACAGTGTAATTATGCCCGCGTACTTTCACTTCAATTCGTCGAAACGAACCATCGTGGCGTAGGTCGTCGGGAGAATAACCCAGGCGGTATTGCGAGCGAAGCTCACGCTCGACCTTCTCAAATGCTTGGCCAATCTGTTCCACGGATTTCACTCGAATCGTCCGCCCTCCCGTGGCGCGCGCGAGTTTCCGCACCATCGCGTCTCCGTGATACGACGTGCCCATCAACGAGTAAAACTCCGCATCGCTCACCACAATCGTGTACACGATGACGTTCGCCCCTTCTGCCGCATCGATGGCCTTCTGCAAGTCAATCTTGCTGCCTTGGTCCTCGCCGTCCGTCGCCAGCACCAGCACTTCGCGCCCACGCCGGGCGCTCATCAATTCATTGGAGGCTAGATAGACCGCGTCGTAGAGGTGGGTTCCCCCCGTCGAGCTCGCCGAGTCGATTCGCACGATGCTTTTTCCTGTCTGGTTGATTTCCGCGGCATCGATGGCCCGTGCCAGTTCCGTCGGCGCGCCGGTGAAATCCTGAAGCAATCTTACATCCGCGTCGAAACTCATCACGAACGCTTGGTCAGCACCCTGCAAAACGGAATTCAGGAATTTTTTCGCCGCTGCCTGTTCCGTTCCCAGCAGACGGCTCTGGCTATTGCTGGTATCGAGGGCGATTCCCAAACTCAGCGTCACGTCCGTTTCTTGTGAGAAATACTCGATTTTCTGCGGAGCCACGTCGTCGCTCAGTTCAAAATCATCCCTCCTCAGGTTTCGAATCAGCTGACCGTGACGCCCTTCGACAATCGCATATACATTCACCACCACCGATGTGGATTGCATCGCTCCGCCTACTCCGCGGGCCGTTTGTTGACCTGGCGCGGTCGGCCACGCCGAAAGCAACAAGCACAGCGCAGCCGCAAGCGTCATTCGAGTCGTGTGTGGAAACAAATTCAAAGGGATACCGTAGTTGCCGGCGTTGGTGCGCTCATTTCAATGCGCCCGTTCATTTCATATCCTACGCAGGGTTGCCCGTGAAGTCGAACAAACAACAAGGCCGGACTTGCGGACGGGCACCGCCAGTGGGTAGCCCGCCCTGTCCGGCCCCAAAACCTTTAAGAGACGCTCTGTGCGGTTTGCGAGAGCGGCGTTAGTCCGTCGCCTCGAGTGAAACAGTTTCAATCATCTGCGGCTGCTGCGCCATCAGAACTTTCAACTCTTTCGGTAGAGGAAAGTAGAACGTGCCGACCTGGGGCAACCGCAACGCCCGCACCGTCACCACGCCGTTGTGCCGGACGCAAATCAGTTCTGGGTTCTTCCCCCGCTTTTGCGTGTAGTCAAAGAGCTGCGGCAGCATAATCCCCACGCCCTGCTGTCCTCGTGCTATGCGGATCGTCCCGTTCGAACTAAAACGGTCGACCGACAGTGTGTAGACGCCTGCCGGAAGCGTTGTTTTTCCCCATTGCGCGTCGAACGGCAGCACGAACTTGTCTTGGGCGGCCGGCCCGGCTTGCAAACGCGGTGCGATCACTGTGAAAGCGATCGTGACGGCGAGCACAATACCCGAAATACTCTTCCATGGACCCCTCATTGGAACTTCTCCTCTCGTCCGGTTTCTTCTGCAGCCGACTGTTGTCGCAGCCCCGCTCCGGGATGCACACTTTTGTCGGAGGCACGCGCCATTCTGATAGCCACGTGCGTTTCACTCACTAGTACTTCAGTTCCAATCCGGGTTTTTGTTTCCAAGGAATCATCCTGGCCGTTCGTTCAGGTCGTTGCGTTCTTTCTCGCCACGCAAATTTGAATCGCCGGCCCCAACTGTATAAACTGAACGTACTGCTCCAAACCGTTACTCAGCAATCGGAGGAATAGCGTGGGCGGCAGCATGATCAGTTCCTTTCGCTCCTTTCGCCAGGACTCCTCCGTCCTCAATCAGAGAGTGAAGCCCGGCACGGCGAAGCGTATGCTCGCCTTTGCCGTTCCGTACCGCTCTCTTCTCGTGCTGTTTCTCTTTGTGGTCATTCTGGACGCAGCTATCGGCGTCGTAAATCCTCTGATCTATCGCGACATCATCAACAACGGAATGCTCAAGGGCAACGCACCGCTCATCGTCAAGCTCGCTCTTCTGGTGGCGGGCTTCGGCCTTTTGGACGCCGTGTTCGGTCTGACCCAATCCTATTTGTCCGCGAAAATCGGCGCGCGCATTGTGCTTTCTCTGCGGACCAAGCTCTTCGAACACATCCAACAAATGCCGCTCGCGTTTTTCACCCGCGCGCAAACCGGCGCTCTGGTCAGCCGCCTCAATAATGACGTCAGCGGCGCGCGCACCGCGTTCACCGATATTCTCTCCAACGTGATCGGCAACATCATCACCGTCGTCCTAATTCTCGGAGCCATGTTCGCGCTTTCTTGGCGCATCACTTTGGCCGGACTCGTCCTGATCCCGCTCTTCGTTCTCCCCGCGCGGTTCTGGGGACGCAAACTCCAGGCCATTACCCGCGAAAGCTACAACCTCAACGCCACCATGAACAGTCTCATGGTCGAGCGTTTCAACGTCGCGGGTGCGCAACTTGCCAAGCTCTTCGGCCGCCGCCAGGACGAAAACACGGAGTTCAAATCCAAAGCCACGCGCGTCTCCGACATCGGCGTCAAGAGCGCCGTCTATGGGCGCCTTTTCTTCACCGCAATGATGCTCATGGCTATGCTGGCCACGGCGCTCGCCTACGGCTGGGGCGGCGTGCTCGCGGTCAAGCACACGCTCGATGTCGGCACGGTGGTGGCCCTCGTTTCCTATCTTGCGCGCCTGTACGTTCCGCTGGTTGGCCTTTCGAACATACAGGTCAGCGTCATGACCGCGCTGGTGTCCTTCGAGCGTGTCTTCGAAGTGCTTGACCTCGCGCCGATGATTCAAGAAAAGCCTGGCGCCGTTCCGATTCCCGCCGGTCCAGCCACAATTACTTTTGACCACGTCTCCTTCCGCTACCCGACGGCCTCTGAAGTTTCGCTCGCCTCGCTGGAAGCCATCGCCGTGCCCGACAAAACACCGGAAAAAACCGTGCTCTACGACATTTCCTTTACCGCCGAACCGGGCCAGCTCGTCGCTCTCGTCGGTCCATCCGGGGCGGGCAAAACCACCATAACGCAACTCGTGCCGCGCTTGTACGACGTCCAAAGCGGTTCCATCTCCGTGGACGGCATCGACGTTCGTGACGCCCAGCTCGATTCGCTCCATCAGTGCATCGGCGTCGTCACCCAGGACGCCCATCTCTTTCATGACACTATTCGCGCCAATCTCGCCTACGCCAAGCCCGACGCTACCGACGCGGAACTCACTGAAGCTTTGCGCGCCGCACAAATTCTTCCGCTCGTTTCGTCTCTGCCGAAGGGCGTCGAAACACTCGTTGGCGAGCGCGGCTATCGTTTCTCCGGCGGGGAGAAACAGCGCCTGGCAATCGCCCGGCTCCTTCTCAAGGCCCCGGACATCGTCATCCTTGACGAAGCCACCGCGCATCTCGACTCCGAATCCGAAGCCGCCATCCAGAAAGCGCTCGAAACCGCGCTCGCGCGCCGCACTTCCATCGTCATCGCCCATCGTCTCTCCACGATCCTCAAGGCGGATCAGATCCTCGTTGTGCAGGATGGCCGCATCGTCCAGCGTGGCACACACGCGGAACTGTTGGAGGAGCAGGGGGTCTACGCCGACCTGTACCAGCGCCAATTTGCTAGTCCCGAACCTTCCCTGGAGCCTGCGCCGTAGTCCGCTCAGCCTCGCCGGCGATTGTTGTACAGGCATAACTCGACTGGCCCTCTTTACGAGCGCGACGCTTGCTTTCATACAGCCCCGGGCGATAAGATTGCATCGTAATGCGAACGAGCGTTGTTCCTTTGCGGCTTGAAGTGCTCACCCAAGTGGGTAGTGGCGCACGCTGATGCCGCGGCGCAATCTATTGCTGACAGGTTCTGCACACTGATGAGACGTTCCTCGGCAAGGGTCTTTCTGCGCTTGGCGCTAATACCGCTCGCGGTTCTCCTGGTTGGTTTCAGCGCGAGCAGGTTTCGGCCACGCGCGCAACCCCGCCCACGCACGCCGCTTTGCTTTGCCGATATAGCCACCGCTCATGGAGTCGCGCACTCCGCGATACCCGCAGTCTCTCTATCAGTAGCTCATTCGCAGGCAGATCCTTCGGCGTCTTCGGTGTTGAGTTTTCCTCTCGAAGATCAGGCAATGCTCACTGAAGTCGCTTTGCCCTCGTTGCTCCGCGCACCTCCTATCATTCGTATCTAACCGCCACTTTTCCTTCTGTGTGGGAACTTGAACCGCGCATGACTTGCGTGGTGCGAGTGGGTCCAAAGGGTCCGGTTGCATTACCTCCCTGGGTCGAGAAACATTCCCGATCATCGAACGTTCGATTCCCCGGGGCTTTGGCATAAGGGAGCCGGTCACAAATGAAAATCGAGAAAAGTGAAGCATGACACAACTCTCAGCCCTTCACGCTCGAACTCAAGTCCCGAAGGGCCGCAGAAATAACTATGGTGAAACAATGAGATCGAAACAGCAAATGTGGTTCGCAATCCTGCCGCTCCTGTTTGTGGCTGCACTTCTCCCCGGTTGCGGAACTTCCAACGAGCCGGCCAAGGTCGATGCGGCAAATGCTCCGCGCGTTGCCGTGGTCCCGGTGACGCGCCGTAGCATTTCCACCAGCCTCGAGATCGCTTCCGAGTTTCAGCCCTTTCAGGAAATCGACGTCTACGCCAAAGTTTCCGGCTATATTCAGAAACTCTACGTCGATTGGGGCACGCACGTTCAGCAGGGCCAGGTGATGGCCGTGCTGGAGATCCCAGAGCTGGTGCAGCAAATCCAGCACGACGAAGCGGCTTTGGCACAGGCTGGAGAAGAACTGCATCGCGCACAGTCTGCCTACGCTGTAGCGCACGTCACCTATCAGCGTCTCGCCGGCGTACAAAGGGTGCACCCCGGACTCATTTCTCAGGAAGACATCGACGTCGCCCAGGGCAAAGACCTCGAAGCCAGTGATCAGGTGTCCGCTGGCCAGGAAGCTCTGCTGGCCGCCAAGGACGCTCTCGAGAAAGATAAGACTCTCTACGCCTATGCGCATATGACCGCGCC
>JASHQB010000153.1 GCA_030037775.1 Candidatus Acidiferrales bacterium
CAGCTCGATCATTTCGGCTACTCGCATCTGGATCCTGACCAGCTCGTCGCGTTCCGCATTCACGGCGTGTCTCCGGAATTCGTCGCCGCGCTCGACAAGCTTGGCTACCACCATCCCGACCCCGACCAGCTCGTCACCATGCGCATCCACGACGTCACGCCCGAATACATCTCCGACCTGCGCTCGCGCGGCATGCAAAACCTAACCATCGACCAGCTCGTCGATATGCGCATCCACGGCATCAACTAGGCCGATTCTTCAACTCCTTGCGTTCTTCAGTTGCAGGCGGGCCAGTATGCTCTGGTCAATCTCGAGGAGGCCTGGGCGGCGCCAGCAAATCCCGAGCGCCGAAGGTGCACACGAGAACCGCAGTAAATCGGAACTTCCGAGGATTGCCTTCGACCGAGATTAATTCTTGGTGGAACCGAACGATGAAGCTTTGAGCAGATACGCGGAGAGATTCTTTCGAACCGCTGCAGACTTGCTGCCCATTTCCTGCTGCAGTTGCTGCCGCACTTTCGACACGGTTTGCAATTGCTCCCCGCCTGCCTGTTGGAGCAAATTTTCGGCCCGGAGGATGCAGGCAAAGGCCAACTCGGGCGACGCTTTGCTGCGCCTGAGAAACTGCCCGTAATTGAACCAGTCCGCGGCCTCGGCCGTCGTGTCGCCGGATTTCTCGTCGAGAAGAAGGCTGCGCTGGTACGAAGCGGCCGCCGCTGCGGCATCGCCGCTCGTTTCCTGCAATTCGGCTAAATGCGCGGATGCCAGGCTTTCGAGCTTGATGTCACCGGCTTTCTCCGCCAATGTCACGGCCGATTGATAGGCCTGCGTGGCTTGCGGAGCGCGGTTCAGGCGCGCGTTGTCGTCGGCGAGCGCGAGCATCGCCGATACGATTTCGGCCGGCGGCATGTGTTCGCGATTTCGATCCGCGGCGATCAATTCCAGGAATTCTTTGTAATGCTCGCTGGCAGCAGCGGCATTTCCCGCATGATCCAGCGCTTGCGCCAGATAAATCTGCGCGTTCGCTTGTTCGGGCTCAATCGCCACCGCTTTTTGCCAAGCGCTAATCGCGTCGCTGGCGTCGCCTTTCTGGAACATCAGTAGACCGTAATTGACGAGCGCATCGGGATCGCGAGGGGAAATCGCGAGCAAGCGCTTGTATTCATCGAGCGCCTCGGGGTATCGATGCTCTTCGATCAAGACCTGCGCGCGGGCTTCTTGTGGGCCAGGGTTTTCGGGATTCACGGAAACCGCTTGCGTCAGCGCCTGTTCCGCCTGGGGGAGATGCCCCTCCTGTGATTCCACGCGCGCAATTTTCATTTGCACGGAGCTGTCATAGGGATCGAGCGACGCGGCACGCACCAGATGCGTTAGATTGCCGTCGTCAAAGCCGAGAAAGTAATGGATCTGATCCATAGCTCCCCAAGCGATGAGCAGCGCGGCTATGGCGATGCGAAATATATGCGCGGAAGAGGTACTGCCGGTCAGCCACGGCCACAGACCTCCAGTGCCCGCCGCGGGACCGCCTGGCTGAGCCGCTGTTTCTGCCGTACGTCCGCCGTGCGCCGTGAGGAGGGTGGCGACGCGCGCGTCGCGCAATTTCCAGATGGCGCCGTCCAGAATGAAGTGATGGATGTTAACCAGCGCGGTGAAAATCAAGAAGCTGACGGCAAAATCATAATGAAACACATAGCTGACAATCCACGGGCCGGGAATGAAAAGGGCGATTCCTCCGGCGATGAGCGTGCCGAAATACGCGGCGCGGCTCCAGCCGACGCGGCCCGCGGCGCGAGCTTCACGTTGCGCGTAGTAGCTGGTGATCCACAAGTATTGCGCCGAGTGCAGAACCGCCAGGATGCCGCTGCTGTAGCGGCTCTGCGGAATCTCGATGCGCATGACCAGAGCGAGAAGAATCGGCACCAGAAACCAAAGGAACTGCGAGAGGAGCAGCGTGAGCGGCGCAAGCAGCGCGCGCAATCCAGAGTTCGCAAGGCGCACGAATGCCACCGCACTTAACGTGAGGAATGCAGCCGCCATCAGAAGTTCCGCCGGATGCGCGAAGCGCGGCGGAATACCCAGCGACAGGACCAGCGGATCGCCCGAAACACCCGTCTGGAAACTGATCAAAAGCATGATGTAAGACGCGACGAAGGCGTAGTGAAGCAGACGCCGCTCGGCGGTGTTCACCGTAGCGCCGTTGCGCCGCAGGAACATCATCAGCAGGCCGAAATTCTGCCGCGAATAGTGCCAGGGGCTCCAGCATATGTAGAGCGTGAAAACCCAGGGAACGAGGGGGAACCACGCGTGCGCGAGCAGTCCCGTCAAAATGAGCAGCACCGTCAGATGCAGCGTGAAGACGCGGTACTTCACGAATTCTTCCTTGGTGCGGTAGGCGCGATAGATCGTCGCCATGAAATGCGGGTAGTTGAAGACGACGGCCAGCAGATAAAACGCAACCGTCCAGGTATGGAAATGCGAAGCGCCCAGCAGTCCCGCGATGAGAAGCAGCGGCGCCGACCATGCGCCGCAGCCAAAAATCAGGTCCGTCCACGGGCCGTAAATCCACTTGCTCGATGCGGGAGCCGCTAAAGCTTCCGTTCGCGCGCTCATCATTGCCAATCCCGTGCTTGCAAGATGCAAATCATCGAAATTCGCGGAGGCTCCTCTGTTGATGGGAGCTTCCAGTTTACTTGGTTTGGCGGAAGGAGTGGGCTCTGTGGCGCGTCGCCTTGCAGAATGGGTAACCGGCGGCTGGATAGCCGCCGTCCTTGATCGGGAAACACGTGTGCCGCGGGAATCGGCCCGCCACGTGCTCCATTAGAGGGTTGCTCAACGGTAAAGAGAAGAATGCACGCGCGATACGGAGTTTCTTCTGCCGTGATTCAACAAACAGAAGAGATTTCTTGGTTTCTTAAACTGCAAAAATTTGCATTTCGGTTACGAGCAGACTGGCCGTCGAGGCATCGGCTACGGGGAAAGAATGAACACCAAGTCGCTGGAAAGGGTGCAACGCGCGCGCAGGGGGCAAGTGGCGATTGCTGTTGCCCTCGCCTGGGCCGGGATTTGCGCCGTGGGCGCGCCTCATGCTTCGGCGCAAAGGGAGCAGGCTCTCGCATCCCGTTTGCTGGCGTCGCCCCTCCACTTTGAAGCGAGCAAGGATCCCGCCGGCAGTCCCGTCAAGTACTCCGCTCGCGCCGCCTCCTACAGTCTCTTC
>JASHQB010000154.1 GCA_030037775.1 Candidatus Acidiferrales bacterium
GTAATCGCCCGCGCCCGTCGAAATCCCCACCGCGCCCACGCTCGACCCCGAAATCGGCGCCGACTCCAGCATGTCCAGCGCCTTTCCCGTCGGCACGCCTTCCAGAATGTCCGTCAGCACCACGTCCGCCAGCCCCGAATCCACCACGCGCTGCGCCGTCGTCGACCCCACAAACCCACCGCCCACCACCGTCACCTTTTTCCTCATCATCGCTCCTGAATTGGTTTTGTAGCGCCGGCCTTCAGGCCGGCATTTGTCCCATCATTTCCCGATATAGATTGCATGAAAAATGAAAAGTCAGCCGACAAGTGTACCGCAGACTCGCAAACATCGTGCTGGCAAAGTACGGAGCCTAAACTGTGGACTCGCGACTATTAACTCTAACCCGTGCACTCCGACCGCACTTTCTGAATAATCGCTGACGCAAACTCTCGCGTCTTCACCTTCGCTCCAAGGAGCGGGGCGGTTGATTTGTCCTTCGCCCTGTGAAGGAACTAATATCCGGGCCTCGGTGATACACGCGAGCCATGATGAGCGCGAATACGGCCCCCTCCGCTCCTGCGATGACGCCATAAAGAACATCCATGCGAATCCCTAAGAACTGTTCAACCACATACACGCCTATCAACCAGTACGCTCCGAGAAACACAAGCAGCAATCCCCAAAAGCCAGGACGTTTCCAGAGCTTCCGGTAAGAAGCTGTCAAGAGCAGGAAAACCGCGGCGATTGTGATAATGGTATCCCCATGTCTTATCGTAAACGGTAGACGAAAGTCGGGGAATTTGAACGCAAGAACTATAGTCACTGTAACGAACGCGACTGCTATCACCGTTCCCCAAAACAACGCGGCTCGGTCAGTCTTCATTATGTCTTCCTATTGCGCGCTTCACCCGCGCAAGGTATTCGTTCGGTTTCTCTCGCCACTCGTCACTTGTCACTCGCCACTGCCTTTGCCCCCATATTCTCAATAATCGCCGTCGCAAACTCCGACGTCTTCACCTTCGTCGCTCCCTGCATCATCCGCTCCAAGTCATACGTCACGCGCTTCTGCTGAATCGTCCGCTCGATGCCGCTCTCGATCAACCCTGCCACTTCCTTCCATCCCATAAACTCAAACATCATCGCCCCGCTCAGCATCACCGACGCCGGATTGATCACATCCTGGTCCGCATACTTCGGCGCCGTCCCATGCGTCGCCTCGAACACGCCATAACCATCGCCGATATTCGCGCCCGGAGCCATTCCCAGCCCGCCCACCTGCGCCGCGCACGCGTCCGACAAATAATCGCCGTTCAAATTCGGCGTCGCGAACACGCTGTACTCGTCCGCGCGCGTCAAAATCTGCTGAAACACCGAATCCGCGATGCGGTCATTCACCAGAATTTTGTTTTTCCACGCGCCGCGCCCGTGCGTTCCCCAAATCGCGCTCAGCGTCGCGCGCACCTCCTCGCACACTTCCTTCCTGAACTGCTCCGGCGCATTTTCCAGCCCTGGCTCGACCATCGCCGCATTCTGTTCCACGCTGATGCCCGCGTTTTTGTCCAGATTGTCCAGAATCCAGCTCTCCCGCTCCGTCACAATCTGGTCGCGAAACTCCGTCTTCGCCAGCTCGTATCCCCAATCGCGAAACGCCCCTTCCGTGAACTTCATGATGTTGCCTTTGTGCACCAGCGTCACCACCCGTCGTTTATGCTCGATCGCATGCTGAATCGCCCTTCGCACCAGCCGCTTGGTCCCCGTCACCGAAATCGGCTTGATGCCCACTCCCGAGTCCTCGCGAATATGCTTTTTCCCCTGCAGCATGTCCTCATTCAAGAATTTCAGCACCCGCGCCGCGTCCGGCGTTCCTTCGCGCCACTCGATTCCCGCGTACACGTCCTCGGTGTTCTCGCGAAAAATCACCACGTTCATCTTCTCCGGATTCCGCACCGGCGAAGGCACGCCCGGAAAATATCTCACCGGCCGCACGCACGCGTACAGCTCCAGCATTTGCCGCAGCGTCACGTTCAGCGAACGGATCCCTCCGCCCACCGGAGTCGTCAGCGGCCCTTTGATCGCCACGCGAAAATCCCGTATCGCCTCGACCGTGTCCTGCGGCAGCCACTCCTTGAATTGCCGGAACGCTTTCTCGCCCGCGAACACTTCCAGCCACGCCACTTTGCGCTTCCCGCCGTACGCGCGCTCCGCCGCCGCATCGAAAACCCTTCGCGACGCCCGCCAAATATCCCGCCCCGTCCCGTCGCCCTCGATAAACGGAATAATCGGTCTCTCCGGCACCCTCATCGCGCCATTCACATACTCGATCCCCGCCCCATCCTTCGGCACTTCCACTCCGCTGTACTTGTCCTTCATCTCTTCTCCTGTATGTCCATCGCCCGGGCGTTTCCAGCCCGGTCTCCCCAAACGCTGATGTTTAGCGTTCGGCGCGGATGCCGCGCCCGCCAGTGCGGGCGACTCTTCGACTCGCCTCGCTCCTGTTGCGCAGAACTTCGCGTCTTCCGCGAAGCGCTACTGCTTTTCATTGTCTCACGCGAACTCGCGAACATACCACGCCGCCCGCCGCCAACCAACAAGGAAGCCCGCTCCCGGCCTAGACACGCTCCACGCAACAGGTCTGCATCTGCGGCGAAAATCATTGCGTTGCAACCAACGCGAGCGTACCATGCGCAAGCCAACAAGATAAATCCATGTGCAAAGTCACTTCTCGGCTATCTCCTCGCACTATTTGCTCTGTTATTGTCTTGTTCGCCTTTCTCTCTGTAGCTCGCTGCGCCCGCGGCCAGTCTGACAAAGACCTTGCGGCGCGTGCGCAAGCTACGGCACTTTTCGCGAAAGCTCTCGCCGTCAGCGACCTCCGCTCGCCCGGCTCCCCGCCATTCGAGATGCGCGCCACGATCACCATCGACCAGCGTTTCGGCAAGCCAGAAAGTGGCAGCTACCTTCTAAAGTGGGCGTCGCCCGACCAATGGCGCGAGGAAATTCATTTCGCCAATTACGCTCGCATCCGCGTAGGAGGAAAAAATCAATACTGGCAAGCGCGCACCAGTTCTTACGAGCTCGGCCCTCTTTTGCAGTTAGATTCAGGGCTCGATTTTCTTAAAGATCTCCACGCGTGGTCGAATCCTATGTTCGTAGCAGACCTAAAAACTATCAAGCTTCATCAACAGAAGGCGCACGGAGTCAAAGTCAATTGTGTGACCCTGGTGCGGAGAGATGGAGAGTACGACTCGGACTATTGCTTTGACCCGGCGACCGGTACGCTTGACAGCGCTAATTCCGTGGAATTCTCCAACTTCATATCTTTTGCGGGGAAGTATTTTCCACGCAACGTCCGCACTGAACAACAACCATCGGCCACTCCGGTCACCCTCCAGGTCAATTCCATCTCGCCCATCGCAAACACAAACAGCGCGGATTTTCGCCCCTCGTCAGATTCGACCGTTTGGCCATCCTGCGACGCTCCCGACACCTTGCCGGTAATCAAAACGCGAGTCCTTCCTGTTTATCCAATCCGTGAACGGACAGCTCACGTCGAAGGCGCGGTTTTCTTTTATGCTTTGATTGATACGGATGGACGGGTGACCAATCTCACGGTCCTGGCTGCTCCGGGAGATAGCGACCTCGTTAATTCTGCCACGGCTGCCGTCAATCAATGGAAGTACGCACCAGAGACTTGCAGCGGTACGCCTGTCCCCGTCGAGACTCTCATTTCCGTTGTTTACACTCTCGGTCCCTAGCAGTTGTTTTCCGACCAGCGGGCCCTCTGTAGAGCCAACCCTCCGGTCGGACGCCTATGCCCTGATCGTTCATTCTCACCGGTCGAGCGCGAGATTCACGACTTGTCAGGGCACAGCTTCAACCGTGCCAATAAAGGCCAGTATTAAGATTCTTGTCGAAAAAAACGCTTTTTGAGATTTCTTCCTTTTGCGCGCTTCACGCGCTTGTCCTGAGCGCTCTTGGCGAAGGGCGCAAGGTATTCGTTGTTTGGCAGCGGGCCGCCGAAAGGGAACTACTCTGCGCCCTGCATCACCGTCGCCTTATAAATCCCCCGGACCGCATGTCTCGTTGTCGCCAGCGTGTCATACAAACTCCCTCCCACGCTCACGCCCCACTGTTTCATCAGCGCATTCACCCGCGGAATCTGCGCCGGCTCCGGCAACGCGCTCATCGACCGCCCCAGCACCAGCCGTATCGCATGGTCCAGCGACCTATAAAACGTCGCCGCCTCCCGCAACACCCCCGCATCAGTCGCCTGCATCGCGCCACTCGCCCCCAGCGCCGCAATCTGTTCCAGCACATTCTTTGGCATGTCCACAAATTCCCCGCGCGACAGCGCCGCATACGCAATCACGTACTCAATGTCGAAAAACCCTCCCACCGCGCATTTGAACCCCGCCGGACCTTCCGCCCGCTCGCGCTCCAACCGCTCCCGCATATGCACGAGTTTACGCCGCAACTCTCCTGCGTCGCCGCCGTGAGCCGCAGAAAATCGCCGCCGCAAAATCTCCCGCAGCTCCCCAATCAATTTCTTCCCCAGCGCCACATTTCCCGCCACCGGACGCGCCTTCAAATACGTCGCCGCCTCCCACGCCTGCGCCTCGCTCGCAAAATATTCCATCAGATACGCCGCCGACTGCACAATCTCGCCTTCGCCTCCTCGCGGACGCAGCCGCGTGTCCACCGGCAGCAGTAGCCCCTCGCTCGTGTAACTTCCCGCCGCGCGTATGAATCGCTCCGCCAGCTTTCCCGCCGCGCCGGGCCGCCGCCACCCCTGCGTTTCGCTCTGCGAAGCCGCCGCCGCAAAAAACGCCACGTCCGCGTCCGACCCAATGTCAACTTCCCCCGCGCCCAGCCGCCCCAGCGCGATCACCACAAACGGCGCCTCGCTCCACGCCTCGTCAGATACGGCTCGCTCGCGCCAGGTTCTTACGTTGTCATCCTGAGGAGCGTTGCTCGCGACGAAGGATCTCGCCTCGACGCTTTCATCTTTCCTTCCTATTCGCGCCGCATTGCGCGCGAAGTCTTCACCTTCTCGCGCCACTTCCTTCTCTTCCCCCGCCGCAAACTCCAGCGCCTCCCGCACCGCGCCTTCCGCCGCGCGCGTCAGCTCCGAAAACGTCGCAAACGGATTCGGCTCGCTCAAAATCGACCGCGCCGCCGCCGCAAACACCGCTTCGTTATGCGCGACTCTCAGCGCCGCCAGGTCCCGCGGAAACTCCAGGCTGTGTTGTTTCCTCGCTTCCTCCGTCGACGAATCCCCAATTCGCTCAATCGCTCGCGGCTCCCGCACTAGCGTCTCTGCCGCAAAATCGCTCAGCGCGAAAAGCGCCGCCGCGCAATCCAGTTTCGCCGGCGCTTCCTCCAGGTCTTTCATCAATCCCGCATCGTGCCGCGCCGCCTCCACGTATTTTTCGAGTCCGCGCCTCGCGAACACATCTCCTTGCGCGCGGTAGTGCGCCAATTTTTCTGCCACGGCAGGGAACTCCGCTCTCATCCGCTCCCGCGCCGCATCCGCATAGAGCGCCGCCCGTCCTTCTCCCCTCGGTCCGCTTTTTCTTCGCTCCACTCCCGTATACGGTGCCGCGCCTCCCGCGCGTGACATCGCCCCGCGCGTCACTCGCTCATAAATTTCCTGCACTTCCTCAAAGTACCTGCGAATCCGCGCCAGCAGCTCCTCCCCCGCGCTCCCCACCCCGCTGCTCCCGCCTGGGAGGGTGGCGTGCTCCACGCCGCTGCGCCGCGCGATCCGGTTTCGCGCCTCCGCTTTGCGCGGCAGCACGTGCTCTTGCAATCCGTCGCGCAGCTGCAACCGGTGCTCCACCTTGCGCAAAAATTCATACGCCGCGCTCAGCCGGTAAAAATCCCGTTGCGACAAATACCCCTTGTCATGCAAATGCTGCAGCGCCACGAGCGTCGTGCCCGCGCCGCGCCCGGACACCCACGCGTCCCTCCCGCCATGAATCCGCTGCAAACACTGCGCGATGAATTCAATGTCGCGAATCCCGCCCGGCGAAAGTTTCACGTTCCACGCCGCCGCATCCTCGTTTCCCCCCGCGCCCTGGTCGCCTTGCCCGCGCTGCTCTAGCGCCCGCGAAATTTCCTCGCGCGCGTCCCGCACCGCCTGCACCACTCCCGCTCCTGCCTCGCTCGGATAAATCAGCGGATGCACTTCGCGCAGCAGCTTTTCCCCCGTGGAAATCTCTCCCGCCGTCACGCGCGCTTTGATCAGCATCTGCAATTCCCATTCGCGCCCGCGCGTCCGGTAATACTCCAGCGCCGTCGCATAACTCACCGCCAAATCTCCCTGCTGCCCTTCCGGCCGCAATCGCATGTCGATGCGAAACACCGCGCCCTCTGGCGTCGCGTCGCTCAGCATTTTCAAAATCGCCTGCGCCAGCCGCACAAAATACTCCAGATTCGAAATGGCCCCGGCCTCGCCTCCTGCCGTCTCGCCGTCGTGGTCGTACAGAAAAATCAAATCGATGTCCGAACTGTAATTCAGCTCCTGCCCACCCAGCTTTCCCAGCGCCAGCACGGTCATTCGCGCCGGCTGCAACCCTCCCCGTTCATCGCTCCATTGCGGCACTCCGTACAGATTTTCCAATTTCGCCGCGCACAGCCGCAGCGCCCGCTCGATCAGCACGTCCGCTAAATTCGACAGCTCCAAACAAACTTCACTCAGCGAAGCCAGGTTCAGCACGTCCCGCAGCGTAATGCGCAAATATTCCCGCCGCTTGAATCGCGCCAGAAAAACCGCCGCCGGCAGCTCGAACGCCATCGTCGAAAACCGGTAGCAATCCTCCAGCACGTCGTCGCGCGACTTCATCCGCTCGAGCCCTTCGTTCGGCCCGCGCCGGTCCAGCCACAAAATCAATTCCGGTTCTTGCACCAGGGATTCAGAGAGGAAACGGCTGTAGCTGAAGAGCGAAAGCAGGTAGTGCAGCGCCGCGGGATGCGCTTCCAGATGCCGCGTGACGCTCGCCGGCGCCTCGCGCAAATACCGCTCCAGGAAATTCAGCGCGTCGTCAGGACTGGGAAGCTGCGTGAGCAGCGTCGGCAGCCGCTCCCACAGCGCCGCCGGAAGCCGCCATCGCAGCAGCGCAAGATTCGCCTCCGCCGCCCCCGGCTCATTAAACTTTATTTCCGCAAACGCCGCATCCATCCCTCAGCAGCGTAACGAATTCCTCATTCCGATGCAAAGAGACGAGGCCAATGCGCGGCAAGTTTGCGCTTTAGTCGATATATAATGTCGCGAGATCTTCCCCATGAGCGATCACGCTGCCGTAAGCGCGGAAAAGCGGTCGTTTGGCTGGAAGCGAGGCGCCCAACTCATCGCCGCGACTGCGGCTTGGTTCTGGTTCATCCTTGCCGGATGCGGTGGCTTGGGGCTCATCATCACCACCGGACCATGGCCGCCGACTCATGGCTGGTTCGCAATGTTCTCGGGCCTCTCCGTCTGGCCGGTGACCGCGTGGGCGAGCAAAAAGTACCTGGGATTCACGCTCTCGGGTCGCGCTCGTCTCGGTGCCGCTACCTTGATCATGCTCGCCGGGCGCTTGGCCGTCGACTTCCTCTGGCCTCGGCCCGGCCGGCCTGCGAACCACCCTGATTGGGTCGCAATTGTCAGCGGCGCTATCTTGCTCGCCACCGTTCTAACCGCCGTCTGGATTCATAGCAAGAAATCAGGCCGTCTGGCCTCATAGCAAGAAATCAGATTGACGCGCGAACGTTTCAAAGGCCCGCAGACGCCGCTTCCATCTCGCTCAGCAGCCCAGCGAATTATTTATTCCGATGCAAGCTTGTAATACGCAACTCGGCAGAAACTTTGGAGGAAATTGCGCGTGCGAGGAAGAAGCTCCTAGAGTCCCTCACAACCGGTGCGACCGCCCTGAAAACGAAGAGTCTTGAGAGCCTCCGCCCCCATGTCAACACCGTCCAGAGAATGCCAAACGTAGTCGACTGCCATCGGAAAACAAACGCTCAGATTAGCTGGGTCGTTATAGAAACTGTCTACAGCGGACGATATTTCTTTCGGGGATGGCGTGACGCCAGTATCGCGTGAAAGCGCACCAAGCTCCGTGTTGAGCGCGGTCACTATGAAATCCAGCAAGTTCTTATCCAGAACGACTTGCGAAGCGCTGTATGTTTTTTTGTCATTCGCTTCGTCAGTGAGAATTTGCTTTTTGAGAGCGTCCGCTAACTTCAACACGCCGGTTTCGCCTGCTAACTTTCCCTGAATAAAGCCTCGTACGTACATTTTTCTTACAGCAGTGGGCATTTGATTCCAGTAAACGCCGTTCGCGACTGCCTCCTGACAAAGGGACGTGGGCACAAAACAAAGAACCCCTAGAGCCCAAATGAGGACCATCTGTGGTCTCTTCATAGCTCCTCCACCGATGAAAGAACTCCGAGCGCTCCAATAAGCGCTATCGTTTGAGGTTTTCAAAACCTTCACCTTGGTCGAAATCGACGGTTACCCAATCTTTTGTCCGTTTGTTATGCAGGGAGTAAAATTCACGCTCCCAACCGTTCGGCGGCTCCGGGGGCCGGATCAATACAAGCTTGCCATCTATGTACTCAATGTCGTGCGGGCTCCGGTTGATCTGCATGATTATGTCGTCGCCAACGACCCAGTTTTTCGGTGTTACGAAATCGAGCACGGTTCGCTGGCCGCCTTAGTTAGAACCATTCTATTTGTCGAAAGTTCATTCAACTTCATCCAAGCACTCATTTTCTTCTCCACTTACCGGAGGCTTACGCACACCTCGGACACAATTTTAGCCCAGCATTTTTGACATGAAGGTCAGTACCTCGCAAGTACTCCCAAACACCCTGAGAAGTCTCTTGCCACCCTTTAGAACACAGCGTGCACATATATTGCCTCGGGGTTTTGACCATTAGCATCCCCCTGTGCGACCCCGTGTTTTGTGGCCACTTTCTCACGTGGGTTCCGAGAACTGAATCCAGTTTCCTTCCGGATCCATCGCGTGGCCGAATTGCTCGCGGTGCTTTTGTCTTTTTCTAGCCACTCGCCATTAGTCACTAGCCACTGTCTTTCACTTCGGCTCCCACAACTCAAATCGATTTCCCTCCGGATCCGTCGCCCAGCCGAACTTTCCATTGGCTTCATCCTGAGTTTTCGGATCGACTGGCACGCCTTCCTGCTTCAATGCCGCCATCACGCGCTCCAGATTCGCCACGCGGTAATTGATCATGAACTGCGACTTATCCGCGCCCAGATATTTCGACTTCTCCGGAAAAATCGCCCAAACCGTCATTCCTGCCTTCGACGAATCCTCTTTCTCCGTCCACTCAAACGAATGAAACACGGCTCCTTCCCCTTCGAAACTGATCCCCAAATGCTTGCGGTACCAATCCGCAAGTTTCATCGCGTCGTGCGCTTTGAAAAACACTCCGCCAATCCCCGTTACGCGCGGCTCGCTCGCGCGAAATGCCTTTTGGTGCTTCGCCTGCACCATCATCCCGAACGCGAAGCTCACCGCAAGGGCCGCCGATGCCAGGCCTAAATTGAGCGCCATCATTTTCATCTCCTCCTCCACTTTCGTTCACGCAAAAATAAAAAGGGGCGCCGAGCTCAACAGAGCTAAACGCCCCTCGCTTGACGCACCCACACCTTAGCACTTCACTCTTGCTATCGCTACCCGCGCACCGTCAGCACCGGGCACTCCGCGTGCGCAACCACCTTATGCGCCGTCGCCCGCAGCAGATGCGTCGCTGCGCCAAGATGTTCCGCAGCGTTGCGTACGCCCAGTACGATCACATCCGCCCCGCGCTGCTTTGCCACTTCTAGAATTCGCATTGCGGGATCACCTCTTCCCACCACGCTCTCCAGCCGGCACCACAGCTTCACTTCCTCCGGCAGCAGATCATTCAGTCTGGTCAGCGCAGACGCCGCAGCCGTTTCATCCAAGATCACGCCCGGCGCCTTCGCCTCTTTCATGATGTGCAGCAGCGTCATCCGCGCCTGGTTCTCCTGCGCCAACGACAGCGCGTAGGGCAGCGCCGCCAGCGAATGCGTCGAGAAATCCGTCGCAAACAGCACGTTGTGAAACCGCGCTCCATTATGCACGCCGCTGCGCACCGCCGGACCAATGGTCATCACCGGCACCGGCGAGCGCCGGAAAATCTCTTCCGCCACCGACCCCAGCAGAAGTTTTTCTGCTCCTGTGCGCCCGTGCGTTCCCATCACAATCAGATCGACGCGATATTCTTTGAGCGCCTCTTCCACGCTCGCCCAAATTCCATCGCCCCACTCCACCATGGTTTCGTGCGGCAGTCCCGCCAGGCGCGACTCGATCCGCGCCATCTCCGCCTTGGCGCTTTCCTCTTGCGTGTCGTCGGCGATTGCCGTCGATTCCGGTGTGGAATAAAGCAAAGGATCAGGACGCAAAACGTTCAGAGCAAATGTCTTCGCCCCGTAGGCCCGCGCGATGCCCATCGCAAACGGCAGCGCGGCTTCCGATGGCTCGGAAAAATCCGTCAGAAAAAGTATGTTTCGGAAGTTGATCCGAGTACCCGCCGCGCTCACCCGTGCGCCCCCTTCAGCTGTTTTCATGTTGCACCTCCCGCAGCCACAGTGCATCGACGGACGGGAAGCAACCGTGACCGCAGTCACCGCTCTTTGTGACGCGAATCACACTCCCTGCCGCTCCCCAACTTCCCCCAGATTGTTCCAGAATGTCAATGTCGAAGCCGCCAGATCGCAGCCCTCCCTCACGTGACGACGTGACTCACGTCACCGCCCCTGCAAAGAAATACCCGGCACACTCACACACCAGTAGGGAGGTACACATGGCCGGCCAACCCATCCCCGGCTCCCCAATTGTTCCGGGCGGAAATGAGAGTACAATGCCCGGGGGTTCGTACATGAAAGCTCCGTACGGTCTCGAGATTATCGAGAACTGTGTTGCTTGCCCTCACCTGCAAGAACGGCTTTTTTGCGATTTGCCGCCTGCTGCCCTCGAGCATCTCTCGCAGATTACCTCTCCGTCTTCCTATCCAAAGGGCGCAACCCTTTTCGTCGAAGGGCAAACGGCGCGCGGCGTTTTTATCCTGTGCAACGGCCGCGTCAAGCTTTCGACTTGCTCGAAAGACGGCAAAACTCTGATTGTGCGGATCGCGGAATCCGGAGAAGTTCTGGGGCTGCCGGCGACCCTTACTGGAAAATCCTACGAACTCACCGCCGAAGTGGTCGAACCCTCGCAGGCCAACTTCATCTCCCGCGCCGATTTCTTGAATTTTCTTCGTGACCATGGCGAGGCAACCCTGCGTGTGGCCCAGCAGCTCGGCGAAACCTACCATACCGCGGTAGCGGAGATGCGCTCCATCGGCCTCTCGCACTCCGCCGGAGAAAGGCTCGCTCGTTTTCTGCTGGACTGGTGCGCTGTTCATGGAAACCAGAAAAGCGCCACTCATGTCACGCTAACGCTTACCCACGAGGAGATCGCTCAGGCCATCGGCGCCTCCCGCGAGACCGTCACGCGGGTTTTCAGCGAGTTCAAGAAAAAGAATCTTCTGCAAATGAAGGGTTCGACGCTGATTATTCCCGACAAAACAGCGCTCGAAACATTTGCAGGCGTTTGAACGCCGCTTCGCCTGCACCATCATCCCTCGCCCAAACCGATCTGCCGCGTTTGCCACCGTCCAATCACACGGTCCTCGGTGAACTCGCCATCCTTCTGCCGCCGCACACCGCCGTACGCAACCGCCAGCACTCTCGGGCAATGGCCCAATCCTCCTGCGCGTGGATCACCAATACGCGCGTCGCCGAACCGGCAACCGAAATTTCGCGATCTTCGCCATCGAGCTCGTTCTTTCGCCCATCGAGTTTCACGCCCATATGCCCGAGTTTTTCGCACGCCGCCGCGCGCACTTCCGCCGAGTTCTCCCCGATGCCCGCGGTGAAAATCAGCGCCTCCATTCCGCCGAGCACCGCAACCATCTCGCCAATTCCGCGCCGCAGCCGGTGCACGAAAATATCGAAGGCCAGCTTCGCCCGCGCATGTCCCGCCTTCATCGCCTCGATGATCTGCCGCATGTCGCTCGACACTCCCGAAATCCCCAGCAAGCCAGATTTCTCGTTCAGCAGCTCATCCATCTCTTCCGCCTTCAACTTCCCGCCGCGCATGAGATACGTCAGAATTCCCGGATCGACGCTCCCCGATCGTGTCCCCATCATCAGTCCCTCCAGCGGCGTGAAGCCCATCGTCGTATCCACGCTGTGTCCGTTTTGAATCGCCGCCAGCGAGCAGCCGTTGCCCAGATGGCACGTCACCAGTCGCAGCGCATTCAACTCCTTATTCAGCATCCGCGCCGCGTGTTCCGCGCAGTATTGATGATTGATCCCGTGAAAGCCGTACCGCCGGATTCCTTGCCCCAGCCATTCGTAAGGCCCGGGATACACAAACGCCGCTCCCGGCATTTGGCTGTGAAAAGCCGTATCGAACACCGCAACCTGCGTCACCCCGCCCAGCCGCTCCTCCACCACCTCCATTCCTTCCAGCTCCGCGCGATTGTGCAGCGGAGCAAAGATTGCGAGCCTCGCCAGCGATTCCCGCACTGCTGGAGTGATCACCGTTGGCTGTTGATATTCGCCGCCGCCGTGCACTACGCGATGGCCCACCACTCCGATTTCGGCGGCCGAAGCGACCGCGCGCGTCTCGCCGCTCCACAGCTCATCCAGCAGCAACCCCACCGCGTCTTTGCGCGACTCAGCCTGAACCCGTTTGCTGAGATTCGCGCCGTCGGCGCTGCGAATCTGCATCTTCGCTTCGCGCTTCTCCCATTCGATTTTGCCTTCCCACAGCGCCGCCGGCGGATGCGCGGGAATCGCGTCCCCAATTTCGTAGAGAGAGCTTTTCTGGCTGCTCGAGCCGGAATTTAGCACCAGGATTTTCATCGCCTAGTACGGCCACTTCCAGTTTCGGATTTCCGGCAGGTCGTCGCCATATTCGCAGATGTAGTCTTTGTGCTCCACCAGCTTGTCGCGCACGAACTGTTTGAAATGCCCGCCCATCGGATGCAGCCTCGGCACTCGGTCCACCACGTCGCCGGCCAGATGAAACCGGTCCATGTCGTTCAGCACCGTCATGTCGAACGGCGTCGTGGTCGTGCCTTCCTCTTTGTACCCGCGCACGTGCAGGTTGTCGTGGTTCCTCCGCCGGTACGTCAGGCGGTGAATCAGCCACGGATATCCGTGATACGCAAAAATAATCGGCTTGTCCGTCGTGAAAATCGAATCGAATTCGCTGTCCGCCAGCCCGTGCGGGTGTTCGCTCTGCGGCTGCAGCGTCATCAGGTCCACCACGTTCACCACGCGAATCTTGATGTCCGGAAAATGCTGCCGCAGCAAATCTACCGCCGCCAGCGTCTCCAGTGTTGGAACGTCCCCCGCGCACGCCATCACTACGTCCGGTTCCGTTCCCAAATCCGTGCACGCCCATTCCCAGATTCCGACTCCGTAAGTGCAATGCTTCACCGCCGATTCCATATCCAGCCACTGCAGCTCCGGCTGCTTGCCGGCCACGATCACGTTGACGTAGTCGCGGCTCCGCAGGCAGTGGTCCGCCACCGAAAGCAGCGTGTTCGCGTCCGGCGGCAGATAAACCCGCACCACGTCCGCCTTCTTGTTCATCACCACATCGATGAATCCGGGATCCTGGTGCGTAAACCCGTTGTGGTCCTGCCGCCAAACGTGCGAGCTCAGCAGGTAATTGAGCGACGCAATCGACCGCCGCCACGGAATCGTGCGTGTCACCTGCAGCCATTTGGCGTGCTGGTTGAACATCGAATCCACAATGTGAATGAACGCCTCGTAGCACGAAAAGAATCCGTGCCGCCCCGTCAGCAGATAGCCTTCCAGCCATCCCTGGCACAAATGTTCGCTGAGCACTTCCATCACCCGTCCGTCTCGCGACAGATGTTCGTCGGTCGGCAGCAGCGCCTCCATCAGGATTTTGTCCGTCACCTCGTACAGCGCGTCCAGCCGGTTCGAAGCCGTTTCGTCCGGCCCGAACACGCGGAAATGTTTCGATTCCAGGTTGAGCTTCATCACGTCACGCAAGAACCGCCCCAGAACGCGCGTGGACTCGGCCACGCTCGTGCCCGGCTTCGCCACGCTCACCGCGTAATCGCGAAAGTCCGGCATGGTCAGGTCTCTCAGCAGGATTCCGCCGTTGGCGTGCGGATTGGCGCCCATCCTTCGCGTGCCTTTCGGCGCCAGCTCTGCGAGTTCCGCCACGAACTTCCCATTCGCGTCGAAGAGCTCCTCCGGTTTGTAGCTCTTCATCCAATCTTCCAGAATCTTTAAGTGCTCCGGCTGCTTCTCAAAATTCGTAATTGGCACTTGGTGCGCCCGCCACGTGTTTTCCACCGGCTCGCCATCGACTACTTTCGGTCCCGTCCATCCCTTCGGCGTGCGCATCACGATCATCGGCCAGTGCGGCACTCCCGTTGCCTTTCCGTGCCGCGCTTGGTCCTGAATCGCGTGAATCTCTGCGAGCGCCGTCTCCAGCGTCCGCGCCATCAGCGGATGCATCGCCTCCGGCTCGTGTCCTTCCACAAAATGCGCCTTGTACCCGTAGCCGCTCAAAAGCTGCTCCAGTTGCGCATCCTCCATGCGCCCCAACACCGTCGGATTCGCAATTTTGTATCCGTTGAGGTGCAGGATCGGAAGCACCGCGCCGTCGCGCTCTGGATTCAAGAACTTATTCGAGTGCCAGCTCGTCCCAAGCGCGCCCGTCTCCGCTTCGCCGTCGCCCACCACGCAGCAAACCAGCAAATCCGGA
>JASHQB010000155.1 GCA_030037775.1 Candidatus Acidiferrales bacterium
CGAAATGGTTCTCGCTGTGCGCAAAATGGAGGAGGTACCTTAAAAAAAGAAATTACAAGACGAACTGGCCTAAGCCATAAACATAAGGGCACTTAGGAGTTCGACCGGCCAGATTTTGCTGAGCGGACCTTGTTTTTCTTCGACGAGAACTTCCTCAACTCGGATACTCTCAACTCGGCGATTACCGTCGATCTAACTTAGACTCGCGGCCTCTGTTGAGCACCGCCATTCCACGAAGGATTTAGTTTTGCTTCCTTGTCCTGTATCATAAGAGATTGACTCGAGTTCAACGGAGAATCCTGATCAGATGACGCACAGAACTTCGGACTACTTTTCACGGCAGGACTTGAAGATCGGAATCATTGGATGCGGGTATGTAGGATTGCCCTTAGCACTGAACTTTGCTTCGAAGGGGCATTCTGTTTTGGGATTTGATACCGACCCCGAAAAAGTCGAAAAGCTGAATCGTGGCGAGTCCTACATCAAGCATATCCCAGCAAGGGAAATCTCCAAGTACGTCCACGCGAAGCATTTTTCGGCCACCACGGACTTTTCGAGATTGCGGGACGTGGACGCGGTCTTGATTTGCGTGCCCACTCCGCTCGATGAACGCCGCGAGCCCGATCTTTCCTACGTGGAGAACACCGCGCGCGCCGTTGCGCCGCATTTGCAGCGCGACCAGCTGATCGTCCTGGAGAGCACCACCTATCCAGGGACAACGGAAGAGCTGGTGCTGCCCATCCTTCAACAAGGCGGGCTGCGCTGTCCCATTCAAGGCGAGCCCGACCCGAAGGTTGCACCGCCCGATTTTTACTTGGCCTTTTCGCCCGAGCGCGAAGATCCGGGCAATAAGCACTTTGGCCTTTCACAAATTCCCAAAGTGGTCGGCGGAATCAACCCGCCCAGCGGCCAGGCAGCCGCAAATCTTTACGCCCAAATTGTGGCCCGCGTGGTTCCGGTGAGTTCCACTCGCGTTGCCGAGATGGCCAAGCTGCTCGAAAACATCTTCCGCTGCGTGAATATTGCCTTGGTTAACGAGTTGAAGCTTCTCTGCCAGAGAATGGGGATGGATATTTGGGAAGTGATCGACAGCGCAGCAACCAAGCCCTTCGGCTTCATGCCTTTTTATCCGGGGCCGGGTCTGGGCGGCCACTGCATCCCCGTGGACCCCTACTATCTCTCGTGGAAGGCCCGTGAATACGATTTCGCCACGCGCTTCATTGAGCTCGCCGGGGAAATCAATACCTCCATGCCCTACCACGTAGTGGACGCTGTCGCCGAGGCCTTAAATGAACGCGAGAGAAGCTTGAAAGGTGCCCGCATTCTGCTCCTTGGAGTGGCTTATAAAAAAGACATCGATGATCTGCGTGAATCGCCTTCGCTAAAATTGATGCAACTGCTCCTGGAACGCGGCGCGAAACTCGATTACAACGACCCGTTCTTTCCCTCGCTGCACAAGATGAGACATTATGATTATTCCCAGATGCGCTCGGTCGACGCCAATCCGCAGTCGCTCGGTTCTTACGATTGCGTGCTCATTGCCACCGATCACTCTTCGTACGACTATGAGCGCATCGTGGATGCGGCGAAGCTGGTCGTCGATTCGCGCAATGCCACTCGTCATGTGAGGAGACATCGCGAGAAAATCGTCCTCTGCTGAACCGCTTCGGGTAACAACAACGCTCATCGAGGAGGAACGGAATGCGCTACCTGGTGACAGGTGGTGCCGGTTTCATCGGCTCGAACATCGTGGATGAACTCTTACGTCGCAGACACGACGTCACCGTGCTCGACGATTTTTCTTCGGGAAAGAAAGAAAATCTCGCACACGCCGTCAAGAGAATCCGCCTTATTCGCGGGGATATCTGTGATCTCGAAGCGGCGCGTGAGGCCTGCGATGGCGCCGACTACGTGTTGCATTTGGCCGCGCGCACTTCGGTTCCGCGTTCCGTGAAAGATCCCATCGAGACTAATCGTGTCAACATTGACGGCACGCTTAACGTATTGGTTGCCGCGCGCGACGCCAAGGTCCGTCGCGTCGTGTATGCCGCATCTTCGGCGGCCTATGGCGAGACGCCCACGTTGCCGAAGGTCGAAACCATGCTCTCCGATCCGATCTCTCCTTACGGCGTCACGAAGCTCGTGGGTGAGATGTACGCGCGAGTTTTTGGGCACGCCTACGGCCTGGAGAACGTTTCCATCCGCTATTTCAATGTCTTTGGTCCTCGTCAGGATCCCACTTCGCAATACTCCGGAGTGCTTTCGCGCTTCATGCTGGCGGTTATCGAAGGCGCCGCGCCCGTGGTTTACGGTGACGGCGAACAGTCCCGCGACTTTACCTACGTCGACAACGTCGTGGACATTTCCTTGCGCGCCTGCGAGGCCCCCGGCGCCTCAGGCAAAGTCTTCAACGGTGGCACCGGCATACGCATCTCGCTCAACGACGTCCTGAAACTCCTCGGTGAAATCACCGGAGGATCGATTCACGCGAAGTACGACCGGCCCCGCGCTGGCGACATCTTGCACTCACAGGCGAACATCGATCTTGCCGTGCAACTCCTTGGTTATCACCCGCGGGTCGATTTCGAGGAGGGCCTTCGCCGCACGTGGAATTGGTACTCCGAAGCCTTCGTAAAGAAATGAATCTCGCGCTTGCAGATTCAACCTTCCTACGTGCTCTTGCGCAGTGCTCCATGATCCTGGCCTGTTCCAAATCCAGCTCGATAGGGTGCGCATGAGAATCCTGGTCACCGGAGCCGCCGGTTATATCGGCAGCGTCTGCGCCGAGGCGCTGATGGAGCGCGGACATAGCGTCATTGCCCTGGACGATCTCTCCGAAGGACACCGCGAGGCTGTCGACGCCCGCGCGGTATTCTGCCAGGTCGATCTTCACGATTTGAATTCTCTCAGCGCCGTATTTCAGCAGCACAAAATCGATGCGGTTATGCACTTCGCCGCCCTGTGTTTGGTCGAAGAATCCGTTCGTGAGCCGGCGAAGTATTACCGCGCCAACGTCTCCGCTGGAATCAATCTGCTCGAAGCCATGCTTCGCCACGGAGTCAAAAAGCTGATTTTTTCTTCAACCGCCGCCACCTACGGTGAGCCTGAAGAAACTTCTGTAACCGAAGAGCATCCCACGCTGCCGGTGAACCCGTACGGCGCCTCGAAACTTCTTTTTGAGCGCGTGCTCGGGGAATTCCGCGCGAACGCCAGCCTCGAATACGTTACTCTGCGTTACTTCAATGCCGCTGGCGCGTCGGAAAAACATGGCGAGGATCACCACCCGGAGACGCATGTTATACCGATCCTTCTGGAAGTGGCCGCGGGCGAGCGCGAAGCTTTTCACGTCTACGGCACCGATTATGCAACTCCCGACGGCACCTGCGTCCGCGACTACGTCCACGTTTTGGACATAGCGCTGGCTCACGCCCTCGCCGTAGAACGAATTTCCGATTTTGCCGGCAGCATCTACAACATTGGGAATGGCCAGGGGTTTTCCGTTCAGGAAGTATTGGAAACTGCTTCTCGAGTCACCGGCCGCAAGATCAACTACCGCACCGCACCGCGGCGCGCCGGCGATCCAGCCGTGCTGGTCGCCAGCTCCGAGCGGATTCGCGCCCAGTTGGGGTGGTCACCGGCCTCTCCCACCTTAGAGGCAATTATCCGCACAGCATGGGATTGGAAACAGCGATTCCCGAGGGGATACGCGTCACGCTAGATGTTCCTCACCTGTGCCGGAGTTGACCTTTCCCAAACACTCCGTCCAGCTATTTGTTGCCCATGGAAGCTAAGTTCGCTAGCCTGATTTGTGATGTCACGTAACTCCCGTCCGCATCGCCTGAAGGTATGTCTTCTCTCACCGCACCCGCTGGTGCGGTCGGAATTTGAACGGGTGTTGCCCGAAAACGCCTTTCAGATCTCTTTTCGGCAATTAACCTCTTCAGTGGTTTCGGAAATCAAACTGCTGCCGATCCCGAAGTCGCCGGTCTACGTCATCGACGGCCAAGCTTCCACGCAGGTGATTCATGCTCTTATCGAAGGCATACTGGAGACCAACGCTAAGGCCCGTGTGTTGGTTCTGGCCTCGAAACATAACGACGCCTCCACCTTCGAATTTCTCCGCCTCGGCGTCAAAGGGCTGCTAACGTATGGCCAAGCAACCAAGCAGTGGCAGGACGCCCTGCCATTGGTCGCGGCGGGAGGCTATTGGGTCCCCCGTTCTGTGCTTTCCCGCTTCGTCGAATCCATTGTTGGCACACGCAAGTCGAGTATGTTCCGAAACAAAACTCCCGGTACCTTGAGCCGCCGCGAACGCGAAGTCCTGGAGTCGCTGCTGCGAAATCTGTCCAACAAGGAAATTGCCAGCCAGCTTAACATCTCCGAGCGCACCGTGAAATTCCACGTCTCGAATCTCCTGGCCAAGCATGGCGTGCGGCGCCGCGCCGATCTGATTGTCATGCGCTTCCAGGAAGCCCAACTCCCCAACTGAGCTTCAACGATTCCCCGGCATTCCTCCCGTAGGAAGCACCACGCTCCAAAGTATGGGTTTTTCCTCAAATGTGCAAAAAGCTGCACGGTGCCGGCATTGCTGGCAGGTTTGCTAGCACTAAGTACCTGCATTATCTGTCTAATTGTTCGAATTTCGACGCTTAGGATTCAAAAGCGACTGAGCCGGTACTTGGAAGAATGCTTGCTATAAGGTCAAATACCGTCCTGTCGTCCGGCTATAGCGCGACAGGGAGGCGAGTGTACTGTTCTTGGTAGTCCTGGAACGAGTGGATAAACTTCGCCCGCGAGGTTGTTCGAGGTTGACGATGGGATTGTTCGAAACCAGCATATCATCTAGGCGGTTACGAATTGAAGCTCCGCCCCTTTTCGTCTCTCCGATTGAGACTCAACTCAAAGGAAAGCGCAGCCTTGACGCTTGGGAGCCTATGTGGCTAGCTCGATGAGTTCAAGCTTCGCTCCATCAAATCTCACTGTTGATGGACCATTGGCGGATACTACCGCCCTCCTCAGGAACTCAGGATGGCGGTGCGTTCCTGAGCTCGTGGAAGCGCAAGCAGCTGCCCGGCCTGACTCCTTAGCGGTCGTTTGTGGCGCGGCCACCCTGACCTACAACGAGCTCAACGAACGTGCCGATCGGTTCGCTTCGCTGTTAATTTCCGTCGGAGTGAATCGCGGAACCGTCGTCGGGCT